>JAFYXI010000044.1 GCA_017546245.1 Clostridia bacterium | reverse complement strand
TTATGCGAGAAAAAAGGGATACATTAAAGAAAATCCTATTGAAGAAGTAGAAAAACCTGAAATAGAGCATTATGTTGCAAAGGTATTAAATGCATCTGAACTCAATAAGGCTATTGAAATAACCAAGGACACAAAATTAGAGTTTCCGGTTATTTTTGCCGGTGTATATGGCCTGCGCAGAAGTGAAATTGTGGGACTTCGGTGGTCATCAATTGATTTTGAGAATAATATTGTTTTCATTAATCATAAAGTTGTTACACCGGAAGTTGATGGAGTAGTAAAAATTATCGCTAAAGACAAAGGAAAATCAGATGCAAGTAATCGAGCATTGCCCTTGGATAAAGATACAAAAGCACGGTTGCTGGCACATAAGGAAAAGCAGGAAATGTATCAAAAGAAATTCAAGCGTGCTTATTCGAAAAAATGGCTTGATTATGTGATGGTAGATGAATTAGGTGAATTAATTTTGCCTAATTACATAACAAGTTCATTTAACCGTGTGGTTGAGAAAAAGGGCCTTAAGGACGTAAGATTTCATGATTTAAGGCATACCTGTGCTTCGCTTTTGCTAAACAATGGCAAACTTAACGGAATTAGCATGAAGGATATTCAGGTGTGGTTAGGTCACAGTGACTTTGCAACTACGGCAAATATTTATTCGCACGTTGATGCAAGTTCTAAGCAAGCATCTATGGAAACGATTTCAGGATTGGTTAATATATAAAAATTCCCAAAAAAATTTTTTGGGAATTTCAAAAAAACAGGATTTCCGAAATGTCGGAAACCCTGATTAGTGGCGGAGAGAGAGGGATTCGAACCCTCGAACGGGTATTAGCCGTTACACGATTTCCAATCGTGCGCCTTAGGCCAGCTCAGCCATCTCTCCATATATTCGGTTGTATATCACGAATTGTTATTATAGCACAGTTTTAAAAGGTTTGCAAGTGTTTTTTAAAACATTTTTTAATCTCCTTTTATTTTCTGTTTTTTTAAGCAAACTAATAGCCTAAACAGAAAAAGGAGAGAATAAAATGGAACAGATGGCTTGTTTGCTTATTCATGGGGTTGCTGGCGGAAAATATCAGATGGAACGGCTTAAAAAGCATTTAAATAAAAAAGATATTTTTGCCGAATCAATAACAATTAAAGGTCACGAGCAGGGCAAAAAAGCACTTTCTGATTCAAAATATTATGAATGGCTTGCGGACTCCAATCAAAAATATAACGAGCTTTTAAAAAAGTATAACAAGGTAATAATTATAGGATTTTCAATGGGGGGATTAATAGCATTGAATATCGCAAAAAGAAATAATGCGGCGGCGGTAATTCTGGTAAACTGTCCCGTATTTTGTGTGAATGTACCTGCGATTATAAAAGGTGTGGCGCACGATTTAAAAGAACACGATTTTAAAAATATAAGACGATATATGTATATTGATAACATTCCTCCAAAAACACTGCGAGAGTTTAAAAAGCTTTTAGATCATACAAAACGACAGCTTTCACAAGTTAAAACTCCTGCTTTTATTTTGCAGTGCGCAGATGATGATGTAGTTATTCCTAAAAGTGCAGAATATTTATATTCAAATATCAAAAGTCCTAAAAAGACGATTCGCTATTATGATAGAGGGGGACATCATATTTTAGCAGAACTGGATAATTCAAAAATGTATGACGATATTGCCGATTTTGCATTGGAAATCGCAGAAGAATTTAATATTTTATAAAGAAGAATAAGTGCATTTTGTAATAAAATTGTAAATTACACTTGATTAATTAATTTTTTTAATGTATAATAACTATGACAAATATATTTTTAGGAGGACTTTATAATGAAAAAGATTATTGCACTCGCACTTGCCGTTATGATGGCGGTTTGTGTATTCGCAGGTTGTTCAGCTAAAAGCGAAAAGCTTACAATGGCTACAAACGCTGAGTTTCCGCCGTTTGAGTACTTAGAAAATGGTGAAATCGTCGGTGCAGACGTAGATATTGCAAAAGCTATTGCTGAAAAACTGGGCAGAGAGCTCGAAATTACTAACATTGACTTTGATGCTGCTTTAACAGGTGCTGCAACAGGTAAATACGATATGGCAGTTGCAGGTATCACAGCAAACGATGAAAGAAAGAAGAACATGAACTTCTCGGTTGATTACTACACAGCTTCTCAGGCTATCATCGTTTTAGCTGACAGCGCAATTTCCGGTGTTGCTGACTTAGAAGGCAAAACAATTTCTTGCCAGGAAGGCACAACAGGCGAACAGTACTTACTCGATAACGAATATACCGTTCAGTCGTTTAAAACCGGTGCAGAAGCAGTTACTGCTTTAACTTCAGGCAAAGTAGATGCTGTTGTTATTGACGATGCTGTTGCAAGAGCACTTTCTGCTGAACAAAACGGCAAAACAAAAGTTTTAGACGAAGCTTTAACTCAGGAAGCATATGCTATCGCTCTTAAGAAGGGTGATGACAAGCTTACTGCTGAAATAGATAAAGCTCTTGGTGAACTTAAAGCAGACGGCACATTGGCTAAAATATTCGAAAAATTCGAATTACCATATGATGCTGAATAATTAGACTTTTGTTAATTATGGGGCTGTAAAAATTACAGCCCCATTTTTGCAGTAAAAGGAAAAAGTATTTTCAATTTTTCCGGATGAGAGGTAGTGTAATATGGAATGGTTTAATAACTGGATTGATAAGTTGCACGAAACCTTTATCGTAGGCGACAGATATATGACACTTATCGAGGGCTTTGAAAAAACACTCATTATAACCTTCGGTGCGTTGGTTATCGGTGTTATTATCGGTACAATTGTTGCTATGATAAAAGTTTTTGCACACAATAGTCCAAAATCTAAAGTTTTAAAAGTTTTAGATGTATTAATGAATATATATCTTACGGTTATCCGCGGAACACCGGTTGTAGTGCAGCTTTTAATATCATTTTTCATTATATTTATATCAGCAAAAGACGGAACGTGGGTTGCAATGCTTACGTTCGGTATAAATTCGGGTGCATATGTTGCCGAAACAATCCGTTCGGGCATTATGGCAATCGACCCCGGGCAGATGGAAGCAGGAAGGTCTTTGGGCTTTTCAAACATTCAGACTATGTGGCTTATAATTTTGCCGCAGGCATTTAAAAACATTCTTCCTGCAATCGGTAACGAAATGATTGCTCTTTTAAAAGAAACATCTGTTGCCGGCTACGTTGCAGTTGTTGACCTTACAAAAGCAGGTAACCAGATTAAAAATACTACATACGACCAGATTAATCCGATTTTGCTTGTGGCATTGGTTTATCTTGTTATGGTAATGTTATTTACGTGGCTTATTGGCTTACTCGAAAGGAGGCTGCGCAAAAGTGAACGGTGATTGCATTATAAAAACAAACGATTTGTGTAAGTTTTATAAAGGCGGAGCTATCAAAGCTCTTAACGGTGTAAGCGCCGAAATTAAAAAGGGCGAGGTTGTAGTTGTTATCGGTCCGTCGGGTTCGGGCAAATCTACCTTTTTGCGCTCGCTTAATCTTTTGGAAGAACCAACCTCAGGCTCTATAATGTTTGATGGTAACGAAATCACAAACCCTAAGGTGAATATAAATATCCATCGTCAGAAAATGGGGATGGTATTTCAGCATTTTAATCTGTTTCCGCATATGACCATACTTAAAAATATGACAGTTGCGCCGATGAAGCTTCTTAAAATGTCAAAAGAAGATGCAGAAGCTAAAGCTAGGCAGCTTTTAGAACGTGTCGGACTGGCTGACAGAGCAAATACATATCCATCGCAGCTTTCTGGCGGACAAAAGCAGCGTGTTGCAATTGTGCGCGCTCTTTGTATGAATCCTGAGGTTATGCTTTTTGATGAGCCAACCTCTGCCTTAGACCCCGAAATGGTCGGCGAGGTTTTAGCTGTTATGAAACAGCTCGCAGAAGAGGGTATGACAATGGTTGTTGTTACGCATGAAATGGGTTTTGCAAAAGAGGTTGCCGACCGTGTTATTTTTATGGACGAGGGTGCAATAGTAGAAAGCGGAACACCTGAAGAAATTTTTGATAATCCGCAGAACGAAAGAACAAAATTGTTCTTAAGTAAAGTATTATAAAAACAGGACTGCTATGTCAATTTTGATATAGTAGTCTTTTTTAATAAAAAAATATAAAAAATTATATTATTTTGTATATTAGGGGTTGAAATTTGTCGGACATTGTTATATAATTAACAATGTCCGTGTTTATATATCTAAAAACGAAAGGAGTCGTTTAAAAATGAAGGTTTCGGTATGCGTAGGAAGTGCTTGCCATTTAAAGGGTTCTAAGCACGTGCTCGAAGACCTGAAGGCTTTGTCAGAGCAAAACGGTCTTGGCGATAAGGTTAATTTATGTTCGGCATTTTGCATGGGCAGATGTCAGGATGGGGTTTCTGTTTCGATTGGCGATGAAGTTTTTTCAGTAACTCCCGAAACCGTGAACGAATTTTTCGAAAACGAGATAAAAACAAAATTGTAAAAGTTATTATTTAAAGCTTGGTCTTGTCAGCCCTGATAAGACGGTAAATAATTAATCAGAGGGCAGAAAGGTATGGATTTTTAATGAATAAAATTACAGTAATAGGAACAGGAAGTGTAGGCTCTACAATCGCATACACACTTACAATTGAAGGCATTGCTTCTGAGATTGTAATGATTGACATTAACAACGAAAAAGCACTGGGCGAGGCATTAGACATCAGACAGGGAACTCCTTTTTGCAATCCATGCAACATTTATGCCGGAACTTATGAAGATGCTGCCGGCTCTGATATTGTTGTTATTACCTCGGGTGTAGCAAGAAAAGCAGGTCAGTCAAGACTTGATCTGGCTCAGACCAATGTTGATATTTTAAAATCTATTACAGAACAGATTGTAAAATATGCTCCTGATGCAACTTATGTTATTGTAAGTAATCCTGTTGATATTTTAACCTATGCGTTTACTAAATATTCAGGTATCCCTGAAGAACGCATTATCGGTTCGGGTACTATTTTAGATACTGCACGCTTGCGTTCAAGACTTTCTGAGTATTATTCAGTAAGCCAGCAGAACGTTCATGCATACGTTTTGGGTGAGCACGGCGATTCTTCGTTTGTTCCGTGGTCTATTGCAAACATTTCGAACGTTCCTGTTGAAGATTACGGCAAATCAGTTTTAAAATCAGCTAACTTCCCTGAGCTTCATAAAGAAGATGTTGAAAACTATGTCCGCAAATCGGGCGCACGTGTAATTCAGAGAAAAGGTGCAACATTCTATGCGGTATCTGTTTCAGTATGTCATATTTGTAAATGCCTGCTCAGCGGTATTGATACAACAATGACTGTTTCGACAATGCTTCACGGCGAATACGGCATTGACGACGTATGCTTAAGCCTTTTAAATGTTGTAGGCCGTAACGGAGTTCATAACAAAATAGTTCTTCCGTTAAACGATAAAGAGGTTGAAGACCTTCATAAGAGTGCCGAAAGCTTAAAAGAAGTAATGAGAAATATTAAGATTTAATATATTGAAAGGGTGAAAATTATGGATTATCGTATAGAACACGATTCTATGGGTGAGGTAAAAGTTCCTGCTGACCGTCTTTGGGCAGCGCAGACTCAGAGAAGTCACGAAAATTTTGAAATAGGTGTGGGCATCGAAACAATGCCGTGCGAAATTATTCATGCTTTTGGAGTGTTGAAAAAAGCAGCGGCAATCGCTAACAACAAGCTCCGTCCTGAAAAGATGACCGATGAAAAGCTGGGTGCAATATCTGCAGCCTGTGACGAGGTTATGAGCGGAAAGTTAAACGACCATTTTCCTTTGGTTGTATGGCAGACAGGATCGGGCACACAGTCTAACATGAATGCAAACGAGGTTGTTGCAAATCGCGGCAACGAAATTTTAGGTAAAAAACTGCTTCATCCGAATGACGATTCGAATATGAGCCAGTCCTCAAACGATACCTTCCCGACAGCTATGCATATTGCAGCAGTTTTAATCTTAGAAGATAAGCTTATTCCTGCGGCAGAAATGTTAATCGAAACCTTTAAACGTCTTGAAAAAGAAAATGAAGGAATCGTAAAGAGCGGAAGAACACATCTTCAGGATGCAACTCCGATTAAATTCAGTCAGGAAATCAGCGGCTGGCGTTCAAGCTTAGAAAAAGACGTTGAGCTTATCCGTCGTTCAATAGAGCCGCTTTACGAGGTAGCTTTAGGCGGTACGGCTGTAGGAACAGGTCTTAATGCTCCTAAAGGATTTTCTGAAAGCGTTGCTGCTGAAATCGCGGCAATTACGGGTAAAGCATTTAAGACTGCTGAAAATAAATTCCACGCGTTAACATCAAAAGACGAGCTTGTTTTTGCTCACGGTGCAATCAAAGCATTAGCTTGCGATATGATGAAAATAGCAAACGACATCCGTTGGCTCGCATCAGGTCCGCGTGACGGTCTTGGCGAAATATTTATCCCTGAAAATGAGCCCGGTTCATCAATTATGCCGGGTAAGGTTAACCCCACACAGTGCGAGGCTGTAACTATGGTTGCAGTTCAGGTTATGGGTAACGATGTTGCAGTTTCGATGGCGGCATCTCAGGGTAACTTCGAGCTTAACGTATTTATGCCGGTTTGTATTTATAATTTCTTGCAGTCTGCAAGACTTTTGGCAGAAGCAATTGTTTCGTTTAACAAAAACTGCGCAGTAGGAATTACAGCAAACAAAGAAAAAATGTATCATAACCTGCACAATTCCTTAATGCTTGTTACAGCACTCAATCCGTACATCGGATACGAAAATGCTGCAAAAACAGCTAAAAAAGCATTTAAGGATAATATATCACTTAAAGAAGCTTGCGTTGAGCTGGGCTTCTTAACAGCTGAAAAATTTGATGAAGTGTTCCATCCGGAAGAAATGGTTTAATCGGGAGGTAGTAAAATGAAAGTAGCTTATTTCCCTGGATGTACCTTAAAGAACAAGGCAAAACAGCTTGATGACTATGCTAAAAAAGCTGCCGAGGCTTTAGGTGTTACTCTGGAAGAAATCGAAGAATGGCAATGCTGCGGCGGTGTGTTTACTACCGCTTGCGACGAGGTTGCTACAAAGCTGTCTTCGGTTCGTGATCTTGTAGCGGCAAAAAACAAAGAACAACCGCTTGTTACGGTATGCTCTGCTTGCCACAACGTTATAAAGCAGACCAATCATGCTATGCAGACAAATAAAGAGTTTGCAGATAAAGTAAACAGATATATGGGCGAAGAACCATATAGCGGCGAAACACAGGTTTATCACTATCTTGAGCTTTTGCGCGATGTAGTTGGATTTGACGCAGTTAAAGAAAAGGTAGTAAACAAGCTTAGCGGCAAAAAAATAGCGGCATATTACGGTTGCCTTTTATTAAGACCTAACGGTGTTATGAAGATGGATGACCCTGAAAATCCGACCATTATGGAAGATTTTATCCGTGCAATAGGTGCTGATGCAGTAGTATATGCAAACCGTAACGAATGCTGCGGCGGATATATCGCTATGGAAAGCCCTGATTTAGCTAAGAAAAAGAGTAATGCGGTTATAGAAAACGCAAAGGCGGCAGGGGCAGAAATGATTATTACTGCTTGCCCGCTTTGCAAATATAATCTTATTAAAAACGGTGCTGATATTCCGGTAGTATATTTTACCGAGCTTTTGGCAGAGGCACTTGGTGTAAAGGAGGATACAAATGAATAATAAGTATCTTCAGGAAGACCTTTTGCGTATGAGCGGAGTTAATCCTAAAAAATGTATGCGTTGCGGAAAGTGCTCAGCTACCTGCCCCGCATATGACGAGATGGAGTATCATCCGCATCAGTTTGTAAGTATGGTCGAAAACGGCGACATCGAGCCGTTAATCAACTCAGATTCTCTTTATAAATGCTTAACCTGCTTTGCTTGTGTTGACAGATGCCCAAGAGGCGTTGAGCCGGCAAAACTGGTCGAGGCAGTAAGACTTGCGGCTGTTCGCAGACAAGGCGCAAATCACTTAAAGGCAGATATGGTGCCTGATATGCTTGATGACGAAACTCCTCAGCAGTTAATCGTCAGTGCATTCAGAAAATACAGTAAGTAAGGAGGAAAGGACTAATGCAAAGAATTGGTGTATTTGTATGTTGGTGCGGAAGTAACATCGCAGGTACTGTTGATGTACAGGCGGTTTCGGATGCTCTTAAAAACGAGCCCGGAGTAGTCTTTTCCACCAACTATCAATATATGTGTTCTCAGGCAGGTCAAGATATGATTATTCAGGCTGTTAAAGAGCACAATCTTACAGGAATTGTTGTCTGCTCCTGTTCACCTCGTATGCACGAGGCTACATTCAGAAGAACAGCTCAGGCAGCAGGCTTAAATCCGTATATGGTAGAAATCGCAAACATTCGTGAGCAATGCTCATGGGTTCATAAAGATATTCCTATCGGAACAGAAAAAGCCATTATTTTAGGTAAAGCGGCGGTTGCAAAGGTAAACCTTAACACACCGCTTACACCGGGTGAATCTCCGGTAACAAAACGTGCGTTGGTAATCGGCGGCGGTATTGCAGGTATTCAGACCGCTTTAGATATTGCAGATGCCGGTTTTCCGGTTGATATTGTAGAGAAAAAGCCTACAATCGGCGGAAAAATGGCTCAGCTTGATAAAACATTCCCGACTCTTGACTGTGCGGCTTGTATTTTAACACCTAAAATGGTTGACGTTGCTCAGAACGGTAAAATACGAATCTTCTCGTACAGCGAGGTTACAGATGTTAAGGGCTTTGTAGGTAATTTTGACGTTACAATTAAAAAGAATGCCCGTTATGTAAAAGAAGATATTTGTACAGGCTGCGGTGCGTGTGTTGAAAAATGCCCGATGAAAAAAGTTCCTAATGAATTTAACTTGGGTATGGATAACCGCAGTGCAATTTATATTCCGTTTGCACAGGCTGTTCCTAAGGTCGCAACAATTGATCCGAATGCTTGTAATATGCTTAAAAACGGCAAGTGCGGACTTTGTGCAAGAGTTTGTGCAGCAGGCGCAATTGATTACACTCAAAAGGATGAATACATCGAGGAAAAATACGGTGCAATCGTTGTTGCAACCGGATTTAACCCGATTAGCATGGATAAATTTGACGAGTTTGCTTACAATCAGTCTAAAGATGTTATCACATCATTAGAATTTGAGCGTCTGACAAATGCGGCAGGTCCTACTGCAGGTAAACTGCTACGTCCGTCAGACGGAAAGCATCCGCACACAATTGTATTTGTACAGTGTGTTGGCTCACGTTGTGATGCGTGTGCCGAAAAGGGCAAGGAATACTGCTCTAAAATCTGCTGTATGTATACTGCAAAGCACGCAATGCTCACAAGAGATAAATATCCGGATACCGATGTTTATGTATTCTATATCGATGTAAGAACTCCGGGTAAAAACTTTGATGAATTTTATCGCCGTGCCGTTGAAGAATACGGTGTTCATTATGTTAAGGGAATGGTCGGAAAGGTTGTTCCCGAGGGCGATAAGTTAAAGGTTCAGGCATCTGACCTTTTATCTAACAAACAGCTTCACATCGATGCTGACTTAGTTGTTTTAGCGGCAGCTATCGAGCCTGATAAATCGGCAAGACCGCTTGCTACAATGCTTACAGCGAGTATGGATACAAACGACTTCTTTACCGAGGCACATCCAAAGCTTCGTCCGGTAGAAAGTCCGACAGCCGGTGTGTTCTTATCAGGTGCTTGTCAGGGACCGAAAGACATTCCTGAAACTGTTTCTCAGGCAGGTGCTGCGGCATCTAAGGTTATCGGTCTTTTAGCTAAAGACAAGCTTACAGGTAACCCCTGTATTGCTCATTCAAACGAGCTTATGTGTAACGGTTGTTCGTCGTGTGAAAGAGTTTGTCCTTACGGTGCTATCACTTACGAGGATAAAGAATTCCGTATGCCTGACAGAACAACATTGGTAAGAAGAATTGCTGTTGTAAATCCTGCAGTATGTCAGGGTTGCGGTGCTTGTACCGTTGCCTGCCCGTCAGGTGCTATGGACTTACACGGCTTTGCAAGCGGACAAATTATGGCGGAGGTGGATGCTATATGCAAATGAATGAATATAAACCGCTGATTGTGGCATTTTGCTGCAACTGGTGCTCATATGCAGGTGCAGACCTTGCAGGTAACAATCGTTTAAATTATCCTGCCGATGTAAAAATCATCCGTGTTCCGTGCTCCTGCCGTGTTAATCCTATGTTTATACTCCGTGCTTTTCAGCGCGGTGCTGACGGAGTTATAATTTGTGGATGTCACCCCGGTGACTGTCACTATACCTCGGGTAACTATTACACCCGTCGCCGCATGGCTATGCTGTTTTCGATGCTTGACTATTTGGGTATCGAAAAAGAGCGTACCCGTGTTGAATGGGTTTCGGCTGCCGAGGGTGCAAAATTTGCTGCTACTATGAACGATTTTGCTGAAAAAGTAGCCGCATTAGGTGAAAATAAGAGATTGGAGGATCTGCGATGCAAAAGATAACACAAACTAAGTTAATTGACAAAGCAGCTTCTCTGCTTAAAGACGGA
Organism: Clostridia bacterium; assembly: GCA_017546245.1. GTDB lineage: Bacteria > Bacillota > Clostridia > UBA1381 > UBA9506 > RGIG1666. Next base: position 1,371 of record JAFYXI010000044.1, on the reverse strand, counting down.
ACAGTATCCTGCGTTTTGGGATGGAGCAAGGGTGAGTTTGATTATGACATTACTCCTGCTGTGTTCAAAACAGAAGAAGAGCTTAAAGAAGGCTTTGTATGGAACGATTTTTGCGGTGCTAACTTCTCGAAATATTTAATAGAAAAAACCCGCAAAACCGAGGGCAAAATTTTAGTTTTCTTAAAGCCTTGCGACACATACAGCTTTAATCAGCTTTTAACCGAACATCGTTTTGACCGCGAAAAAGTTTACGCAGTAGGCATCCCATGCGAAGGTATGGCAGATGTTGAAAAAGTAAAGGCGGCTTGCGGTGACGGTATAATCAAAATTGATTGCGGCGAAAAAATTGCCGTAACAACTCTTTATGCTGATGATGCAATAGAGATAGATGCTAAAGATGTGCTTTTAGAAAGATGCGTAAACTGCAAGAGCAAAAAGCACGTTGCATATGACGAGCTTTTAGGCGAAGAGGGAGAGGTTTTAGAGTCTGCCCGTTTTGACGAGGTTGAAAAGTTAGAGACTATGACTCCTGATGAAAGATTTGCTTTCTGGCAGAACGAGCTTTCGCGTTGCATCCGTTGCAATGCCTGCCGCGATGTTTGCCCTGCCTGCACCTGCGAAAAGTGCGTATTTAATAATCCGCAGTCAGGTGTTGAAAATAAATCTCCTGCAAACAGCTTTGAAGAAAAGATGTTCCACATTATCCGTGCATATCACGTAGCAGGCAGATGTACAGACTGCGGAGAATGCTCAAGAGTATGTCCGCAGAATATACCGCTTCATCTTTTAAACCGTAAATTTATTAAGGATATGAACGAGTTTTACGGCGAATATCAGGCGGGAGCTGAAGTTGGACAAAGAGCGCCGCTTGTTAATTATACCACCGATGATGTTGAACCCGGTGAGGTTTTTGACAGGGGGGATATTGATGCGTAAATGTTCGTTAGATAAAATGAGTTCTGTTTTTGCTGAGCTTGCTAAAAATCTTTCGATATATCTTCCTGTTGATGGAACAGACGGTAAAGCCGCTTATAAAAAGTGGGAAGAGGGCACTATCTGGTCAGATGCACTAAACACGGTAAGAAGTCCTAAAGATTTCTTCTTCCCTCAGACAGAGAACCTGATGGAATTTAAAACCGAGGGCAAAAATATCGAAATTATCGATACAAGAAGCGAAACAGAAGATTTTGTTATCTTTGGTGTTCGCCCTTGTGATGTAAAAAGCTTTGAAATACTTGACAGAGTCTTTTTAACAGACCCGGTTGACAGCTTTTATGCGGCAAGACGCGAAAGAGGTATTATCGTATCTTTAGCTTGCTCAAAACCGTCAGAAACCTGTTTCTGTCAGACTTTTGGTATAAATCCTGCAGA
>JAFYXI010000043.1 GCA_017546245.1 Clostridia bacterium | reverse complement strand
CCTCTTTATATGTGCTCGTTATAATATCTGCTACATTAAAAACTCGTTCGGCATTTGCAACGGACGAACCGCCGAATTTTTGCACGATTAAACTCAACTTAAACCCTCCATTTCTTAGTCGATAAGCTTTGCGCCCTCGTTATCTGCCTCCGCAAGCATTATCTGCCATGCCGGATGCGATTTTTTCATATATTCTTGCATATCCGCCATAAAGCCTTCTGCATCTTCACCCTCAACAAGTGAAATCATCGTAGGTCCTGAGCCGCTTATATATGTTCCCAGTGCCCCGTAGCTTTTTAAACGGTTATGGATTTTTTGATAACCCTCAATAAACGTTTTTCTGTACGGCTCGTGTATTCTGTCATCTACCGCACACAAAAGATTTTCATAATCACCCGAAATCATTGCTGCAACAGTTAATGCCGCATGAGATATGTTAAATTTTACATCTCTTATCGGATATTGTCCGGGCAAAGTGCCGCGAGCCTTTTTAGTAGTTACCGCATAATCAGGAATTAAAAGAACAAACTTTAAATCATTCCCTATCGGATGTGAATAATAAAAAATATCTTCATTTTCATATACCGAAACAGTAAATCCACCTACAAATGCCGGTGTAGAATTATCTGAATGCCCCTCTAGTTTAGCCGCCATACACATAAGCTCTCTTTGCGAAAAAGGCTTGCCGCTTAGTTCGTTTGCAGCAATTAAGCCACCTACAATACAAGCAGAGCTCGAGCCTAAGCCACGTGTTACGGGTATATTATTTTCAAGCCTTAGCTTTAATCCGTCAATGCGATAGTCTGCAGCATCAAACAGATATTTCATAGACTTATAAACTAAATTTTTTTCATCAGTCGGCAAAAATGCAGATGCTTTATCTGTATATTCAATCAAAAGACCGCCGTCTGTTTCTTCTGCCTCGACATAATTATATAATTTAAGTGCGGTGCCAAGCGAATCAAAGCCTGCACCCATATTGGCAGTAGTCGCCGGCACTCTGACTTTAACTTTCGCCATCTTTTTAAGCCTCCGGCAGCATTCTTATAAAGCTATCGGTTGCTCCTATTTTTTCTTTTAACTGATTTTCAGTTACCAAACCGGTTATAAACGCATATTCTGTGCCGTTTTCACCTTTGCCGTTTCCTATCATGCTTGCACCGATAAAGCCGTTGACAAGCATCGGGTTTGTTGTTCTGACCATATATTTTGTAGGAATTTCCATTGGGTCAAGCATAATGTTTTCACTCGGAACTTCCCATTTAATCATAACTCTTCTTTCAAGATGCTTAACTGCATCAACAACGTCAGCAACAACTGCGCTTGCTGTAGGCAGCTTGCCTGCACCACGACCATAGAACATTACGTCGTCTACAAAGTCACCGTGTACCATTACGGCATTAAATACATCGCTTACATCTGACATCTGATGCTCTTTAGAAATAACCATCGGACAAACACGCGCATAAACCTTGCCCTCAGAGTCAAATTTTGCATATCCTACCAGTTTAATAACACTGTTTATTTTAGATGCAAAAGCAACGTCATTTTTTGTGATAGCTGTTATACCCTCGGTTGCGACATTTTTATAATCAACAAATTTACCCGATGCAAGTGATGCTAAAATTGCAATCTTACGGCAGGCATCGTGACCTTCTACATCGGCTTCGGGATTGCGCTCTGCATATCCTAACTCCTGCGCCTGTGCAAGTGCTTCTGAAAAAGCAGCACCCTCTTTAAACATTTTTGTCAGGATATAGTTAGTTGTACCGTTTAAAATACCGTAAACAGCCTCTACATTATTGGCAGCCATGCATTGATTGAGCGGACGTAAAATCGGAATACCGCCGCCAACAGATGCCTCGAATAAATAGTTGCAGTTTTTCTCTTCAGCAATTTTTAAAAGCTCTGTTCCATGGGTTGCAACAAGCTCTTTGTTTGATGTAATAACACTTTTACCTGCCAAAAGAGCCTTTTTAGAAAAATCATAAGCAGGATTAAGACCGCCCATAACCTCGATAACAACCTTAACTTCATCATCGTTTAAAATATCGTCAAAGCTTTTTGTAAACAAATTCTTTTCGGGATGGTCGTCAAAATCTCTGATATCCAGAATATATTTAATATCTATTTTATGACCGGATTTACGCTCTAAGCCGGCTTCGTTATTTCTTATAATTTCATAAACGCCTGAGCCGACTGTACCGAATCCCATTATTGCTACTTTTATCATCTTGCAACCTCCTGTGATGCTTGCATCATATGTATTTCACATAACTATCCTATTTTATTAATGCTAATATTATATATTATAATATTCATTCGGTCAATAGTTTTACGAAATTTTCTGTCGTTTTTTCGCACATTACATCAATTTTGTATCATTAATTACAAGACAAAACTTCATATTTAATAAAAGAGCAGCACGTCTGTTCATCATCATACGCTCCATAAAGATTTCAAAATAATCCATAATAGAGCTTAACTCGGGGTCTATGGTCAGCTTAAGAGTGATTTCTCCGTTTGCATTGTCCACACTTATTTCAGATTTTGTAGCAGAATAATTAACTCTGTCGTGAATATCAAAGTTTGCTACATCATTATTGCGCACTCTGGAACGACGAACATCACATTTATCCGCCAGGATCAGCGCCGCCGATACCGGATTTACAGGTGTTCCGCTGCCCTCGTCGTGATTTCCGATTGCAGACATAATGATTGCTACCTCTTCTGCATCCATTCCCATATCAGAAAGCAGACGAAATGCCATAAGTGCACCGCTTTGTGCGTGGTCATCCCTGTTTATTGTGTTTCCTATATCGTGCATAAAGCCTGCAATACGAGCCAATTCCTGTTCTCTTTCGCTATACCCTAAGGTTTCTAAAATATATGCAGCATTTCTTGCAACAAGCTCTGCATGAATAAAAGAATGCTCTGTAAAGCCTTTGGCGTTAAGATTTTCATTTCCTCGTTCCATATAAGCGCGTATATCACGATTTTTTCTTACATCCTCTAATGTAATTAAGCATTTCATTTTTATCACCTTTTACAATAGCATATTTTTCTTTACTCTATTATTATAATCAGTTTATCTTAAGAAAGAAACTATTTTTAACTGTTTAAATAACAAAACTGATGCACTTGGCATCAGTTTTATTTGTTATGATAAACTATGTTCTACCGGTTTAACCTGATAATTAGGCTCGCAGGTGATATTAATTCCCAGTCTTCTGAAAATCTTTTCATCAACATGCGATAATATTACCGACGAATGAACATCACATCCGCGCAGTTTATCAAGCTGTTCCATAGCAAGCTCTGCCCGGTGGTCTGTCGCAGCGCAAATTGAAAGAGCAATAAGTGCCTCATCAGTATGAAGCCTTGGATTTCGGTTGCCTAAGTGGTCAATCTTCAAATGCTGAATAGGCTCTAGAATAGCCGGTGATATCAAATGCGCACCATCATCTATTCCGGCAAGAGTTTTAAGTGCATTTAAAAGCAATGCCGATGATGCGCCCAGTAAATCGGAAGTTTTTCCGGTAACAATTGTGCCATCGGGCAATTGCATTGCCGCCGCAGGAGCACCTGTTAATGCTGCTTTTTGAAGAGCAGGAGCAATAACAGGACGGTCGTGCTGCGAAATTCCTGCCTTATTCATTAAAATTTCAATCTTCATAACAACATCTTCAGCAGCTGTGCCTTTTCTTTGTTCGCACAAAGCAGCATAATAACGGCGGATAATCTCCTGCTGAGATGCTTCTTTAGTCGCCTCATCATCAATAATGCAGTTTCCTGCCATATTAACACCCATATCGGTAGGCGATTTATACGGACATTTGCCGACAATTTTTTCAAACATCGCACGCAAAACCGGAAAGATTTCTACGTCACGATTATAGTTAACGGTTGTTTCACCATAGGCTTCTAAATGAAAAGGGTCAATCATATTAACATCGTTTAGGTCTGCCGTTGCTGCCTCGTAAGCGAGATTTACGGGATGTCCGAGCGGCAGATTCCAGATAGGGAATGTTTCAAACTTTGCATATCCCGCCTGAATACCCCTCTTATGCTCGTGATAAAGCTGCGAAAGACAGGTTGCCATCTTACCGCTGCCCGGCCCGGGAGCTGTAACAACAATAAGTTCACGGCTGGTTTCAATATATTCATTGCTTCCGTATCCCTCATCGCTTACGATTTTTGGAATATCTGACGGATAACCCTCAATAGGATAGTGTCTGTAAACCTTAACACCAAGCATTTCCAATCTTCTCTGGAAGGCTTCTGCGGTAGGCTGACCTCTGAACTGTGTCATAACAACACTGCCTACAAATAAGCCAATCTGTCTGAAGCAGTCTATCAAACGCAAAACATCTAAATCATAGGTTATTCCCAAATCGCCACGTAGCTTGTTTTTTTCAATATCTGCAGAATTTATGGCAATCACTATTTCGACCTTATCCTTTAACTGCAAAAGCATTTTTAGCTTACTGTCCGGCTGAAATCCCGGCAGAACTCTTGCTGCATGATAGTCATCAAAAAGCTTTCCGCCAAACTCTAAATAGAGCTTTCCGCCAAACTGAGCAATACGTTTTTTAATATGCTCTGACTGCATTTGCAAATATTTGTCATTATCAAAACCTATTTTAGACATTTTTGCACCTCTTTTCATAAAATAAACCCATTGTATATTATTATACAAAAAAAAATGACAGCTTGCAAGGTTTAATTGTAAAAAATAATTATTAAATTATATAAAAATGGGGATGTAAAATTTACATCCCCGAATTTATTAATATTTATCTCTTTTTACATAATGTGTATGCAAAAGTTTATGTGACTTATGTCCGCACGGCTCGCCTAAGAATTCATCGTAGAGCATCTTAATAAACGGATTCTCGTGTGATTTTCTAATCGGCAGGCTACGGTCTTCATCATAAATTGCCTTTGCTCTTGCAGCCTTAAGGTCAATTTCAGCTTTAACCTTTGCCGACTGAATCGGCTGACCGCCACCTGTTACACATCCGCCCGGGCAAGCCATTATCTCGATAAAGTGATAATCAGCCTCTCCGCTTCTTACCTTTTCGAGCAGTGCACGTGCATTGCCAAGACCGTGTGCTACAGCAACCTTAACATCCAAATCGCCGATTGTAACAGTTGCCTCTTTAATTCCTTCAATGCCACGAACTGCCTTATACTCAATCTCGTCACAAGATTTACCAGTAAGAACCTCTGAAACTGTACGAAGAGCCGCCTCCATAACACCGCCGGTCGCACCGAATATAACACCTGCACCGGTTGCTGCTTCACCAAACGGATTATCAAAACCCGAATCAGGAAGCTTTACGAAATCAAGACGAGCTTCTTTAATCATTTTAGCAAGCTCACGAGTTGTTAAAACTGCATCAACATCAGGATATCCCGTTCCTTTAAGCTCTTCTCTCTGGCTTTCAAATTTTTTAGCAGTACAGGGCATAACCGAAACCACAAAAATATCTTTCGGGTCAATACCCTCTTTTTCTGCATAGTAGGATTTTATAATTGCACCGTACATTTCGTGCGGTGATTTTGCAGTTGAAAGATTATCAAGCAAATCAGGGAAGTTATGCTCACAGAACTTAACCCAACCCGGACTGCATGATGTAATCATCGGGAACTTGCCGCCCTCTTTAATGCGACCTATTAACTCTGTTCCCTCTTCCATAATGGTAAGGTCGGCAGCAAAGTCGGTATCAAACACTTTGTCAAAGCCAAGCTTTTTAAGCGCGGTTGCCATTTTACCGGTAACACGGGTTCCGATTGGCATACCAAATTCTTCACCCAAAGCTACACGAACTGCCGGAGCGGTCTGAACTACAACGTGCTTTGTTTCGTCTGCTAAAGCTGCCCATACTGCCTTTGTGCTGTCTTTTTCATAAAGAGCACCAACAGGACAAGCTGCGATACACTGACCGCACATTACGCAATCTGTATCGTTTAAAGATTTATCAAAAGTACATCCTATTTTTGTAGCGAAGCCACGACCTTGCGCATCAATTACGCCAACAGTCTGAATTTTTTTACAGGTGCTGATGCATCGACGGCAAAGTATACATTTGTTGTTGTCACGAACAATTGACGGTGACATATCGTCAATCTCGTGCTTTGAAATTTCGCCTTCGAATGCAATATCTGTTACATTTAATTCATCTGCCAGTCTCTGAAGCTCGCAGTTCTGATTTCTTGGGCAGGTCAAGCACTTTCTTTCGTGGTTAGACAAGGTCAGCTCTAAAACTGTTTTTCTTGCAATACGCACTTTTTCGGTATTTGTAAATACCTCCATACCCTCGTTTACAGGATATACACAAGCAGTAACAAGACCTCTTGCACCCTTAACCTCTACAAGACACATACGGCAGGCGCCGATTTCGTTTACACCCTTTAAATAGCAGAGTGTAGGAATATCTATTCCGGCCTGTCTTGCAGCCTGCAAAATTGTATAATCACCCGGGACGCTTATCGCTTCACCGTTAATTTTAATGTTTACCATTTCCATATCTTTTTCCCTCCTTCGTTATTTATTCGAAATTGCCTTAAACGGGCACTTCGACATACAAACGCCGCATTTTACGCACACGGCAGGATCGATGTGGTACGGATTTTTAACCTGACCGCTGATTGCCCCGACAGGACAGTTCTTAGCACAGATTCCGCAACCTTTACATTTACCTACATCGATCTTATAACTTAAGAGGTCCTTACATACACCGGCAGGACATTTTTTATCAACAACGTGAGCAACATACTCATCACGGAAGTAACGAAGAGTACTCAAAACCGGGTTAGGAGCTGTCTGACCCAGACCGCACAGTGCAGAAGACTTAATGCCGTCTGCCAAAGTTTCCAAACGATCTAAATCTTCAAGTGTTCCCTTGCCCTTCGTAATTCTGTCTAAAATTTCGAGCATACGTTTTGTTCCCACACGGCAAGGCGTACACTTACCGCAGGATTCGTCAACCGTAAACTCTAAGAAGAATTTAGCGATGTCAACCATACAGGTATCTTCATCCATAACAATAAGTCCGCCCGAGCCCATCATAGAGCCAATCTGGATAAGAGAATCGTAATCAATCTCTATATCAATGAGCGATGCCGGAATACATCCACCTGAAGGTCCGCCTGTCTGAGCAGCCTTAAACTTTTTGTTGTTCGGAATACCGCCGCCAATTTCTTCTACGATTTCGCGAAGTGTTGTTCCCATCGGGATTTCAACCAGACCGGTATTTTTAATTTTACCGCCTAAAGCAAATACTTTTGTACCCTTGCTCTTTTCTGTTCCTATTGATTTAAACCACTCTGCACCATTATTTATAATCTGAGTGATGTTAGCATAGGTTTCAACATTATTTAATAATGTAGGCTTCTGCCACAGACCTTTGTTTGCAGGGAACGGAGGTCTCGGTCTCGGCTCACCGCGATGCCCCTCGATAGAGGTCATAAGCGCAGTTTCTTCACCGCAGACAAATGCACCTGCACCAAGTCTTATATCAAGATTAAACGAAAAATCTGTACCAAAAATGTTCGAACCTAAAAGTCCGTATTCTTTAGCCTGGTCAATTGCAATCTGCAAACGTTTAACTGCAATCGGATACTCAGCACGAATATAGATATAACCCTGATCGGCACCAACTGCGTAAGCTGCAATCGCCATTGCCTCAATAATTGCGTGCGGGTCACCCTCTAAAATACTTCTGTCCATAAACGCACCCGGGTCACCTTCGTCTGCATTACAGCAAACGTACTTACCGTTTTCGCCGCTTGCACGTGCAGTAAACATCCATTTCATACCGGTTGAAAAACCTGCACCGCCGCGACCGCGAAGACCGGATTCTTTAACTTCTTCGATAACCTGCTCAGGAGTCATGCTTGTAAGCACTTTTCCCAAAGCCTGGTAACCGTCGATAGCTATGTATTCTTCAATATCCTCAGGATTTATAACACCGCAGTTACGAAGTGCAATACGGCGTTGTTTTTTGTAGAAGTTAACTTCGTTTAACGATTTAATTGAGTCGTTTTCAACAGTTTCATCATAAAGAAGATGCTTAACAACACGACCGCCGACAAGATGTTCCTTTACAATTTCTTCAACATCTTCAACCTTTACCATACTGTAAAAAGCACCCTCGGGATATACAACAACAATCGGACCTAATGCACAAAGACCGAAGCAACCGGTTTTTATAACTTTAACCTCTTCCGCTATTCCGTTTGCTGCAATCTGATTTTCAAATTCATGAATTATTTTCTGGCTGCCGGAAGAAGTACAGCCCGTACCGCCGCATACCAACACATGCGCTCTTACCTTAGACTCACCGACCGATGCTTTTGCCTCGGCTTTATCTTCTATGCGAAGATTAACATAATCTTTCTTTTTATCTCTTATTAAACCAAGTTCAGATAAGTTCTTCATTCTAAGACCTCTTTTCATTCACTTTTTCTTTTCTTGAACAATGCAAGGAAAGATTTTTAAAGTTTAAACCGATTAAATTACATATATTTTTCTAAAATTCCGTCAATGTCTTCGGGAACTAAGCGACCATAAACATCGTCATTTACGGTCATCACCGGTGCTAATCCGCACGCACCTATACAACGTGTTGCATCAATTGAAAATTTGCCGTCGGGTGTGCATTCGTCAACATCAATACCCAGTTTTTCTTTAATTTTATCCAGAATATTTCCCGAGCCTTTAACGTAGCAGGCAGTTCCTAAGCAAACACCAATTTTATATTTACCCTTGGGATTTACTGAAAATTGGGTGTAAAAAGTTACAACTCCATATATTTCTGCCATTGTAACCCCTAAGCCCTCTGCTATTTTCTGCTGAACCTCTATCGGCAAATAACCGTAAATTTCCTGAGCCTCATGCAGAACCGGGATAAGTGCGCCGTTTTCATTTTTGTGCTTTTCAATTACCTCAATAAGCTTTTGAGCCTGTTCTTTGGTTTCTGAAAAAGCTACTCCTGTCTTCTCACTCAATTTATTTACCTCCTCGATAATTAATCTCGAACTAAATATGAATTTTGTATACGCAGACGCGCTTTGTTAATTTTTTCACAAGTCGGTATACAAAGACCTATAAAAATTATAACACTAAAAAAAAACCTTGTCTATTACAATATTACTATTCTAACATAAAAAAAGGCAGGTGTGTTTTGTGCATTTTAAACAAATATTTTTTCTTTTATGCATCTTGCACAAAGGAATCGCATTATTTTTGTGTAACAAGCATTTTTCGTTCCTTGCATTTTAAAGTAATATATGGTAAAATATTTATAATAAATTTGTAGCATACAGAGGAGAATTATCAATGGGAAAACAGGTTGCAAACGTGCAGTTAATGCAAAAAATGAATCGTCTTAAGGTTTTAAACTGCATAAGGCGTAATCCGGACATTTCCCGTCCGTTAGTAGCCGAGCAAACCGGTCTTTCTTTATCATCAATAACAAATGTTACCTCTTATCTTTTAGACCTTGAGCTTTTAGCCGAATGCGGTACAGAGCAATCTGAGCGTGTAGGTCGCAAAAGCACATTACTGCAGTTTCGCACCGACGCTTACGGATTAATTTTCGCTTTATTCGATGAATCACGCGCAAAAATTTTCTATACCGATTTAGGCGGCAAGATTTTGTCTTCAATAGATGCCGATATAAAATCAAAATCGCCGGCAAATGTAATATCTCAGCTTGAAAATAAAATTGCTGCTCTTACCGGAAAGCACGGAAAAGATAAAACATTGGGAATAGGTGTTATTTTTTCGGGTTTGGTTTTAGATGGCAGCCAATTTGTTTTTTCATCCAGCATGAAATGGAATAAGCTTGATATAAAAGAAATTTTAGAACAAAAAACCGGTCTGCCTGTTTTTGTAGAAAATGTTTCGCGCATTCGCGCGGTTAATTTTTCTACTACTAACGACAGGATGCTGTCTAAAAATATGCTTTTTGTGGATTTGGAAAACGGCATCGGCGCTGTTCAGCTATACAATAACGCAATCAGCCGTTCTATGCTGGGCGAAATTGGTCATACCACTATTGAAAAAGACGGCGAGCCTTGCTTTTGCGGCAACCGTGGCTGCTTAGAGGCAATGTGTTCTGCCGAGCGTCTTACACGTCTTTATAACGAAAAATCAGGCAAAACCGCTGCTTTATCTAAAATAAACGAGCTATACAAAAACGGAAATGCTGATGCAATATCTGCCGTATCAGACTGTGCACAGTATTTAGGCATAGGTCTTGCAAACCTGATAAATCTTTTGCATCCGTCTGTTCTGGTTTTAAATACCGGCGATTTTTCAGACTGCCCTGCACTTTTGGAAGATGCGGTTTGCCATATGAAAAAGCGCACTTATGCAGCTCTTACTCAGGATATGGAAATAGTATCCGTAACCTCTGGCAGCGACGATATTTTAAATGGTGCAGCCTTTGAAATGTGCGACCGTCTGTTCGACATATCATTTCCGCGAAATATTATACAATAATTATTTTAATATATTTTATTGACATCTTAATTATTAAGTGATATAATTAATTCAAGCAATAAATTAATTGCATTATATTAAAATTTTACGTTCGATTTTAAAAAATTATTACTTAAATAAGATTCAAGGAGGAAGTTAAAATGGCAAAAAAATCAACAGATTTTCGCTATAACACAGGCGCTACACGCGTGCCGTGGGCTGCTGTAGGCGAAAACTACAACGTTCAGGACTTAATGGAAATCATTCGTTTTCTTATGCAGGGCGAAGGCAAAGAGTATGAAGATGCAATCAACGCAGTTTGGGAGCAGGTT
>JAFYXI010000042.1 GCA_017546245.1 Clostridia bacterium | reverse complement strand
GGGCTGTCTCAATAATCATATATAGCGAATAATTATGCAATGTTTGGTTGTAGGGAATGGATTTATCCATTCCGCGGAACGCATTAATGCGTTCCCTACAATATTTCGTGCATAAATATTTATAAAAAATGATTATCAAGATAGTCCCTTTTATTGTTATAGTGCAGATTGAGTATCATTCGGATCCCCATTTATCGCCAGTTCATACTCTAACGACCAGTCAAGACCTCTGTATTCTGCCGCTCTGTCATCCTTTTCAATAAAATCCATTAAAAGATCAAGCATATCTTTAGTCCATGTATTTTTATCAATCTGAGCAGTTGTAAATTTATTTAAGGTAATCATTTCAAAACCGAACAAGTCTTTTACCTGTGTTTTTGCCGCACCGCCAACTACCTCTTCAACAAGATGACTTGGTATAAACAAAACTCCGCCGCCTGCGCCGAAAACAACATCGCCCGGAAGGCACACAGCATTTCCGATTCTTGTTACGGTGTTATATCCGGTCATAATAAAATCACGAATCGGGGTAGGGTCAATACCTCTGTAATAAACCTGCGTGTCTTCAACCTTTTTCATCTGCTCGGTATCTCTTATACCGCCCCAGATAACAGCACCGCCGTTTTCGTTTTTGGTCTTGTTTTTAAGAGCGGTTGTAAGATTTCCGCCTAAAAATGTTCCTTTATACACTTTGTCATACATATCAATAACCGGAACGTCGCCTTCTTGCAAATTATCAATTACCCACTGATTATATGTACCTGTTCTGCCCTCACTGCGACCGATGTCTTTTACAACTGCATCAAAATCAGGACGAAACGGACAGTATGTAGCTGTAACAGCACGTCCGATAAGCTTTCTTCCGTCATCGTGCAAAGTATGTAATCTGCCCTCAAACTGACTTTCATAGCCCTTTACAAAAATCGGCTTCCATACCTCTTCTAATGTTAAGGTTTTTAAGGCTTTTAAATATTTATCGTCTACCTTCGGTCTTCCGTCATTAAATCTTTCGCCTTTCCACTGCGGAGTTAAAGCTATAATTTCGTCTCTGTCGTTAAAATGCATAATTTTTTCCCCTCTCTATTTATCAAATATTATTTCTGAATTATCGTTACCCGTACCGCTGCTTTCTACGACAAACATTTTTGCATTTTCACTCATAGAAACAGCATGCCAGGTGCCTTTTTTTACGTTGTATGCCTTTCCGATTTCAAGTTCTATTCTTTTTTCACGGTTTCTGCCTATATGCAAAACCGATTTGCCCAAAACAGGAATAAAAACCTCATCTGTTTTCAGATGGCACTCTACCTTTGCTACATTTTCTTCTTTTAATCTGTCAGCAAAATTAATTACACCTACCGTCCAACCCTCAAAACTATGAACGGGAGTAAATGCCTCTGATTCCACATCAAAAATTTCAACTTTGTTATCCATTATTTTATTTTGCCCGATATTAAAGGCTAAGTCCTCCGTCAATTTTTATTTCTGCACCGGTAATGTATCTGCCCTCATCCGAACATAAAAGCAGTACGCTTGGTGCAATATCCTTTGGCTCACCAACATATCCGCAAGGAATTTTACTTTCTAATAACTTTTTAAAATCAGAGTCAGAAAGTGCCTCTTCGTTTCTGGGGGTCGCAATTGCACCCGGAGCAACATTATTTATTGTTATGCCGTAAGGTGCTAAAAGCGGTGCAAAATTTTCTGTCATTTTTTTCTGTGCCGCTTTTGTTATAGCGTAAAGCGATAACTGCGGATGCTGGTTATACTGATTAACGCTGCCGATTGTTACGATTCTTCCCCAGCCTTTAGCTTTCATTCCCTCAGCATATTTTTTAATAAGCAAGTATGAGCTTTTTAAATTGCAATTCATCTGAATGTCGTATTCTTCGTCAGTAAACTCATTCCACTCTTTTTTATACTGAACTGACGCATTTAAAACCAAAATATCTGCATCTTTGGTTTGCTCATACATTTTATCTATATCCTCTTCAATTAAAAGATTTGCACTCACCGGTTCGGAATTAGGTATTTTTTTGCAGGCTTCCTCGCATTTTTCAAGGCTTGTTGCTCCATTTATAAACACCTTTGCACCACGCTCTGCCAAAAGACGTGCAATTTCAAAACCAATACCTTGCGTTGCTCCTGTGACAAGTGCTGTCTTGCTTGTTAAATCAAACACTTTTAATCACCTCTTTAACTGTGTATTCTTTATTGTAATCCATTATGAATCCGCAATTAAGCTCCGATGTATAATTTATTGGATTTTCAGTATTATTCTCAAACATTCCGTAATGTGTGGGAACAGCAACTTTCGGATTTATTATTTTTGTCAGTTTTACCGCATCAGAAACATTCATATTTCCGAGTTTTCCGTTAATGCAGATAAACACAATGTCAATATTGTATTCTTTTAAATCTTCAAGCTTTTTGTTGTATTCGGTATCACCCGAAAAATACATTGTAATTCCGCTATGCTTTACGATAACACCAACCGCAGGAATACTATGTTCTGCAAATACTGCTTCAAGCTCAAAACCGCCCGTTTTAAAGGTTTTACCCTCGTCAAAAGGCTCATATTTTGTAACGCCGCATTCTGACAGCTGCGCTTTAGCATCAGTCGGAGCTAAAAACAGCATATTTTCTTTGTTCATAAGCGGAATTGCATCAATATCAACATGGTCTAAATGATTATGCGTGCAAACTACCACATCACTTTTTAATTTTTCAGGTGAAAACGGGGCATCTACCATCCTGCCACGCCCCGCTATTTTTTCAACAACATCTGAAAGATAAGGGTCAATGCAGATTTCTGTTTGTCCGTCTTTTAAAATATATCCGCTCTGACCAATCCATCTTATTTTTAAACCTGCCATAAATCAACTCCACTCTCTGTCGTTTGCCCATTCATTATCCCAATCGGTTGTAGGCTCCCATATGCCCGGATATTTTTCGTGCATATGCTGAGCTATAAGCTCTTCGTTAAGCTCGTCAATACCAAGACCCGGCTTGTTCGGAACATCTACAAATCCGTCTTTAAACAGCGGATTGTCGATACCGATAGCCAAATCGTTCCACCACGGAATATCAACCGAATGGAATTCAACTGCCAAAACATTCTGAATTGCAGCTGCAGTATGGATAGCCGCCATACACGCAATAGGGCTTTCTGCCATATGTATAGCCATTGCAACGCCGTATTTATCGCACATATTGCCAAGCTTTTTCATTTCCATAGCTCCGCCAACCGTCAGCATATCGGGATGAATAACCGAAACACCGCCGCTTTTCATTAACGGCTCGAAGTTTTCGGCAAGGAAAATATCTTCACCTGTACAGATAGGAACATTACAGTTGTTTGCAATTTTAACATAATGGTCTGTATAATGCCACGGAGCAATATCCTCAATCCAAGCAATGTTATATTTTTCAAGGCGTTTTGCAAACATAATGCAGTCTTCAATAGCGATATGACCGAAATGGTCTATTGCAAGCGGAACCTCATAGCCGATTACATCCCTTACCTGCTTTACATAATCTTCAAGATAGTCCATACCCTTTTGTGTTAAGTGGATACCTGTTGCGTGGTGCGGAATGGTAAATACCTCGTAATTCTTTCCGAGCATCATATCCATATCAATAGAGCCTTTTTGATGATTGATAGCTTTCATTGAATATTTTTTAATATCCTCCAAAAAGCCTAAAGGAGCATTTAAGCATCCCGGCTCATCTAACATAAGCTCGATACCCAAATCCATTTTAAGAAAAGTAAAGCCCTGCTCCATTCTCTTTTTTAAAGCGTGACCCATATCTGTTCCCGTATGCTTTCCGTCAACATCGGTATCGCAATACATTCTTACTTTGTCACGGAACTTACCGCCAAGCATTTGCCAGAGCGGAACTCCCCAGGCCTTTCCTGCTAAGTCCCACAAAGCGATTTCTAAGCCCGAAACACCGCCGCCCTGACGCGAATGACCGCCGAATTGCTTGATTCTTCTAAACAGCTTGTCTACGTTACAGGGATTTTCGCCCACAAGTCTGGACTTGAGCATAAGAGCATATGTAGCACTCGAGGCATCGCGCACCTCGCCATATCCGACCAAGCCCTGATTGGTATAAACCTTGATTAACGGACAATGCTTGGGCGCACCGTTTATGTTGGCAACCCTTATATCCGTTATTTTAAGCTCTGACGGATTTGAACAAAGATTAACGTTTTCTGAAATTATTTCTTTAATTGACTGTTTCATTTTTTACACCTCTATATTAAATTCTTTTTTGCCTGATTTTGAAAAATTTATCTGTTTTTTAATAATTTTACCATCTGCTTCAATTTCTACATCATATGTTCCGTAAAAGCCTTTGAAAGCGGCGACTCCGCTTTTGTCGGTTATAAGCTGTTCTTTGGTGTTCCACTCATTTTTAATTAAGTTTTTAAGTGCAAAATATGCAGGCTTCGGAGTCATATCAAATCTGAACAGTCCGCCGTAAAAAATGTTTTCGCCCCTTGTCATATCACCCATTGATGCCTTTATCTTTTCGGGGTCGGGGTCGCTTACAAAAGCATAGCCGTCTGCTAAATTCCAATAAACAATCTGCTCCATAGCAGGATGCGAAAACCATATTGAATAAAGAGTTTTTAAAATTTCTGCCTGAATTTCTTCATCCTCGGGGTCGTTTGAAAATGCAGGAACTGTTACCTCTGTTATCTGAAGAGGTTTGCCAAATTGCGCATATGTATCCATCAAATCATAGTGAAACTTCGGGTCATAATAAGAACTTAGTGCAAGCTTTGCTTCCTCTTCTTTTTTATAACATACGTGGCATTGCATTCCTATTGCATCTATTCTTGCTCCGTTTTTAAGCGCTCTTTCTATAAGCATATAATAAGCACTGCGATTATATTTAAAGCCATAAGTTTTATCAAAAACCTGCCAGTTCGACTCGTTTATGGTTATTTCGCTATTTTTAAAATATTTTTCTGCGGTTTTAAAGCTCCATTCAACTAAGTCAGGCTCATAAAAAAAGTCAGACCTTTTTTCAGCAGGGGGCGTACACAAGGTTTCGTTTATAACCTCCCAGCAGGGAATCTCGCCCGAATATCTTTCGGCCAGTTCTTTCATCCTTTCTTCAATAGCCTTTTTATACTCGTCCAAAGACAATTCATTTGTCCATTCGGGTCTGAACAAGTCGTAGTTAAGACAATGCGCTCTCGGCTCGATGCCGTTTTCTTTACAGTATTCCACACATAAATCTATGGTTGGTCTGCGATACATTTTTTCGCTGTTTTTATCGTATCTTTTCTGACCTTTTTTCGGCTCATTCGCGTTCCAGTAAAAAGGAAGAGTCGCCATATTAAAAACATCGGCAAATGCCTTGTTGTGCTTTTCGTTTTTTTCTTGGGATTCAAATTCATCGAGCATAAAAAGATTCGCACCGAATTTAAACTCGTGATTTATTTGCTTAACATTCACTTTAGCATTGCGAACAGGATTGCCGTCTGCGCCTTTTACTATGATTTCAGCATTTCCCTTTCGGTAATTTTCGATGCCGTCTTTTATTCTTTTATTCATATAATCCTTTTGCTCACGGAATAAAGATAACACATTTTGTCTTTCAGACATTAAATTTCACCCCTTACAAATTATACTTTAAGTATATCATTTTATTTTTATATATCCACCAATAAAACGTTTAAAAAGGTTGACTTTTCGAAACAGTATTTATATAATATTCTTATATTAAGGAGTGATTATTGTGTTTTTCGAACAAGAATGCGTAGTTTTCGAGCTTTTGGATGTTTTGTCTTTAGAGCAATCTAATATAAAAATGTTTAACTCAAACCGCAACTTCGATGCCTTGTCTTTCAGATACGAGGCGAATACTGTTTTAAGCACCGAAAAACAGCAGTTTGCCCTGTCTGATAAGTCTATTTGCTATGTTCCGTCAAATTTAGCATATACTCGAACTGCCAAAAAAGATAAACTGATTGTTGTGCATTTTAAATCGTTTAACTATAACTCCGATAAAATTGAAGTTTTTATCCCTGAAAATACTGAAAAATACAGCGTCTTATTTAAAGAAATATTAGACCGCTGGAACGGCAAAGAAATATCTTATAAAAACGAATGCTCTGCAATTTTCAGCAAAATTTTAGCCGAGCTTTATAAAGATAACCGCCCGTCTTTTGAAAATAAAAAAATTAACAAATCGGTTTTATATATAGAGCAAAACTGCTTAAACAAAGATTTTTCGTTATCTGATGCAGCCGCTAAATCTTTTATGAGTGAAACATATTT
Organism: Clostridia bacterium; assembly: GCA_017546245.1. GTDB lineage: Bacteria > Bacillota > Clostridia > UBA1381 > UBA9506 > RGIG1666. Next base: position 82,213 of record JAFYXI010000042.1, on the reverse strand, counting down.
TCGAAAATTATTTAAAAAAGAATACAATATTTCGCCAAAGCATTATGTTATAAAACGCAGAATTGATTATGCAAAGGCACTTATTTTAGGCGGATATTTTTCAGTACACGAAATAGCCGATTTGTGCGGATATAACGACGAAAAACACTTTTCGGCAGAGTTTAAAAAAATTACGGGTGTTCCGCCGTCAAAGTATACATATAACTATGGTCGTGAGACAGAAAAGGAACTGTAGCAAAATGAAGTTCATTTTGCTACAGTTCCTTTGGACTGGACGAAAAATAGCGCAGATTGGACAAACTGAGCGAAATCAAGGTATATCCTTGATTTCGGTTACCCGAAGGCGTACGTTGGTACGTCGAGTGGCGAAGTTTGTTCGAAACACAAGGCGTTGTAACAAAAAGGAATTCGTTAAATGGCGAATTCCTACATTAAGTTTTAGGTTATTTTAGGTTTGTTGTTTTAATTAAAAGGTGTAGTTATGTGATTTATTTGCCTTGTGTGGTGTGCGCATTTTGCTATAGTCCTTTTTAAGATAATGGAACATCCGATACATCTTCCGTTTCCGCCACCAATGCCATCTGATACTTATCTAAAATACCCTTTTCAAGCTTATCACGCATTTCCACATTAATCGGATGTGCTATATCCTTAAACTCGCCTTCGGGAGTTTTTCGGCTGGGCATAGCCACAAACATTTTATCCGCTCCCTCTATAACCTTAATGTCGTGGATAACCAGACAGTTATCAAAGGTTACCGAAACCACCGCTCTCATTTTTGATTCAAGATTAATTTTTCTGATTCTGATATCTGTAATTTCCATTTGTCATGCTCCTTTTCGCTGCTGCGCTTTAGTATTTGATACTATTTTCTGTGAAAAAATGTGAATTATACAGGAAAAATTTTAAAAAAACACTTTTAATTTTTTCCAATTTACAATATAATAATATAATAAGAAAAAACAAGAGCTTTATATGGGGGCATTATAATGAACAATTTTAATTTAGATAAAACAGACCCGACAAAAGATATATTTTTTATCGGTATAGGCGGAATAAGTATGAGTGCCTTGGCTGTAATTTTAAAAAATGACGGCTTTAGCGTTCGCGGCTCTGATTTTAAAAAGAGCGCAATGACCGAAGAATTGGAAGCTAAGGGCATAAGTGTAAGCATAGGGCACAAAGCCGAGAATATAGACGGTGCAGGTTTAGTTGTATATACCGCAGCGATAGCTAAAGATAATCCTGAGCTTTTGCGTGCAAGTGAGCTTGGAATTACCTCAATCGAAAGAGCAACTCTTTTAGGTGCTTTAATGAAAAGATATAAAAACCCCATAGCCATAAGCGGAACACACGGCAAAACAACAACTACATCTATGCTGTCGCACGTTTTATTGGCTGCTGATTTAGACCCCAGCGTATTAGTCGGCGGAGTATTACCCGCAATCGGAGGAAATATGCGCGACGGTTCTAATGACTATCTCGTTATGGAAGCCTGCGAATACAGCGGCAGTTTTCTAAAGTTCTTTCCGCTTTACAGCATAATTTTAAATATTGAAGAAGACCACTTAGACTTTTTTAAAGATTTAGACGAGATTGTAAAATACTTCCGTGAATTTGTAGCTTTAATACCGTCTGAGGGCGCAGTTATAGCAAACTTTGACGACAATGAAGTAATACAGGCAACCGTCGGTGCCAAATGTAAGGTAGTAAGCTATGCAATAAACTCTAAAGATGCTGTGTGGACAGCCGAAAATATTATTTTTGACGATAATGGCTTTGCAAACTTTGATGTTTTATCAGGCGGCAAGCATTTTATGCACGCAGAGCTTTCTGTGCCGGGAATGCATAACGTCAGCAATGCACTCGGGGTTATTGCCTGCGCTCAGCTTTTAGGTGTTTCTGAAGAAAATATCAAAAAAGGTCTTGCAGCATTTGACGGCACAAACCGCCGTTTTGAATATAAGGGTATGTGCGGCGGTGCTAAAATTATAGACGACTACGCACATCATCCAACAGAAATCCGTGCAACACTAAATTCTGCACGCGCAGCCGCTAAAGATGGCAAGGTGTGGTGCATTTTTCAACCGCATACCTATACCCGTTCATTAAAGCTCAAAGATGAATTTGCAACAAGCTTTTCAAATTGTGACTATGTAATCGTAAGCGATATTTATGCAGCGCGCGAAAAAGATACGGGTTTAATCCACTCTCTAGATTTAGCAGAGGCAATTGATGCTCATTCACATAACGCCGCCTATATAAAAGGCTTTGATGCAATAGCTGACTACATCAAACAAAACGTAAGTGACGGAGATATTGTTCTTACGATGGGCGCAGGAGATGTATTTAAAATAGGTGAAATGATAATAAAATAACATAAAAGAGGTCGCTTTACGCGACCTCTTTTATGTTACCGCCTGCGAGTCTTTACACATTTCGCAGCCGCTGCAATAAATCATATTTTTATCAAACACCAAATCAATAGTTTTAAAAAGCTCTTTATTTTTTATCAACTTAGAATTGTGTACCACAACAGCTTTTGGCGCAAGTGTTATAAGCATACTTATTAACAAATCGTCATAATTGATATTGTCGGGCAAATCGTTGATGTCAACAAAATCAGACATCGCTTTTTTTGTTATATTTTCTTTTTCATCTGATATAAGCTCATAACTTCCATCGCTTTCTACGACTACATGAACAAGCTTTGGTCTTGATGTCTGAATGTTTACAAAATATTTTAAAAGGTCTATAAAATCGTTATATTCCTGCTCTATAATACTTTTTTCTGCCAGGTAATGCACCGCTTTGCTCAAAAGGCTTTCATACTCTTTTAACCGAAACGACACAAAGCCTTCTAAAAGCATATCTGATTCACTCTTTACATATTCACAAAGGCTTTCAAAAATTGCCTTTTTGCGTGGATAATATCCTATCTCGCCATCATCGTTTAAATCAGATAACGAACGCATTACAACCCTTTTTTGCGTTTGCGAAAGATACGAATAATCTTCTGATATTATGCGTTCTGCCATTTGAGCCTCATATCTTTCAATAATATATTCAGCTAAAATATTTAAAAAACTGGATAAAAGTCCGGGATTATTTTTTATTTCAATTTCTACCGTACCCGGCGCATCTTTTTTATCCGACTCAAAAAACGAAGTGTATCTGCTGCAATCGCTGTTTTGTGCCATATGTTTTTTCAAAAGGTTCAGGTCGCCCCTTATGCCGAGCGATACCTTATCATACACAAGCGTCACTCCTTTAGACTGAACTGCCGTAAAAATACCCGTTTTTCGGATACTTTTACGGCAGCTTTCCATTCTCAATGCTTATTATGAGCCGATTTTAAGCATATATACTTAAAATTGTTCCTGTATCTTCAAGCGGTCTGTTTTTTAAATCTTTTAAGGCTACATTGTGTTTTTTCAAAAAATCGCATATTTCTATGTAATCAGGATGACTGCTCATATCACCAAAGCATAGCAGTTCACCTTTTGGGGTTACTCCGCAAACACCGCCTATAAATCCGCAGTCATAGCCTTTTAAATTTACATAACCCGGTCGGATTTTAAGTACATCAATCCCTGCCTCCTGCGCCGAGCGGACAATGGAGGGGTCTGACGTAATCAGAGCATTTTCTGAAATAATACAGGAGGAACATTTGGCATAGCCTTGCTTTGTCGGATAGAACAACAAACCGTTTTCTTTTGCAATTTGCAGGAGGACAGGGTCAGAAAACATCTCGTGACCTATCAGGCATTTGCCCGCTCTTGCTACATTATATGCAATATCTTCGGGGTAGTTACTCTTAAGACAGGTCGCACCCTGTACCAATTTAATATCACAATCAGCCAGTATACGACTGTAATAGTCAAAGCTGTCGGGCGAGCATACATATATGCCGCCGCCTAATGAACAGATTGTCATATCCGGATGCGCACACACCGGCTCTGCCAGCAATTTGCTGACATAAGACGGTAATATTCGGTAATCTTTCCCCCACACGCTCTTAATTTCGTCATAAAAACGTGCATCCACCAAAATTGTTTGCAAAAATATCACTCTCCGCTTGTGTTTTACAAAAAAATTGTATATAATGATAAGGTAAATATATCATATATTAAATTAATATTAAAATCAAGCTTGTTTTAACAAATATTATAGGAGGAATGTGTAATGGTTATTCTTTTTTTAGCAGATGGATTTGAAGAAATTGAGGCGCTCGCAACCGTAGATATTCTGCGCAGGTGCGGCATAGATGTAAAAACAGTTTCTGTAAGCAACTCAAACGCAGTTATGGGTGCACATCACATTCCTGTTGTAGCAGATCTGCGCATGCCCGAAATAATGGATATAACCCCAACGGCTGTTATTTTGCCGGGCAGTCTGCCGGGCGCAGATAATCTTGAGGCAAGTGCCGAGGTTAATCAGAAATTAACCGAATGCTATAAAAACGGCGGTCTTGTTGCCGCAATATGTGCCGCTCCAAAGGTATTAGGTGCTGCCGGACTTTTAAAAGAAAAAAATGCTGTGTGCTATCCTGGTTTTGAAGATAAGCTTTTAGGTGCAACCGCCCTTACTGACCGCGTATGCGTTTGCGATAATGTTATAACATCGCGCGGCGCGGGCACATCTCACGATTTTGCCTTTGCCATAGCAAAATGGCTGGGAAAAGAAGATGCTGCAATTAAGATAAGAAAAGGTATGTTATATGACGAATAATACAAAGGGCTGTAGCAAAATGCGCACACCACACAAGGCAAATAAAATGCATACCTTGTTTTTTATTTAAAATTAAAAGTTAAAATAAGATAAAAATTAATGAAGGAATTCGTTATTTAACGAATTCCTTTTTATAATGCCTTGTGTTTTGAACAAACTTCACCTCTCGACGTACCCACGTACGCCTTCGGGTAACCCCTACGGGTTCAGTTTGTCCAGTAACACTGGGCACTTTGACAAAGCGAGTGCAACGATGCTTTGCTCTTAGTGCCCGATGATACTCGAAAGAGTACTGCGCTATTTTCCGTCCATCCCAAAGGAGCTGTAGCAAAATGAATTTCATTTTGCTACAGCTCCTTTTACGGTAGGAATCGTAAAAAGATGCAGAATAGACAACCTACGTCCTAATTTTACGTTCTGTACTTTTTCCGTTCCCATTTTAAAGGGGGTTTCCGACTTTGGGGATAAGTCGGTTTCAATGTATTTTGTGAGGTCAATACTATCTTTTCCCCTTATTCTGTTTTTATACACAAATAATTATATTTTTTAAAAAATTGATATTAAAACTGTTATTACCTATCAAATCAGTTTCTTAAGCTATGTATCGGTGCAGGGATTCTGCCGCCACGGGCAATAAAATCTGCACTCGATTTTAAATTTACGTTCATAACAGGGCCACTGCCTAACAATCCACCAAATTCTACAACATCTCCGACCTTTTTACCCGGAGCAGGAATTACTCTGACTGCCGTTGTTTTATTGTTTACCATACCGATTGCCGCCTCGTCTGCAATAATTGCAGAAATTGTTTCGGCACTTGTATCACCCGGAATACAAATCATATCAAGGCCAACTGAGCATACGCATGTCATGGCCTCTAACTTTTCAAGAGAAAGAGCACCCGACTGAGCCGCCGCTATCATACCTGCATCCTCACTTACGGGAATAAACGCACCCGAAAGACCGCCTACATAAGATGTAGCCATAACGCCACCTTTTTTAACTGCATCGTTTAAAAGCGCCAGCGCTGCGGTTGTGCCGTGAGTTCCGCATTGCTCAAGACCCATTTCTTCTAAAATATATGCAACCGAATCGCCGACAGCAGGTGTAGGTGCCAACGACAAGTCAACAATACCAAACGGAATATTAAGACGTTTAGATGCTTCCTGCGCAACAAGCTGACCCATTCTGGTAATTTTAAATGCTGTATTTTTTATTGTATCGGCAACTGTTCCGAAGTCTGCTCCTTTTACTTTTTCAAGAGCACATTTTACAACGCCCGGACCGGATACGCCGACATTAATAACTGCATCAGGCTCACCTACTCCGTGAAATGCTCCTGCCATAAACGGATTATCTTCAACCGCATTGCAGAACACAACTAATTTGGCACAGCCAAACCCGTCTTTATCTTCGGTTAAATGCGCAGTTTGCTTTATAACCTCGCCCATTTTACGTACCGCATCCATATTAAGACCGGCTTTTGTTGTTCCCACATTTACACTTGAGCACAGTTTGTCAGTTGTTGCAAGTGCCTCGGGAATAGAATCAATTAAAAGCTTGTCCCCACGGGTTGCACCCTTATGTACTAAAGCTGAAAATCCGCCTATAAAGTCAACACCCGTAGTTTTTGCCGCCTTGTCCAAGGCTTGCGCAACCTTAACAAACGAGTCTGCATCTTTAATGCTTTCGCATATTAGCGCAGCAGGCGTTACCGAAATTCTCTTGTTTATAATCGGAATACCAAACTCGGTTTCAATATCAACAGCAGTTTTAACTAAATGTTCTGCCTGATGTGTAATTTTATCATAAATACGTGTGCAAACAGTATCAATATCGTTTGCAGCACAAGACAAAAGCGAAATTCCCATGGTAACCGTACGCACATCTAAGTGCTCTTCGCTTATCATCTTGATGGTTTCTAAAATTTCCAATCTGTTTATCATTGTATTTTCACTCCTTTACAGCACGTTTTAGATTCTGTGCATCGAATTAAACAGGTCCTCGTGCTGTATGCGAATGGAAAGACCGAGCGCATCGCCTAAAGACGAAAGAGTATCTGAAAGTGCAGAAAAAGCAATTTTTGATTTTGATACGTCAACCAACATAATCATAGTAAACATATCCTGCATAATCGTCTGCGAAATATCTAAAATATTAACCTGATTCTCAGCGAGAACACGACTTACCTCAGCTATTATTCCCACCTTGTCTGTACCTATAACAGTAATTATTGCTCTCATATGTAATCCTCCTTGATATATAATCATCACTAATATACTATTTTACACCAAAACCATAAAAAAATAAAGTATAAAAATAAATAATTTTAGTATTTAAAAATTTAATTTATTGTAGTATAATAATAATGGACACAAATTTCACTTAAGAAAGGCTGTGCTTTAATATGACCACTTCTGTAAAATTAGGTACAATTATTGCTGAACATAATCTTGAAATTATTTATGCCCCCAACGGATATGAAGATATTCCCATTACTGTTGCCGAGGTTAACCGCCCCAGCTTGCAGATAGCAGGATTTTTTGATTACTTTGATTCTAACCGCATTCAGATTTTAGGTAAGGTTGAGCATACTTATTTAGAAAAGTTAGACTCTGACGAACGTTTAAAAAGATTAGAGCAGCTTTTTGTTCATCCTATTCCTGCACTTATTATCACTCGTGATATGGATGTTTTTCCTGAAATAATGGAATGTGCAAAAAAATATAACCGAACTGTGCTGCGTACACCGCTGGCAAGCTCCCGTTTTATGAGCGGTCTTATTTTAGCTCTTAATGTAAGCCTTGCCCCGATGACTACAATGCACGGTGTTTTGGTTGAAGTATATGGCGAAGGTATTTTGTTAATAGGCGAAAGCGGTGTCGGAAAGAGCGAAACTGCAATAGAGCTTGTTAAGCGCGGACACCGACTGGTTGCCGATGACGCTGTTGAAATCAAACGTGTAAGCTCAAAAACCTTAGTCGGCAGTTCGCCCGAAATTATACGTCATTTTATCGAGCTTCGCGGTATAGGTATTGTCGATGTTAAACGTATCTTCGGTATGGGTGCTGTTAAAGATACAGAAAACATTGACCTTATTATAAATCTTGAGCCCTGGCAAAGCGGAAAGCATTACGACCGTCTGGGATTGGATACCGAGTCAACCGAAGTATTGGGACTTAAAGTTCCGTCGCTTACAATTCCGATAAAGCCGGGTCGTAACCTTGCAATTATTGTAGAGGTTGCAGCTATGAATCACAGACAGCGCAGAATGGGTCATAATGCTGCAGAAGAGCTTAATAACCGATTACTTGAGCAGATGGGTGAATAAAAAAATGAAACTTTTAGCAGAAACACATACTCATACTATCGCGTGTTCACACGCATATAATTCAATATCCGAGATGCTTGAAAGGGCAAAACAGCTTGGCTTAGAGCTTATAGCAATCACAGACCACGCACCGTCAATCCCCGATGCGCCTCACGAATATCATTTTCTGAATTTAAAAGCTCTGCCCCGAAAAATAGACGGTATTTATGTATTACAGGGTGCCGAGGTGAATATAATTGATTCTGAAGGTAATCTTGACTTGCCGGAAATGGTACTTGCCCGATTAGACCTTGTTATTACCAGCTTTCACGAAGCTGCTCTTTCAGAAGAAATTTCCGAAGATTATACCGAAGCCTATATCAACGTTTTAAAAAATCCGTATGTAGATATTATAGGTCATTGCGGAACACCTGAGTTTCCGTTCGATATAGACAAGGTTTTAAACGAGGCTAAAAAGCAGGATAAAATTATCGAAATAAACAATCACTCTTTTGCAACCAGAAAAGGCAGCTTAGAAAACTGCCTTAAAATAGCAAAACGATGTGCAGAATTAGGCGTTAAAATTGTAATAAGCACAGATGCTCACAGCATTTACGAAATGGCGCGCACCGAGGTGGCGCAGGAGCTTGTTAAAAGAGCCGGTGTAAGCGAAGATTTAATTATGAATCTAACTGCCGAAAAATTCATTTCGTATTTATGCAAACGCAAAGGGTTTAAACGTTCGCGCTTTGAAAGCGAAGAGCCTTTTGGTTTGCCAACGTTAGATGTATTTAATAAATAATATTAGGAGGTAAGTCTTTTGCTCAGCAATCTATGCAAGGATTATATTATTAATCTGCAAAAAGAAAATGTTTTTTTTGACGAGCCGATGAAAAATCATACCTCTTTTCGAATAGGCGGTCCTGCAGATGTATTTATCGAACCCGAATCACCCGAAAAATTTTGTGAATTAATCAGCTTTTTAAAAAAAGAGTCTGTTCCGTTTTTCGTGATGGGCGCAGGCTCGAATCTGCTTGTAGGCGATAAGGGTATAAGAGGTGTTGTAATTAAAACAGGCAAAGGCTTTGACAACATTACAAAAAAAGATAACATAATTACTGCCGGTAGTGGCGTAACCTTGGTTAAGCTTGCCAATTTTGCCGCAGCAAACAGCCTTTCGGGTTTAGAGTTTGCGGGTGGAATCCCCGGCTTAGTCGGCGGCGCTGTATATATGAACGCAGGAGCATACGGTGGCGAAATGAAAGATGTTGTTATCTCTACAACTTATCTCGATGCAAACGGCAATATTAAAGAATTAAAAGATTCAGAGCATAAATTTGTTTATCGCGGCAGCGCCTTTACAGACGGCGATAAGTATATTTTATCTGCTAAAATCAAGCTAAAGGATGCCCCCGAAGAAGAGATTAAGGCAGTTATGAAAGACTTAAATGCACGCCGCAGAGAAAAACAGCCGTTAGAATATCCCAGCGCAGGCAGTACATTTAAACGACCTGAAGGATATTTTGCCGCAAAGCTTATCGAAGATGCAGGCTTAAAAGGCGCATCCGTCGGCGGCGCAGCCGTATCAGAAAAGCACTCAGGCTTTGTTATAAACCAAACGGGAGATGCAACCGCATCTGATGTTTGTGCCCTGATTGATAAAATAAAGGAAACTGTATTTAAACAATTCGGTGTAGAATTGTGCTGCGAGGTTAAAATGATTGGCGAATTTTGAATAACAAAAAATGCCGTAGCTTATGCGGAGTGTTACTTATAAATCAAAAGCCGAGTTTGCCATAATAGACAAACTCGGCTTTTAGCAAGGCTTCCCCTTGAGGGGAAGGCTTTGTTACTGCCCTTGACAACACTGCTCTTAGCTACGGTTCTTTTATTTTATTGCATATACTCCATAGGATTTATATATTTTCCGTCCTTCTTTAATTCAAAATGCAAATGCCCCTCTTCTAATTTTTCAAAAACTGCACTGTCACCTACTGCTCCCAAGCACTCCCCTGCATTTATTTTTCTACCAACCTCTGCCATCTCATTAGATGCTAAATTTGCATAAACTGTTTCGTATCCGCCCTCATGTTCAATTTTAACTATATATCCCATCTGTGAATCATATTCCGAAAGCACTATCGTTCCGCTCGCTGCCGCATTTACCGCATCAGACATATCCGCCTTTATATCCACACCGTTATGCGTGCGCCAGTCTCCAAGAGTTTTAGATTTTTTAAGCTTGTCAAGCGAGCATTCATTTAAAATATCACCCTCTGTCGGCATTACCAGCTTTATTTTTTCATTCTTTTTAAACAATCCCGTTTCAACCGATTCTACCTGATCAGGCTCACTAACCGGCTCTATAGACCGTTCGGGCAAAGGCTTAGGTTCAGGAGTTTTAATCGGCTCAATTGGCACAAGATTGACCGGTTCTTTAATTAAAGAATCTATCGGTGCGGCGGTCGGAATGCTTACCGCCATCTTTTCTGCCTGTTTTAATGCCGAATCAGATATTTTTGTCGTAAACGCTAAAGCAACCACACATACACAAACTGTACATATCGCCGTAGCTATGTACAGCTTTCCAAAACGGCTCATTTTCTTTTTTTCTTTTAAATTATTTTCTTCTTTTACCGGTTTTACCTTTATTTTTTTCTTGTCCATTTTAAATTATTCCTTTCGTTAAAATTAATATCCTCAAACAAAATTGTGCCCTTTTTTTGGAAAAATATACATTTTATTCTTGTCCGCTTTTATATATTAATATTAAAGACTAAAATGCCGGAGGTTTTTATGTTTATAACAAACGCGCGAAATTATGACTATAACGAAATGACTAATGATTTGCTTTCACTTTTTAAAAGCTATCATTATTTAAAAATCGGCGGTATAGGCAAATCGGTTTTAGATAACGACATACCTGTAATAAGATGGGGCGAGGGCAGCTGCCGTGTTCTTTTATGCGGTTCGCATCATGGAAACGAGTGGATAACCTCCTTATTATTAATGCGCTTTCTTGAAATTATGTGCAAAGAGCGAAATCTTGAAAACGAAGAAATTGTTGACCTTTATAACGAGGCATCTTATTATATTATTCCTATGCTTAATCCTGACGGTGTTAATCTTTCTGTAAACGGCTTGACCGATGATATTCCCGACGATATACGCACAAAGCTGATAGCTGCAAACAATGAAAGCCTCGACTTTAAAAATAAATGGCAGGCAAATATTCGCGGTGTAGATTTAAACCACAATTACGATGCCGCCTTTATGCGCGGATGCGCCTTTGCAGAAAAGTTAGGTATAACAGGCCCCGGTCCTACCCGATGGAGTGGCGAAAAACCTGAAAGCGAGCCTGAATCGGCAGCCTTAGCAAGCTTTACAAAAAAGCTTATGCCCGACATCTGTGCGGCCTATCATTCGCAGGGTGAAATTATTTATGCCGATTTTGACGGCAAGGCAACAAAGCGTGCAAAAAGAATTGCCGAAGAACTAAGCAGACTATCGGGCTATAACTTAGACCAAACAGAGGGGGTTGCCAGCTGTTCAGGATATAAAGACTGGGTTATTAATGAGCTTTATCTTCCTGCCTATACAATCGAGGTAGGCTTGGGCGAAAATCCTCTGCCGCTTTCACAATTCGACAAAATAGTAAAAGATAACCTAAAAATGCTCATTTTTATGGGTCGGGTGCATTGTTTTTAATTGCAGTTCATAAAATATTTACAAAATAAGGGTTGAGTTTTTGGCAATTTTATAGTAGAATAGGTGACGTTGTAACAACTTTGTAATAACTTTGACTTATTTTACATAGAATCTTACTACAGACTGAAGGGAGTGGTTTGGTGTACTCTGAGAAGACAGAGGCTACGGTGACAAAAATAAGCAGGTCACCAAAAGGATATTACTCTGCACAAAAAGTGCATAGCACCACAAAGGGCGAAAGCCAAAAGGCTTGCGTTACCGAATGGGTAAAAGCAGAATTAAATAACGAAGATATAGTATCAGATAAATTAAAATCAGAGCTTTTAAACACAGGTACAGCTTATACATCTGTGTTGTACAATTCTTTAAAAAGCGTAAAAAAACATATAATTTCAGGGATAAAATGTGCTTTTGAAAATGCCGCAGGACGCACAAAAAAACTGGCAATATCGGGCGCAGCATCAGTTATTGCAGCAACTATTTTGGTGTCGGTGGTTTTCGGCACTTGCTCATTGGCCTGCCACGTTAAGCTGGGCGATAAAGAGATAGGAACTTTGCCCAGCAAAAAGGTATACTACGAAATTCTCTCTGACGTTAAAGAAGAGGTTTTAGATGCTGCGGCAATTGATTTTGAACCGTCAGGCGAGCTTAAAGTAAGCACAGTTTTGGTCGGCAAAGGTCAGTTCAGCGAGCCCGGCGATGTTAAAGAGCGTTTAAAATCGACCTCGAGCGATATGATTCCTGCCTGGGGAATAACAATTGACGATAAAACAGTAGTTGCTTTGGCATCAAAAGACGATGCACTAAATCTTTTAGAAGAATATAAACAGCAATTTGCTGAGGACGGTGCATTTTTATCATTCAACTCACGTGTTGAGGTAAGCAATCAGTTTGTTCCGCTTAAAATTTTAAAAAACAAGCAGGATGCGCTCACATTTTTAAACAGCGGCAAAGAATGCACTCTTTTGGTGCAGTCAACTTCAGAAGCAGAGGGCGAAGAGGTTGTTCCGTTTGAAACAGAGCAAAGATATGACGATTCTAAATATATCGGTGATAAAAAAATCATACAGCAAGGCAAAAACGGCTTAAGACATATTAAATATTATTCTGTAAAGGTAAACGGCGAAGAGGTTGAAAAAACTGTTTTATCAGAAGAAATTATTTCTCAGCCGGTTAAACAGATAGAATTAACAGGAACAAAAGAGCCTCCGTCAAAGGTTGGCACAGGCGATTTTGCACAGCCAACCAGCGGTACTTTAACCTCCGAATTTGGTCCTCGCTGGAATCGTGAGCATTGCGGTATTGATATTGGTGCATCTGTCGGAACAATGATTTATGCATCTGACAACGGCACCGTTACTTATTCGCAATATAACGACGGTGGTTACGGTTATATGGTTAAAATCGACCACGCAAACGGATACGAAACATATTACGCTCATTGCAGCGAGCTTTTGGTGGATGAGGGCGATGTTGTAGCAAAGGGTGACCCGATTGCAAAGGTCGGAAACACAGGCCGCAGCACAGGACCGCATCTGCATTTTGAAGTCAGAAAAAATGATAAACCGCAAAATCCTTTAAAGTATATTAAATAGACAGAAAACCTGCCGTTTGGCAGGTTTTCTTTTTTTAGTTTAGCGACTACCGAATTTACGTCGCGCACCAATTTGTATGTAAAAACAAAAAAGGTGCACCGAGAGCCGATGCACCGAAAAATGCATCGCTCAGTTATGGCCACACAACTTAAAAGCATAATACAAGTATGCTAAAATGAGCATGCATTTTTGCCGAAAGGTATAAAAATACACACTTATATTATGCTATTATTAAATTGTGTGGCATTTACATTATAGCATATTAAAAAATAAAAATCAAGCGGTGTATAACTTTTCTGAATTAACATAATATCAGACAGACAAAAACCTGCCGTTTGGCAGGTTTTCTTTTTTAGTTTAGCGACTACCGAATTTACGTCGCGCACCAATTTATATGTAAAAACAAAAAAGGTGCGCAGCCAAAGCCACGCACCGAAAAATGCATGGCTTTTGTTGCTACACAAATCTTTTTTAACATACACGTATGCGAAAAAGAGCATGCATTTTTACCGATAGGTATAAAAATACACACGTAATATGTTAAATATAAAAATTTGTGTAGCATAATAAATTATAGCATATTAAAAAATAAAAATCAAGTGGTGTATAACTTTTCTGAATTTACGCAAATGCAAAAATAAAAGTCAGTAAGTCCTGCCGGACGGGCCTTCTTTTGATTGCAAAAGAAGCAAAACAAAGGGGGGATTTCGATTTCCCCCCTTTACCCCCCCCAAACGACACAAGGCTCTGCCTTGGAACCGTTACCGCTTAGTGCAAAACGGAAAACAATATAATTTTTAAACTTTACTTACAGACGATTGGTTTTTATATGTTTTTATTTGTTGTTTTTGCAAGGTTTATATTGTAGGGGACGGTGTCCTCGACGTTTCGCTGAATTTATGTTATAATTTTAAATTTTATATCGTAGGGGTGGGGTTCCATCCCCACCCGCTTATTATTTGCAATGATTTATTTGGGAGGGCGCAGAGACCCTCCCCTACAAATTTTATTTATCATTTGCTTTGCGTGGTCTGCGCTTTTTTCTACATCCTGACCATTCACCAAAAATTATTTTTTACATATACTGTACTATAAAGCCGAAAAGCAGGAGGGACTAAAATGAAATGTATCAGATACAGACTGTGGGGGCTGGTTGCCGGCGCCTTTGCTATCGGACTCTTTGCCGGATTACTCCTGCCGCCTATATGGCTGGTATTTTTAGAAGGTATGCTGATAATTTTCGTTGCTTTTTGCCGTTTGTTCGGCTGAATTTTAATAAGTTATAGGAGGGTTTTTTATGAAAGTTGTTGTACTTAAGTTCCCCAAATTTGTAAATAGCATTTTGCGCTCGATTTTTAAAATCAAATGATAAACTTTTGATACCGCCCATGTAGCTAAGCAGGGCGGTTTTTTTATGCACATTTTTAAGGAATATTTTGGGACAATCCTGATTATAATGTTATTACAGGATAAAACTTTAAAGCAAGGAGGAATTATATGACACTACCGTCAGTTTTAGAGCAAAAGGGTATGGAATTTATAAACCGGTTAAAAGAGAAAAAACAAGAAAGAATCAAAGCGAAAATTGAAGAAAACACAAACGCAGAGTTTTTAAAGCAGCTATCGCTGGCAAAACAAAGTCTGCTGTCAGCCCGTGAAAATTTTAATTTTGCAACAGACGAGGCTATGACCGATTATTATATTTATATGATAAAAGCCGAAGAAACCAAGCTTAATTATTTTATATCACTTGCCAAAAAAGAAAATATTAAAAATCCGCACATTTTTACTCAATACGCAGATTTATGTGATGAAAGGAGCTGATTTTATGGGTATTGGCGAAATTGCCGCATATATTCTGGCAATAATAATGATACTTATTTTATGCCGCATATTTATAAAGCCTTTAAAAACAGTTTTAATTTTAATATTAAATTCTGTTTTAGGTGGCATAGGTATTTACATATTTAATTTAATTTTTGCGTCAATTGGTTTTACAATAGGAATAAATCCTGTAACCGCCGCAGTATGCGGAATGCTGGGCTTGCCCGGATTGGTTTTGTTGATACTTGTAAAATTATTATTTGGTATATAACAGAAAATGGGTTGCAGCTTTAGCTGCAACCCATTTTATAGTTTTAATATTATTTCGCTCTTCTTTTTCTCTTCCAGTTATCCTGCATAACTTTAAGACCTGCCCAAACAGGAGCAGCAAGCAAGATTGAAGAATACGTACCTGCTAAAAGACCTACGATAAGAAGAATTGTAAACTGACGGATTGATGTTACACCTAAAACAAACAGCATAACAACCGGCAGAAGTGTTGTAATTGTTGTACTTACCGAACGTCCTAAGGTCTGCTTTACGCTGCCGTTAACAGTATCGGCAAACGGAGCTTTTTTGCTCTTTCTGTAATTTTCACGAATACGGTCGAACACAACGATTGTGTTGTTGATTGAATAACCGATAATTGTAAGAATTGCAGCAATAAGGTTTGTGTTAAGCGGAATGCGGAAGATTGCGCAAACCGAGAGCATAATTGCACAGTCATGCAAAAGTGCAACGATAGCCGAAACACCTGTTTTAAACTCGAAACGGATAGTGATGTATAAAAGCATTAAAACAGCTGCGATTGCTGTTGCTTTAACCGCCTGAGCTTTAAGCTCTCCGCCAACTGTTGCGCTTACGTTATCAACCGATAAAATTGCAGCAGCATCTAAAGAATACTTTTCAACAATTTTATCCTGAATCTGGTCACGAACATCGTTTTCAACGTTTTTAGTCTGAATTATAATCTGATTTCTGTCTGCTCTCTGTACGATAGGCTCGCCTGCATCGGGAGCGATTTCTTTAACAGTTTTAGCAATTTCATCTAAATCAACTGTTGCAGCCTGTTCACCCATATCAACAGTCATGCTCATACCGCCTGCAAAGTCGATATCTTCAGCAAAACCGCCGTTAACAAAAAGGAAAACAGCACCCAAAAGGATAACGATAATAGAAATTGCCCAATAAATTTTCGCGTGTTCTACGATTTTAAGTGTTTTTTGCATCATTTCTATTACGCCTCCTTTCTTTTATTAAGGCCGTAAAGCCATACGTTGCTTATTTTAAGACCAACCATCTGATTAAGCAGGAATTTTGTAACAACGATAGCTGTAAACATACTTACAACAGTACCTATTCCCAATGTGATTGCAAAGCCCTGAATCGGACCTGTACCGAAATAGTAAAGAACAACAGCTGCAATCAATGTTGTAATGTTAGCATCTAAAATTGCAACAAACGCGTTATCAAAGCCTGCACTTACAGCAGCTTTAATTGTTCTGCCAACTTTAAGTTCTTCTTTCATTCTTGCGAAGATAATTACGTTTGCATCTACCGCCATACCTACTGAAAGGATAAGACCTGCAATACCCGGCAAGCTTAAGTTAACTCTGAACCAGGTCATTAAGAATGCTACGATTGCAACGTATGCAACCAAGGATATATCTGCCAAAAGACCGGGCAGACGGTATACCAAAATCATAAATACCATGATAAGCAAAATACCGATTGCCGCAGCAATTAAGCTTGTTTCCAATGCTCTTTCACCAAGAGTCGGTCCTACACTTCTTAATTCTACATCTTTAATTGAGAACGGAAGGTTACCCGAGTTAATTAAAGTTGCAAGCTCGTTTGTTTCAGATGCATCAGCGAATCCACCTGAAATTACGCAGGTTGCAGAGTTAATGGTTGTATCAACACTCGGCTGACTGATAACCTCTTCATCAAGCATAATTGCAATGTAGTTTTTGCTTTCTGAAACGCGCGCTGCTGCTGCCTGAGTTGCAGTTGCAAACTTTTCTATACCCGAATCGTTAAGTACTAACTCAACATAGTGCTGATCCGGTGCGGTTTCGCTTGTTTTACCGTATCTTGCAGTTGCGCTTTTTACATCTGCGCCCTCTAAAACAACGTTGTTGTCAGCATCACGGAAAGTAAGCTTTGCAGTCTGTCCCAGTGTTTCAACCGCCTGCTGCGGATCCTGAATTGCCGGAATTTCTACTCTTACTTTTTTATCGCCCTGACGTGAAACAGTTGCTTCGCTGTAGCCAAGTGCGTCTAAACGCTTGCGCAGTACGTTTGATACAGATGCCATCTCATCATCTGTAACTGTTTCTGCCTGTGCCTCGTATGTTATAGACGAACCACCGACTAAGTCTAATCCCTGACGTATTCCATAATCTTCATCAAGCGCATTGGGGTAGCTTAAATCCCAACCGAACAACTGAACGTGAAAACCGCATAATGCAATAGCGGCTGCCAGCGCTATGACGAGTATAGCTGCTACCAATTTGGTAATGCTTTTACCCATTTTATTTCCTCCTTTGTTTAAATCACATAGAATTATTATATATACTTATAGCGTTTAAGTCAACAAAAATATTATAAATTTAATTAAATTGTAACTCAATTTTCCATTTAATAGGAAAGTTTTTATTTAAATTTGATTTATCTGCGCTATTGACACAGCATAAATAAATATGTATAATTATGTTGAAAACTGAAGAAAGAGGGATAAAAATGAAAAAATTTGTTGAAGAATTTAAAACCTTTGCCCTGCGCGGCAATGTGGTAGATTTAGCAGTCGGTGTTATTATAGGCGGTGCTTTTCAGGCAATTGTAAAATCTTTAACCAACGATTTGTTAATGCCGTTTATCGGATTGTTTGTCCGCACCGATTTTCAGGAGCTGGTATTTACCATACGTGATGTAGAAATCCGTTACGGAGCATTTATTTCGGCAGTTATCAACTTCTTTATTATGGCATTTATCATTTTCCTTATGGTAAAAGCTATTAACACGCTGACAAGCATCGGCAAGAAAAAAGAAGAAATTGTTGAAAAAATCACAACCAAAACCTGCCCGTACTGCCAGAGCGAAATTGCAATCGCGGCAACAAGATGTCCGCATTGTACATCGGAATTAAATGAATAATTTAAAATTACGCACTAAAAGAGCTGTAGCAGAATGAAATTCATTCTGCTACAGCTCTTTTTTCATAGAAAAATAATCTTGCATTTGCATTCCGAACCCATTATTCTGTCACAAAATCATATTCGTCAATACTTATTTTTACAGGCAGACCTAAGCGTGCCGATTCTCTCGCTTTTAAACACATCAGCGTTGCACGCGAACCTGCAATTTCGTCACAGGGCGACGGTGCATCGTGTAAAATACAATCAACAAAATCGTCTAACATATTATAATGCCCCTTGTCAACTGTCGGGAATCCGAAATCGGTTGATTTGCCGACATTTTCATTACGTTTTCTTACCTTGTTTATGTAAAGATTTGTTCCCTCGCCGTCGGTAATTTCGGGATACGGATCGTATTTAAACGGATAATCTTTTTTATAAATATCCGTTCTGCCACCCACCCTCATCTGCAGATAATAATCTAACTGAACCGACATTCCTCCTTTGTATATTTCGATAAGCTCTTTCGGATGGTCAAAGCTGCCACAAAGCATTATCAACGCTGACCATTGCATTTAACACAAAGGTTTCGCTTAGCTTTTCACCTGTTGGTGAAATACTATGCGCAAAATCTAAAAGCTCTGAAAAAATGCTTTGGCTAAACTCTATCGGATTTTCGCCACAACGGTCCTTTAACAGACTTAGCGCCTTCTCAGTAATGCTATACATTAAAAGATTTCCGTCTTTTTCGCCAAGCAGGCTGAAAATTTCAGCATCTGACCATAAAACACTTTGAACACTCACACCCGTGCCGCTTATTCTGTCACACTCTACCTTTGTTGTTACCTGCCACAACTCTGTTAAAAAACTGCCTTTAAATCCAAATGGTGCTTTTAACTTTTCGCGAGCATAGCGGCAAGATACATTTGTTATTTGCATCTTATCCTCCTTGCACATCCTTTGCTATGTAACACATTTTATAGCAATTAAAAAGCAATAGCAATTCACATTTGTCATTAAACCTTGCATATTTGAATCATCTTTTAATGCTTATGCTGCAATATTTATCACGGTATTCGGTCGGGCTTATTCCTTCAAAACTTTTAAAAATTCTGTTAAAGTATGATGCAGAAGAAAATCCCAATCTTTCTGAAAGCTCGGTAATTTTTATACTGCTCTCGGCAAGATAAATTTTTGCCTCGTCTACTCTCTTGCTAAGTATATAATGAATGGGCGAATCTTTATACGTCCGTCTGAATTCGCGGCAAAGAGCATTTTTGTTCATACACGATATTTTTATTAATTCATCAAGGTTTATCTGCTTTGTATAATTTAAATCAATATATTTTTTTATTCCGTTTATCCCCGTCATATCGTCATAAAAAGCGGTATTGCTTGTATAAAAAAACGGCTCTTTGGCATTATCGCAAGAATTAACTTCGTCAAGCAACGAATGCACAAAAACGCTCAAAATTGTTTCAGCTGTATTTTTTTTTTCATTAAAAAGATATTTAAATATGGTTTTTGCAAGTCTGCAAAAAAAGATATATCTGTTACTTTTATTATCCTCGGAAGATTCATCAGTTTTTTATACAGCTCGTGGTCTGAAACCGAAAATTTGCAATCAAGTAAGCAATTTATATCATCATCAAGCCAGTCCTGCGTTTCGGCAGGCTCAACCAGTCTTAAACAATGCTTCTCGGATGGTTTTATAAGTACAATTTCGCTCAAATGGTCAGGAATATACGAGATTTCGCCGTCAAACAACTCTAATCGGTCATTATTCAATATGTACAACTGAAAAAGACTGTCGTGCGAATGAACCGAATCTGCGTTTACTCCACGATAGCGCGCAGCATAAATGATTGATATATCAAATTCATCTTTATACATAATCTTCCTCCATTTTGTTTTATTTAAAATTGTACTTCGCACATCCCGAAAAAAATGATTCAAATAAAAAAGCACTTGCCATACGGTAAGTGCTTTTTTATTTGGTTGCGGGAGGCGGATTTGAACCACCGACCTTCGGGTTATGAGCACATCGGAGTAAATCAGAAATGGCGAGGAACGGCATAGCATCCTAGTATTTTCTTTTCGTTTTTGCCGACCATTTGCCGACGAAGCTCTGCAAAAAAGGTATCGCAAGCATTCCCGA
Organism: Clostridia bacterium; assembly: GCA_017546245.1. Classification (GTDB taxonomy): domain Bacteria; phylum Bacillota; class Clostridia; order UBA1381; family UBA9506; genus RGIG1666. The sequence continues at coordinate 61,750 of JAFYXI010000042.1, read as the reverse complement.
CTCCTGTCTGATTCTCGGGAAAGCCACAAAGGTTTCGGGATTCTCTGCTTCTCGGGGAAAAATAAAGGGATTTTTTTCCGTCTGAATCAGCAAGACAAGGAACAACAAAGCACATATTTTTTCTGAAAATCCCCAAATTCCCATCCTTTTTTCTCCTAAAACCATAATCTCACTACTTTCGCCTAAAGAGTAGCACTCTTTTCTGTCATAGTCAATATATTGGCGGTAAGCAAGAATGTCGGTCACTCGGCTACAAAAAGGCTCAACAAATCATTACTACTTATATAGGAAAAATACATTAGGCAAACAGAGACATTTGCCAAAGATATAATAACAAAAGTATGTTTATACAACTTATTCGATATGTAATCGAAAATGCCTGTTCAATTAAACAGTTTTTTGATACGCCGGATTTGAAAGTGTGCTTGCTTTTATTCAAAACACTTGAAAAAATTCTATTATTGCTGTATAATGTTTAATGGGAGTATTGTATACATACTTCTGTTCCAAACTATTTTCACGAAGAAATAGTTTGTGACAATAATTGTAAAAATACCTAATTTATTTGTTAAAATAAGTTAAACAAACAAGCTCCTCTGTTTATACACAGGCAGGGAGTAGCAGGTAACATATATGTGTAAATTTCCTTCATCTCAAGGAGTATATTTATGGCTCAACAAAAAATGAAATTCATCTGCTCAAAATGTGGCGAGGAAACTGATGCCTCAATCACCACTGAGCGATATAAAAAAGCACTTTGTAGAAACTGTTTCGGCAAAAGAAAAGATAATCGTACCAATCAATTAAACGATCTCACCGGAGCTGAATGGGCCCGACATAGCAAAAGTATTGAGACCTATTCAGACACAAGAACGCAAAACCAAAAGGAACACGGAGCATGCTTCCCTAAATCGCTCGCCATACATCAAATTGAAATATATACCAAATTTGGCGATGTCGTCCTCGATCCTTTTATGGGTGTCGGTACAACTATGCTAGCTACACATGAATTAGGCCGAAGAAGTCTTGGCATCGAATTAAATCCAAAATTCGCAAAAATGTGTCGGGATGAAATTGCAAATAAAGGTCTTTGCGCAACCATTTACGAAGACGATGCAAACAACATGTGTAAGTATATTGCGAACGAGTCTGTCGACTTCATTCTTACCAGTCCTCCATATGCCAATCTCTTAAAAACTATTAAGGGTAATTTTGCATATAAATGGCGCGAACATTCCGTGATCGATCCTATCAAAAATCCCGCTCCGTATTCGTCTAATGAGCGTGATATTGGAAATATGGAGTATGACGATGGTATTCAATCTCTTGCTAACATTATGAGAAAATGTTATGCAGTTCAGAAACCTAATACCTACGCAGTTTGGATTGTAAAGGATTTTAGAGATTTAAAACGCAAGATTCCATATATCAATTTCCACGGAGATGTTATCCGCTGTGCCGAAGATGCCGGGTATACACTGTGGGATATTCGAATCTATGATCAAACTAATTTCCGTCCTCTTGTTTGTTTAGGATATCCTTCAAGGAATTATTACTTAAATATCAGCCATTCTTATATGCTAGTGTTTAAGAAGACGAGGTAACTATGGACGAAAAACGTTATTACATTGATCTAGACGCAATTACAACGCGAGAAAAACAAGCGTTAACTCATAATATTCATCCGTATCCCGCAAAGTATATTCCGCAAATTCCTGGTTCATTAATCGATTATCTGGGTATCCATGCTCACAGTATAATTATGGATCCTTTTTGTGGATCTGGCACAACGCTCTTGGAAGCTGCTATTCGAGGGCATGATGCAATAGGCACAGACTCAAATCCTATTGCTACGCTTATTTCAAGAACGAAGTGCACCATTTTATCAAAAGACCAGTGTGCACACATAGATAAGTTTCTCTCTCGACTGGATAGGTTTGATGCCACAGACGACAGCTTTATTGTAATCCCTGATTTTTTAAATCGTGATCACTGGTTTCAGGAAAATATGCAAAAGGAGCTTGGCTATATTCGCGGTTTAATAGATTCTGTTGCTGATTCTTATACAGCAGACTTCTTACGTACAGCTTTTTCTGCGATAATCGTCAAATCCTCCAATCAGGAGAGCGATACACGTTGGAGGGCCAAAAATAAGAACTTGCCGGATGGATTTGCTCTGATGGAGTTTAAGAAAAAAGTCTTAGATATGCTATGCCGAATGAGACAGCTAGAACAGTATAACATAGGAACGGTTACTGTCCATACGCAAGATTCTCGTTACGTCGATTTTATTCAAGATGGTTCTGTTGCATGTTCGATTACATCTCCGCCGTATATGAACTCTTTCGACTATTATCTTTACCATAAATTACGTATGTATTGGCTGGGATATAATCATTATGAAGTGCAGAAAAAAGAAATTGGTTCCCGCAACAAACATTGCGACAATGGATGTGGTATCGACGCTTATGTAGATAGCATATTTCAAGTCGTTGAACAAGTGTATCGCAAATTGATGGCACACGGATTCTTCTGTGTTGTTATTGGCGATTCCATCTATAAAGATGAGCTGATTCATATGGACCAAGTTTACAATGAAATTGCACATTGTGCAGGATTTACAACAAAGGAAATATTCTCCTTCGACCAAAGAAAATATACTCGTGCATTTACTCCAAATCTACAAACTGTAGATAAAAAATCACATATTATGATTTTCCAGAAATAACTATCGCACAAAGAAGACGGCACTGCTATTGCAATGCCGCCTTTTTTTCGTTTTATTCAACAATCCACGCAAAACGCTCTGGGTAAGAAGCTGCGTCTACACTATTATGAGGAATCCTCTTTACTGTGTAAAGATATTGCCCACGGCTGCTCTGTGGTGCTTGTGTGAAAATAAGCACATCCCCTTGTTCGAATGTTCCAAAAATTTCTCGGTTTCGCAAAGCGAAACGTACCTCGCTGTTTTTTCTAGGATGAATAGGAGATGGAACATAGAAAATCACACGTGCATTCTCTACTATCTCCCCATTGTTTTCGTACTTTAACCCAAAATAACGTTCAGACTGCATTGCTCCTTTAGGAGTCCTTTGAGGCTCACTTAATGGTTCGAAGAAAGATTTATAAGCGATTGGAATAATTATTTGTCCAGGGGAAGACTTCGGATCTACATCATTTTTACTTAGATGCTTATAGAAACTTTTAGCCGGCACACTTTCCTCAATCCCGACCGATGTTGCAGTAACACTATCGTCCACATTAATTACCACAGTTTGATATTCTTCGCGGATTTCCGTCTCGGGAGCAAGATAACTAAAGTCACGTTTTCTTGCTCTGCCCGTTATGGGTTCCGCTCCAAATACTGAGGTTTTTCCAGAATCCTGTGTCATCGTTTTTGTAAAATTGGATTTTTTGCTTGTCACGCGAATTTCGCTTTCAGTGCATACCAAGTGAGAATCATATAGTTGCTTAATCAACGTTTCTGTTGCCTTTTTACAGCAAGGACCTTCTTGACGAAATACCCCCAATGTTCGGGCCATATTAGCAAAATCTTCAGCCTGCTCAGGAGTAGTCAAGTCAAAATCCTCATAACTTATAATTTCATAGTTCGAATATAAACCACCGCCAGTCAGGTTGTTTGAACCAACATAAACCTTACCGTGTTTTTCTCCAGCCAACAAATAGACCTTTGGGTGGAAAGTCGAAGATAAATTGTTATTATGGAAAACAAACAATTCTTCTGTCATGCCCAATACTGCGCGCAAAGCCTCAAAAGAAGTGTTTTTTTGGTCAATCCCAATCGTAGCATATACAGTTCCTCCGGCAGCACGAAATGCCGAGATCGAATTGTACAACGCATCAACACCGCTTATTTTGGCATATGCTACAGAAAAGGCAAAATTGTTATACTTTCCCGAATGTAGATCATCAATAAGCATTTTTCCTAATTTGTAGTTATATGGTTGAATTACCAATTTCATATGCAAACCTCCAATACAATTATTAATGTTATTTGCAGTATAGCATAAACATTATTAATTGTCAAGAGATTTGCTTAACTTTTTACAAATCCTGTCTTTGCAAAACTTTTCTTACTGATACATTGAGCGGATTCTCCACTCTCGCCAAAGAAAAAAACAGTTGAATTCCGGTGCTGAACCACCAAGCATCAACCGTTTTTATGTCACTATAACCATAATCTTACCGCGTTCGTCTAAAGTGTAGCACATTTTTTTGCCAGAGTCAATATATTGTCGGTAAGCAAGAATGTCGGTCATTCGGGTGCAAAATGCCTCAACAAATCATTACTAATCATAAAAAAGGAGGCACGAAATGACAAACCTGCTACTTGATGGCTTGCTTGTTGAGCCAAAAGAACATCCATATGAAATAAGTATAATAAATGATGAAGACTTAATGGCATTTAACCTAACTGAAAATATAGACGATATTTGCGAAATAGACATAATAAAAATATCAACCTCTGTCTGTATCATCCGCAATAAATATGCTGTATTAAATCAAAAGAGCGCCAACAGAAAGATAAAAAATATTATAATCGCTGGTAATTTCTATATTGCTGGCATAAATAATCAGGGCAAACTAACCTCATTAACGAAAAAGCAAAAGGAAAAATACATAACAAAATTTTGGGAAACAGAAACATACACTGATGATGAAATAATAGAGATATATTTGGACAGTTTATTCGATATGTAACCGAAAATCCCCATAGTATAAATAAATATAATTATAATGACACCTATAGCCTGTGCTATAGGTGATTTTTCTTTTTTGGGGTGATTGTGTGGACAAACACAAGAACTTTGAGATTATACTTGGGCGACACAATCTGCTAAAATATGACAAAGAGGTGATGCTAATGGCAGAAAATGATTCTGAACTATTAAATTCCGTGTATAGAGAAGTAGCTGACCAGTTAGGTATGGATACCGCTATGGAAATATACCAACTATTTAAAGGACAACAGATTTGTTTCCCTGTTCGCTTCTTTAATCCAACCCGAATACAACAGATTATAATTCGAGAGTATGACGGCACAAACATTAAAACATTAGCAACAAAATACAACTATTCCGAAAAAACAGTAAGACGAATTATTCGGGATAGTGTGGAAGAATAATTATAAAGGAGAATGCATAATGGGACTTTTTGACAAAATTAAAGACGGTGCTGCTGCGGCAGCAGAAAAAGCTAAGGAAGCAGCGGAAAAAGCAAAAAATGCCGCCGAAACGGCAAAGGCAAATTATGAACAAAAAAAGCAGAAGCTGAGCAATATCGCCAAGAGATGGAAGCAAAGGCGCAGACTAAAGCAAATGAAATTGTTTCTTCAATTATAGCTTATGAGAATGATGGAAGCTTTTTTAAAAATACCACTAAAGAAGAATTGTTTGCTTTTACCAAAGAATTTTATGATAAGATTTTATTACCTGCAAGCAGTGTAAACCATAGTAAAATTCAAATGTTCCCTTACATTAATGAAAAACATATTGCAAAATTTTTAAAGACATGGAACACCTATAACACATCTGAAACGGCAATTATATACTTAAAGGCTGAAGGAAAGCAAGAAATAGTTATAACAGATTCAACGCTTTATTTTTCTATAGCACTTGAAGAAGATGCAAAATATTTAGCTAAAGGTTCCGTTTCTTGCGATGAAATAAGTCGTTTTTCCATTAACAATACAGGAACCGCTTTTGAATTTAAATGTGACGAATATGTGCTTGGGTTATTTAGTGCTGATAAAACTACAACTGAAGATTTCATAACTCTCAATAATTTCTTTACCAGCATAGCAAATCACGATTTTGTTATTACTGATGAAGAGGTTGATAAACTTATCAGACAGAAAATAGGAGAAAAAGTTTACGCCGAAGTGAAAAAGTATATGGTATATGATGATGAAATATTAGTTTACTTCGCTTGGGGTTTAGATTCACTTTCCGCAAAGGACTATATAGTTTGTACTAATAAACAGATTATCAGAATGGACAGAGAAATGTTCGGCGCAACCGCTAATATAAAACAATTCTATTATGAGGATATTATTTCTGCAAGTACTGAACAAAACGCAACAAGCAATGACTTAACAGTTGCATTACTAGAAACCGCCATAACAGCAGCTACCAAGACTTGTGATTTAGTAATTTCAACGGCAGGAGCAGGATTAAGGATAAATACACTATTCAAGGTAGAAGCAGAGCGTGTTGTTGCAGTTTATCATCACTACCGCAAAGAAGCAAAAAAAGCAACTGCACAACCACAGGTAGTAGTTCAACAACAGAATGACCCTATGGAGCAACTTGAAAAGCTTGCAAAATTAAAGGACTCTGGCATAATTACACAAGAAGAATTTGATGCTAAGAAAAAAGAGCTTTTAGGTCTATAATACATAATCAAAATAACAATTATTCGCAACCTGCTAAAACATAATCAGGCAGTTTGGTTGGTAGCATTGTTAATTCGATACTCAGTATATAAAAAATTGATAAAACAAAAGGAGGAAAATTTCTATGCAAAAATTAAAAACCTACTTTCAACCCATAATGTGTGTGATATTACTAATAATTTTACTTGCCTTACCATTTGTTGATAACGATTACGGTTATGGTGTTTCAAATTCATTTACAGGATTTACAATGGCTGCGCAAACATATATTGGCTATTTATTATTTTTATTACCTATATTACTGTTGTCAATTTCTTTTTCACCTAAATATGAAACTGCAAAGCCAAAATTATCATTATTAATTCCTGCATTATGCATTATTTCGTGGCTTATAACAGTTATATATGCTAAATTATTTATAGCAAGTGTAGCTGATTCAAGTCTTTCTGTCGGTGCATATTCTTCACTAATATGTTGCATAATTTTAGAAGTATATGCGGTTTTAACTTATCGTTCAACAGCAAAAGAACTTTTGGAAAGTTTGAAAAATTTTAAAAAATAACTGCTATTGTCAATCGCTAAAAAGAATATAAATAAGATTGATACAGAAACACAGTTTTATGTGTTTCACATTTAGGATAAAAAGAGGGCATATATTGCCCTCTTTGTGATTTGAAAGGATGTTGAATAATGAAAAAAAGAATGTTTGCTATATTTATGGTTATAACAATGTTACTGTTGGCAGGGTGTGGAAATAAAAACTCTGATTCAAAATCATCAAATGATTACTCAACATATGCAGGAGCATGGATATCTGATGAAGCCAGTATGGACATCACTTACAACAATAATGACATTATCAACTTATCATTTTTCCTGCCAAATCATGACGGAAGCAGAATCGCCAGCATTAACTTATCAGTTTTAATAGCTTCAATCGTTGACAATTCAGTTACTATGGCTTTTGAAGATTCTTGGAGAACAAGCGGAACAGTCATTCTCACTTTCAAGAAAGACAACATTATCTTCGAAATTAAAAACATAACTCCAAGCGGAGATATGTGGGGTGTTTACGAAGGTGTTTTTGAGTTTTCGAGAGATGATAGTCAAAATTCAATCGAAGAGGAAGAATCTTATATCCCTGCCCCTACTTATGATATGTCAAAAGCAAGCGGCATATTGGCAAGTTTGGGAATGACAGAGGAAGAGTTTAGAGAAAGTTGTCAGAAATTAGGTGGTGGATCGACTTCTCAGAATCCTAACCCTATCCATACACGCGACTTGCAAGATTATCCGTCAAAGTATGTTGGGCAACATTTCTATGACTCAGGTTTTGAAGTAACTACAAAGGGTGTGTCAAACGACGGTTATACCACATATAAAAACTATCAATGTGAAATGTTGTTATTTGATATGAGAGACGATATTTATTCTCCTACAATAAGCCAAGGAGACTATCTACAGACAACTTATATGATATATACAGGTGTACAAACTTTAAATGGAATTGATTTTGCTTGCTTTAGATTAATAGCTATAGATAGATGGAATTGATTTTGCTTGCTTTAGATTAATAGCTATAGATAGATAGAAAAAGGAACACACAAACTCCGTTTTCTGTGTTCCTCATAACCTCACCCTGCCCCGATATGAGGCAGGGTCTTTTTTTGTCTTACTGCTGACTGTTTTCTACATTTGCCGTAGTGGCTATAGTTAAATTACCAATTAGCTCATCTGTCTTAAAGGGTGACAAAAACCAAGTTCTTACCGCAGGTGATAACGGATGCTGAAACCTTGCTTCGCCGTTTTCGCTACATAGACAATGCAGTTTGTTTTCATATCGCTTCAACTCGGCTATAACTGTTTTTTGTCTTTGCTGAAATGTCTTATTTTTTGTTTTTCCCACACCTGCCGCATAGACGATAGCATCTGCATCCTTAGCCGATTTAAGAATAGCTTTCATATTGTCGCCATCGTCGTCCTCTGTACTTTTTAACATAAAATCATTAAGTGTAGCAAACAGATTCAAAATGTCTACAGAGCCATAGCCTAATCTGTAAGCATTATTAAGTACAAGCTGTGTAGAATTATCTAACTCAATTCCGGATGCTCCGCTAGGAGCTAACATAATTATAGCAAGTTTAGGTTTTTTCTCATCCCATATTTTCCTTAACATATATCTCTTTAAACCATCCTCCGAAAATACTGCCTCTGTAACAAGTGTTGTCTTAATTGTTTTCATTATAAAATTCCCCTTTCGTTTTTTGTAAAATAGTATTTGGCGCAACTCTGGCAGGCATCGCCACCACTATAGTAAAATCATCACCTAATAAGTACATAGCTATTATGTAATCACTAACCTTATCTAGCCACTCGCACCGATAATTCTCATAGTCTACCAAGTCCTTGATTAATAAAACATCGTCATAGTTTTCGGCTACAACAACATAACCGCCTTGTTTTAAATAATCTCTGTCACCACCATATGCATCATCAAGAATACTGATACATTCCGCCAATTTCTCAATTACGCATTCAGATATAGATAAATCTATTGTGTTTAATTCATTCAGCGTACCAATCTTATAAAGCAAATCATACACTCTCCCATAAATAAATTTAGTGCATAGGGCATTTAAGCTCTATGCACTATTACATAATAATGATATATAGTTAATTTCTTTATATTTTCGCATTAAAAATTAAGCGGAAAATCAATTCTGTCAGGGTCATTAAGCAACGATTCAAGCTTTTCTCTTTCCACATACATTCGATTACCTATACGTTTAGGTTCTAAATACAGGCTTACAAATCGCCGAGCCTTTCTTTTACTTACGGGAAGATAGTTTGATATAATCTCAGAAATGTCCACCATTGCGCTTTTGTTTTTCATTTTTTGTCTCCTTTACATCTATATTTATTCCATAAAATAGCTTAGGTATCTTAACACAATGCTTACCCATTGCCTTATTACTACATAATTTCCGACCTATGCGAACCGCAATTCCCTTTTGCGGAATCGGAGAAACCGTATAATAATTTTGTTCTACCTCTACCATAGCTTCGGGCATAAATTCGTGTACAGTTTCTTCTATAAATTTGCTAAATTGCCGTAGGTCAACATCATTTCTTGCCTTTGTTGAGGCAAGTGTATATTTTCGCATACTATCACGTCCTTGCGCAGACAAATATTATAAAAAGGGAACAATCAGGACACTCCGTGACCGATTGTTCCCTTATATTTTTGTTAGTAAAAACTAAATACAAAACAAAATAAATTGTCCCTTATTGTTCACAAAAACTTTTTTGAGAAAAATTAAAAAAATTACGAAATGTTGCGAAAACGCAAGCATAAACGAGCTTTAAAGAGTATTAAAAAATTAGAGCGACAAAATTGTGCCAAAATCGCATCTGACCTGACTTCCATAGCCTTGCCAAAAGCTCCAAAACTGTAAAAAAAAGTAAAAAAGGCAAAAAATAAAATCTCGATTTTTGCGATGTGCGTTTTAAAAAACGATATGTTACAATATTTCTTACCACAAAGAATCAACTCAAAGTGCGAATGAAGGGAGGGCATTTTGATGTACTGGGGTAAATGATAAAAAAGGAGGCTAATTATGTATGGCTATATCAACAGATGCAACCATTCAGGCAGGGAGTTACGGGGTAATTAAAACCATTAAAAAGTCACAATACTTCAAACCCTATGGCAAAGCGATATATTTAGATGAAATCAGTGAGAATATTGAAGATGGTAATGTTTTTTTGACACTATCAACCGATTTTCAGGGCAAAACGAAAATCGAAAAAATTTTCCAAGGACAACTAACAAATCCGTCTACAGCTGAATTATTGGCTAATAAAGGATTCCAAATTACCAAAAAATCCTTCGATATTTTTGCTGATACGATTTTGCTTCAGATGGACGAGTATGAAGCGAATGGATTTTTAGTAAAAAAAGTATATAAAAATCTTGGTTGGATTACACTTCCCAGACCAGATGGTAAGAGAGATTTGTGTTATCGTGCACACAAACTCATCGGCAACCAAAGAGGTGCATATATAGGTGAATTTGATGTAGAGCCTCTTGGCTCGTTTGACGAATGGAAAACAATGGTTGAAAGAGATATTCTAGGGCATGATGTACTAGATCTTACAGTTGTAGCATCTCTTTCCGCTGTTGTAAATGGATTGATATCCCCATTTACAAATGGTGAAAATCCTATTATTCATTTATGCTTAGATTCAAGCAAAGGAAAAACAACTGCTTGCGAAGCTGCGACATCTACAATGGGAAGACCATTTGAGGGTGTAATAGTTAAAACCGATAACCAAGGTCAACAGGTAAGACATCAAAGCCTGTTGCAATCATGGGGAGCAACTGATAATGCTACAATAACTTCACAGGCTGGTAATCAAGGTGCAGTTACCATTCTTAACGAGTTGGGCAAAAATCTCAGCAAAAACATGACACAGCTTATATTTAACTTGAGTGAAGGTTCAGACAAAAAAAGATTGACAACTGACCTGAAATCAAGAGTATCTGAAAGATTTTCTACTGTGTTTATCAGCAATGGTGAAAGCTCATTGCTTGAAAGATGCTCTGCTAAACTTGAAGGCTTAGCTATTCGTGTGATGGAAATACGAAAACCAATCACTGATAGTGCAGAACACTCGAATCGAATCAAGGAGACTTGCAGAAAGCATTGTGGTCATGCCGTGCCACTGTTGGCTGAACACATTATCAGCAAGGGGGGAATAGGTTATGTTATGCCCATATACAAAAAATGGCTAGAGAAACTCAAGGAAGATATACCCAAAAGTCATAATCAAGAAAGATTTGTTGAAAAATTTGCTACTTTGTTTGTAACCACGGCAGAAATAGCAAAGGATGCTCTCGGCATAAGTTTTGATACAGACCGCATTATAAATTTCCTTATCGAGCACGAGAACGAAAATGGTAAATCTCGCAATGTTGCTCTTGAGAGTTATGAGAAAATTCTTGGTGAATGCCGTACGAACATCAATAGTTTTTATCACGGTGAGCATGTTCCTAACGGCAAAATCTACGGTAAGATAAATGAGCCAAGAAATAAAACTCACAACGGTAAAAAAATTGCATTTGAGTATATTATTCGTAAGACTTTTGTGGAAGAAATTTTAAAAAAATATAATTTTCCTAACGTTGCGACTTGCGCTAAGGCATGGTCAGATGCAGGTGTAATTAGCAGAGACAAAGACCGTCCTACAAGGAGTCGTAAGATAGAACCTAATGGTGATGAAGAAGAGGTTTTTGTATTAATAACATATAGAGACGAAGCAGAATCAGACCCTCCTCGTTCTAAATTAGTCAAACTTAAATCGCAGGCAAAAGTATTATTGGCTGACAAAAAAGGTGGTGAAAATAATGACGCTATTAACTCCGCAGGAAATTGCTGACATTCTCAAAATCTCATACGACAAGGCTCTTGACTTTATAAAATACTCTGGCATACCTTATATACAAATAGGTCGGCAGTATCGTATAGAAGAATCAAAGCTTACAGCTTTTCTGCAGAAAAATCAATATATTAACCTTGACAATACTCTTTAAAATCGAGTTTGTCATTGGTATAAATATATATTATAAATCGAAATAAATAAAGGAGGTATGTGTGATGGCAACTGGGCATTATCGCACAAGAAAAACAAAAAATGGTATCTCATATCAACTAACGGTCGAAGCAGACAGAGACCCCCTAACAGGTAAACGCGACCGACACTATGAAACTTTTCGTGGAACAAAGAAACAAATGGAGGCAAGACTCCGTAAGTTCATTAAAGAAGTTGAAAACGGTGGAGTCGTTACTGCATCAGCAATTAAACTTAGCGATTGGTTGGCACAATGGCAATCACTATATTTGCCTAATATCGAGCAATCGACAAAAAATAGCTATAAGGAAACCATACAAAATCGGATTAACCCATATATCGGCTCGATTCCACTGAAAGCACTGAATACCAATACCATTCAGCAATGGGTCAATAGCTTAAGTCTTAAGTTATCAGCCAAAACAGTATGTAATGCGTTTAACATTCTTAAGCCTGCACTCGAAAAAGCCAAAGTATTACACCTAATTACAGACAATCCCTGCGTAGGTGTAGAAAAACCAAAGTTTAAAAAGTATCAAGCTAATGCATATACAACAACTGAAATACAAAACATCTTGACAACTGCAAAAAATACCGATTTATATGTCGTTCTACTTTTAGAGCTTGCTGCTGGTCTAAGACGAGGTGAGTTGATGGCATTAAAATGGTCAGATATCGACCTTAAGTCAGGGGTAATCTCCATAAGCAAAAGTATTTACAAGGGGAATGGTAAGACGTTTGTAAAAGCTCCCAAAACTACTGCCGGAATTCGCAAAATAAAGATACCAAACAAAGTACTTAATGTACTGCAGGAAGAATATCAAAATTATCTTGCCAAGAAATCAAACCCAGATATATTTTTTAAAGATAATAACTTAGTGGTATGTAAAGATGATGGTACTTCTTACCACCCAGATACCATAAGTAAAAAATGGAAAAAGTTTATTAAAAAAAATAACATCCGTGATGCACGATTCCACGACTTGCGACATAGTAATGCTACTATGATGATACAAGAAGGGCTTCCTGCAAAGACTGTTCAGTCAAGATTGGGACACTCTGATATCAGTACAACATTAAATGTGTATGTTCACTATACAGAGACAATGGACGAAAATGCGGCAAATATTATAGATGCCATTATGCCATAACGACTTGATTATACAAGATGAGATTATAATGAAATATTTGACAAGACCAGTGCCTATGAAAATGGCACTATTTTTTCGCCCTTTTTTGCCGTCAAATGGGCGTCAATGACAGAATCAATGTCTATGATAAACTCCAAGTACTGCCCGAAAGGCACAGATGCCATCAGGCTAACATCTGTACGAAAGTATTTCAATTTTTGAGAATAGTGCTACTATCCCAAAAAACAAAAGGGAATTCGGGGATTTTTTGTAGCCGTGTGTGTTTTGACTTCTTTCGCCTTGCTGATTTAGCTGTGGATTATTCCCGATTATCTTCCCTAGATATATTGGCTTAATGGTATTCTATGATTTATTAAGGGAATTTATTTCGACGTCGACAGAGAGCCGACGACAAACGCAGATGCTTTTTGAGCAAAAATTACTTTCGCCGCCCATTTGCCGCCCAAAAAGAACGAAATTAATACGACTAAATCGGTCTTAATTTGTATCGTTCCGAATGGGCAAAAACACAGAAAAAAGGCTCCACATCTGCATGATGCGAAGCCTATCCTTTTGGTTGCGGGAGGCGGATTTGAACCACCGACCTTCGGGTTATGAGCCCGACGAGCTACCGGACTGCTCCATCCCGCGATATACTTGACTTTGAGTATTATAACACATAGATAATACATTGTCAAGTACTTTTATAAAATATTTCTGGAAATTTATTCCATTACAATTTTTTCAGCACGTGCTAATGCTTCGTCGATGTTGCTTACAAAGTTTTCTGCACCGACTTTATCATAAAGTCCTGCCTTTTTAATAACAGAAACAGGTTGTTTGTTTGCATGAGAAAACAACACAGTTATATTTCTCTTTTGGCAATCCTCATAAAGTGATGCCATTACACGAAGTGCCGAAATATCAAGTGCCGGAATATTTCTCATTCTTAAAATTATTACCTTTATATCGTCAGAAACAGGAATTTCGGCAAACTTATCAGACGTTGCAAAGAACATAGGTCCGTTTATTTCATATACCTGGGTTTTTGGCGGAATTACCTTTAATCTGCCCTCGTCGGTAATGTCCTTATCCCCTTGATGCCAGGTGCGGATATGTGTGACATCTGTCATTCTCTTTAAGAACAGTATAACCGTTACCAAAAGTCCGATTTCGATAGCAACAACCAAGTCAAATACAACAGTAAGCACAAATGTTACAACCAATACTGCTATATCGCTCTTCGGTGCGGTTTTGCAGATTTCGACAAAATGTCGCCATTCGCACATATTATATGCAACCATAAACAGAATAGCAGCGATTATCGGCATCGGAATCCAGGCAGCATACGGCATTAATACAACTAAAATAAGCAACAGCACCAATGCGTGAACTATACCTGCAATCGGTGTACGTCCGCCGTTTTTAACGTTAGCCGCTGTTCTTGCGATTGCTCCCGTTGCAGGAATACCGCCAAACAGCCCCGAAAAAATGTTACCTGCACCCTGAGCGATAAGCTCGGTATTTGAATTGTGCTTGTCGTTTATCATTCCGTCAGATACCACGCAGGATAAAAGCGATTCGATAGCCGCTAAAATTGCAATTGTAAATGCACTCGGCAAAAGCTCGCCGATGGCTGCAAAATCAAATGCAGGAACAGAAAGCTTAGGAAGCTCACGCGAAATGGTGTATAAATCACCGATTGTATTTACGTTAAGCGGTAAAAATTTAACCATTAAAACTCCGACAATGACCGCAATTAACGAATCGGGAATTTTTTTATTGATTTTAGGCCATATAATTAAAACAGCCAAACCAACTGCACCAACTATAATAGCATGCCAGTTAATTGTTGTAATAGACTCGATAACAGCAGAGAGTTTTTCCATAGTTTCAACTGCGTGTGTTCCCTCTGCAAATGTAAGACCCATAAAATCTTTAAGCTGCCCTATTACAATTGTAAGTGCAATACCTGAGGTAAAGCCTGTTGTAATTGTATAAGGGATGTATTTGATGAGCGCACCAAATTTTAAAACACCCATTAAAATCAGCATTATACCTGCCATAATGGTAGCAATTACAAGTCCGCCCGTTCCGAACTGAGCAACTATGCCTGCAACTATTGTTGCAAATGCCGCAGTAGGACCGGATATATTAACATTACTGCCACCTAAAAACGCAATAACAAATCCTGCCACTATTGCGGTATAAAGACCCTGCTCGGGCGATACACCAGATGCTATCGCAAGAGCAATAGAAAGCGGAAGCGCAATAATTGCAACTATAATTCCGGCGATAATGTCTTTAGACAGCTGCTTTGCGTCATAATGCTTTAACGAATCAAAAAGCTTTGGTTGAAAAATTTTCATAAAAATCGCGGCCAAAAGCCGCTATCTCCCCTCTTGTTTTATTTACATATAAGATTATAAACCAAATTAATGCAGAAATCAATTAAAAATACCATTATGTTTAAGATTCATATATTTTTGCCAAATCCGCTTGACAATTTTTCTTTTAAATGCTATAATATGTAAAAAAATAAAGTTCCTGTGAGGGAGTAGCAAGCGTATTTATTATACGCAGCAAGTCAACATCATGGCCTTTTGGTCTGGCTTGCTTTAATATGCGAGACTCATGTATAAAACCTATACACGAGTCGTAAAATAAGGATACATACTCAAGTATAGCAAAGTTATACTTGAGTTTTTTTATTTTAAAAAATAAGGAGGAGTTAAATTGTTATTCCACAATCAATCAAAAGCATTTGTTTTAAGCGAGCTTAAAACAAATGCTGTGTCGGGACTCACTTCAAATCAGGTTTCCGAACTGAGTGCAAAATTTGGTCCTAACAAATTAAAAGAAAAAAAGAAAAAAACAAATTTACAGCGCTTTGGCGAGCAGTTTAAAGATGCTATGATTCTTATTTTGCTCGTTGCCGCTGCAATATCGTTTATTATTGCCTGCGTCGAGCGCAATCCCAAAGAATTTTTTGAACCTGTTTTAATTCTTTTAATCGTAATTTTAAATGCGATTATGGGTGTTATGCAGGAAAGCAAGGCAGAAAAAGCACTCGATGCATTAAAAAATATGTCTGCTCCGCACGCACGCGTAATCCGTGACGGCGAAGAAAAGATTATTGACGCATCACTTTTAGTCCCCGGTGATATTATAAGATTAGAAGCAGGCGATTTTATCCCTGCAGACGCAAGACTTTTGCATAGCGTAAGCTTAAAATCAGAAGAATCTGCCTTAACGGGTGAATCTGTACCCAGCGAAAAGGATGCAAACGCAGATGTTAAAGAAGATGCGCCCCTAGGCGACCGCACAAATATGGTCTTTTCGGGCTGCAGCGTTACTTACGGAACAGCAACAGCAGTTGTTACCGCAACCGGTATGGATACCGAAATGGGTAAAATTGCAAATCTTTTAGATAACGAAGCAGAAGGACAGACTCCTCTTCAGGAAAAACTGGCACAGCTTGGTAAATATCTTGGAATTTTAGCTCTTGCAGCTTGTCTGGTTATCTTTATTATAGGTATTATAAACGGCATTCCGGTTCTTGAAATATTTATGACAGCAGTATCTTTAGCAGTATCGGCAATACCTGAGGGATTACCTGCAATCGTTACGATAGTGCTTTCTATCGGTGTTCAGAGAATGGTAAAACGCAATGCTTTAATCCGCAGACTTCCTGCAGTTGAAACATTAGGCAGCGCATCTGTTATCTGCTCTGATAAAACAGGAACACTTACACAAAACCGTATGACCTTGGTTAAGGCATATTTTGACGGCAAGGGCGAAAGCGAAGATATAACCAGCAACTGCAGCGACGAAATTAAAAAGCTGCTCAGCTACGGAACTCTATGCTGTGACGGCTCTGTTGTATTTTCATCTAACGGCGAACAACACATCGGCGACCCGACTGAAACCGCAATCGTTTTAGCAGCTCATAAAAACGGTATGCCTAAAGACGATTTGAATAAAAAATATCCGCGTCTTGGCGAAATTCCGTTTGATTCAGACAGAAAGCTGATGACAACAATAAACAAAATCGACGGCACAAACATCGTTATTGTAAAAGGTGCATTCGATGTGATGGCTGACCGCTGCATAAGCGGCGATTTGACTACCGCAAAAGAAATTACCGAAAAAATGAGCGAAAATGCTCTTCGTGTTTTGGCGGTTGCATATAAAGAAATTGATACAATACCGGAAACACTTACATCCGAAGAGATTGAAAAAGACCTTATATTTATGGGACTTGTAGGTATGATTGACCCGCCTCGACCGGAAGCAAAAGAAGCGGTGAAAATTTGCCGTCAGGCAGGAATTAAGCCTGTTATGATTACCGGCGACCACGTCGTTACCGCATCTGCCATCGCAAGAGAGCTTGGCATTTTAGAAGAGGGCGACAAGGCTATAACCGGCGCTGAGCTTGATGCTATGACAGACAGAGAGTTAGATGAGGTTGTAGAACATATTTCAGTTTATGCGCGTGTATCACCTGAAAATAAAATCCGTATTGTAAAAGCTTGGCAAAGACGCGGTCAGGTTGTATCAATGACCGGTGACGGTGTTAACGATGCTCCGGCACTTAAAGCCGCAGACATCGGCTGTGCTATGGGTATTACAGGTACAGACGTTGCTAAAGGCGCCGCAGATATGACTCTTACAGACGACAACTTTGCAACTATTGTCGATGCAGTAAGAGAAGGTCGCGGAATCTATGCAAACATTAAAAAGGTTGTAGGCTTCCTGCTCGGAACAAACATAGGTGAGGTTATAACCGTATTTGCGGCAATGCTCTTATGGCATAAAACACCGCTTTTATCTATGCAGCTTTTGTGGATTAACCTTGTAACTGACAGCTTCCCGGCGATTGCGCTCGGTATGGAAGCAGTTGAAGAAAATATTATGAACAAGGCTCCAAAGCCGAAAAATGAGGGTATTTTTGCACACGGCTTTGGTATTCGTGTTATTCTTCAGGGTATAATGTTCGGTACACTTTCTTTAATCGGCTTTAAGCTTGGCGAAATCGTTACCGGATGCTTAGAGGGCGGTCAGACAGTAGCATTTATCGTTTTAGCACTTTCTCAGGTTGTTCAGAGCTTTAATATGCGCAGTGAACGCTCGTTGTTTAAAATCGGTATATTCACAAATAAAAATCTTAACGGCGCGGCTGCGCTTTCTACCGTATTAGTTGCATTGGTAGTATTTACTCCGCTTAAAACCATTTTCGGACTTATTGCACTTCCTGCCGGCTTGTATTTAGCGGCTTTAGGTCTTGTTTTAACTCCGTTTGTGGTAATGGAACTTTCAAAGCTTTTGGGGCTTATTAAACACCAGCACTAAAAAGTCTTGACTGATGTCTGAATTGGTGGTATAATATTTTTGAAAACAAAATAGATGAAGGGGAGCTTGTAAACAGGCTGAGAGGAAATTGAGAATTTCGACCCTGTAACCTGATATGGATAATGCCAGCGTAGGGATCACGAACGAGAAAAACAATCAAAGCGTATCCGTACGGATACGCTTTTTATTTTTTAAAAACACCGATTAATGCTTTTCATCTGTTTTGTAAATAAACAAAAGGAGAAATAATTATGAAAAAAACAAGACAGATTACCGAAATTGCAATGGCTGTTGCATTAGCCGTTGTATGCAGCTTTATCAAGGTGTGGGAAATGCCGCAGGGCGGCTCAATTGCCCTTACAATGATTCCTGTACTGCTTATAAGCTTTCGCTGCGGTGCGTTATCAGGAATTGTAGCAGGCGCACTTTACGGCACAATTTCTGCTATGCTATCGGGCGTTATTTATCATCCGATGTCTATACTTTTAGACTATGTTTTAGCTTTCGGACTTTTAGGCGTGGCAGGATTTTTTAAAAAAAATACACCCGGCATCATTTTGGGAAGCTGCCTGGGTGTATTCGGAAGATTTTTAAGCTCACTTATAAGCGGAGCCGTGCTTTTTGCATCATATGCCCCCGAGGGACAAAATCCTTGGATATATTCGCTTATCTATCAGTCTACATATATGATTCCCGAGCTGATAATCTGCGTATGTGTTCTGCTTCTTATTTATTCCAAAGCTAAAAATTTCTTTATTGGCAATATAAAATAACTAATCGGCACTTTCTAAAGATGTAACGGTTAAAATACCGTCTGTAACGCAAAACTTTATTTCGTATGAGTTATATTTCATACCATAGTTTTTACCGTCATCTTTATATGATGGTCTGGGGTCATGCGAAAGAATTTTTATAATTTCTTGCTGCTTTTGTTCAGGAATATCATAAAATTTTTCGTCACCAATTTCGACCTTTAAGCTTCGTTCGTTCAAATTTTCCGTAAAGCCGCCAATCGCATCGGGATGCGAATCTGCATAAGAAAGATAAGGCTTTATATCATATATCGGTGTTCCATCTAAAATATCGGCTCCGCTCACATAAAGAACGGGGCCGTCATTTTTTGTGTACTCTATTTTTTCAAGCTTAACGCACGAAAGACCGATAGGATTAGGGCGAAACGGTGAACGTGTGGCAAACACACCTACCCTTTTGTTACCACCCAAAAGCGGCGGTCTTACGGTTGGTGACCAGTTTTCTCGCACAGCCTCTGAAAACTGCCACAATAGCCATATATGCGAAAAGTCTTCCAAGCCGCGAAAAGCCTCTTTTACACGGTATTCCTTTTCAAATATTATTTTTCCTTGCGTATTTTCTGCCAAGCCGCTTTGTCTGGGAATTCCGAACTTTTCTTTAAAATCTGTTTTTATATGTGCAATGATTTTCATAATTTAACACCTTGTATGTTATAGTAGGGCGATTCGTGAATCGCCCCTACTTATCACTTTTATTAACATCCTCTAAAATCTTGACCCTCTTTTTATATTTGACAACATTAGCATACGTCAGCAAAATTTCGAGCGAGCACACAAATTCTGTGTTACACTTTTTGCAATGATTCTGCGAAATAAATTTACCGCCCTGCTTGTACCAGCCTTTTTTAACCTGCGCATAGCGTCCGCATACAGGACAACGCATTTTAAGCTGGCGTTTATCAACACATTTATGCCCTAAATCTGTTATGTGAATATTTTTATAATGCTGATTTACCTCAACAGCATTCACAATATATTTCGCAAAGCGTCGCTTATCAAATATACGCACAAACACCTCGCCCGATATAGTTGCATCAACCAACGCATCGTGGAGCGTTTCTTCTTCATATTCAATCGGGAAAGAATCTGCCGCTATTTTAAGACCAATCTGACGTTGCTTTGACTCTTTTTCGATTACATCAGAGGCATATTTTTGCAAATCGGCATAGCGCGTTAACCAGTCGAGCGGCACATTTTTGTCATAGTACAGGCAATTTGAGCGCAAAACAGAAGCATCCTGCATTCCCCATGACATTAAAACGAATTTTTTACCCATAAATTTTCTGAATTCGCGAAATGCCACCGGAAACGGAACACCCTCTTTTTCAAGCTTTTTCATTGTTATGCCCGTCATTTTTTCAACGGTGGGCTCTATTTTATTGTACAACCCCGGACGGATAAGGCAGTTAAAGCTGCCTAAATAATTCATATGGCTGTCATATTTTACTGCGCCAATCTGAATTACCTCATCAGGACATGCCCCCTTAACGCATCTGGCATACCTGTTCCATTCCAGGTCAAAAATAATGTATTCCATCTTTCGTGCCTCTTTTACTTCTATTCTGAAAGCGACCAGTCTATTGGCTGCTTGCCCATTTGCTCAAGCAATGTGTTAACCTTGCTATAATGTTTGCATCCGAAAAATCCTCTGCTTGCCGACAAAGGACTGGGATGCGCCGCCATTAATACATAATGGTGACTATTTGTTATAAGCGGCAATTTTTCTTTTGCATTATTGCCCCATAACAAGAAAATAACCGGGTCTTCGCGCTCGTTAAGCTTTTTAATTACACAGTCGGTAAACTGTGTCCATCCCAGACTTTTATGAGAGTTCGGCTCGCCCTCTCGCACAGTCAGAACTGTGTTTAAAAGCATAACTCCCCTTTTTGCCCATGGCACTAAACAGCCTGTTTCGGGTCTTTTAATTCCCAAATCCGACTCAAGCTCTTTAAACATATTAACAAGCGACGGAGGCTGGTCAACTCCCGGCTGAACAGAAAAAGCAAGTCCGTGAGCCTGCCCCACACCGTGATAAGGGTCTTGTCCCAAAAGCAAAACCTTAACCTCGCTGTACGGTGTCATTTTTAAGCTGTTAAAAATGTTGTGCATATCAGGATAAACGGCATGCTCTTTATACTCTGCCGCAAGCTTTGAGCGCAGAGCAAGATAATAGTCCTTAGAAAACTCGTCACCTATTATATTGTCCCAATCATTTCCTATTAATAGCATATAAACCTCTTAATATTATTTATTTAGCAGTCTGTTTACCTCTTCAACAAAGGTATTTACATCTTTAAACTGACGGTAAACCGATGCAAAACGAACGTATGATACCTCGTCAAGCTCTTTTAATCTGTCCATTACCATCTCACCGATTTTGTCAGAAGATACCTCTCTTTGAAGATTGTTCTGAATCGCAGATTCAATATCAAAGGTAATGCGCTCAATATCCTTCATTGCAACCGGACGTTTTTCGCACGCACGAACAATACCGTTTAACAGCTTCTGACTGTCAAACATCTGTCTTGAGCCATCCTTTTTAATTACCATAAGCGGTATGCTTTCGACCTTTTCATAAGTGGTAAAGCGCTTTCCGCACTCTAAGCACTCTCTGCGCCGTCTTATTGCTTCTCCTTCGTCAGTCGGACGGGAATCAACAACCTTGCTTTCCTCAAATTCACAATAGGGGCATTTCATTTGCGACACTCCTTTTCATTTGAAAAATTCATATAAAAATTGTTTTCTGTTTACAAGTTCATCTAAACGTTTTATATATTCTCGCACATCTTTTATATTAAAAATTCTTTCTATGCGGTCGCCTTTAACTAACTTAGTAACTCCGCCGACACCCATAGATATTACCGTTTGCAGTTCTTCCATCATATATACGTTATAATGTCCTTCATATCCTTCACGGCAAAAACCCGTATTTTCCTGATTTCCGAGTGTTTTTTTCTGTCGGTAAAGGTAGTATGGATGATAGTCTTTTTCTTTTAGCAGTCTATGCGCAAAACGTACCATATTCTGAACAGCCATATCCTCTGAAAGCTCTAAATCCTGCTCTTCTGTCGTGAGTCTTGCAGCGCGTTTTATACACATGGTATGAACAGTTATGTTTTCAGGCTCAAACGCCGCAACCTTTATAAGAGAATCTGAAAATTCTTCGGTTGTTTCTTCAGGCAAGCCTGCTATAACATCCATGTTTACTGCACAAAAATCGTGTTTTCTGACCAGCTCCATAGCTCTTTCAATCTGCTCGGGACTGTGTTTTCTGCCGATTATTTTAAGTGTTTTTTCATTCATACTCTGCGGATTAACGCTTATTCTGTCAACACCGTTTCGGCGCATTGCCAAAAGCTTAGATGCTGTAATTGTGTCAGGTCTGCCGGCTTCGACAGTAAATTCTTTTAAATTTTTAAGGTCAAACTTCTGCGAAATTTTATAAAGCAGTCTGTCTAAATCCTCAGCCGATAGTGTGGTGGGTGTGCCACCGCCGATATATACCGTATCTACTTTAAAGCCTAAATCGCGAACTATTTTTGCAGTTTCGTCAATTTCGGTAAACATAGCCTCTAAATAAGGCTCTACAAAGTGCTTCATCTGGTCAACACCCATTGATGCAAACGAACAGTAAATGCACTTTGACGGACAAAACGGAATATCAAGATATAAACTGCAGCTGTTTTGCGGTGGTTTAGGAAAAACCTTAATTTCGCGGTCTGCAATATCAATCGCAAGATTTATTTTTTCCTGACTTACCGAAAATTGCTCTGTTAAAACTTTCGTAATTTCGTCATCAGTCATTCCTTTTTCTTTCATCTGAACAACACGTTTAACAGGACGGATTCCGCTAAGGCTGCCCCAGGGCAAAGAAATATTATCGCTCATTGTAATACCTTTCCCACTCGTATATCTCGTTGTGTTTCTTTTCGTATTCTATCGTTGTGGCAGGTCCGTGACCGCAATATACACGCGTATCATCAGCTAACAAAAACAGCTTGTTTTTTATTGAATTAATAATCTGTTTCATCGAGCCGGTAGGTAAATCAACACGACCTATTCCTCTGCGAAAGATGGTGTCTCCCGAAAACAGAGCACCATCACACGAAAGGCACATACCTCCGCTTGTATGTCCGGGTGTTTCTATAATTTTAAAGCTGTATTTACCCGATATAAGCTCGTCACCCTCTGATACTGTAACATCCGGCTCTGCTACGTCTCCATCGCCAAAATGCCCCATCATACTTATATCCGGGTTTAAATAATTTGCCTTTTCCTTTTCGCAAACAACAATTTTTGCACCTGTTTTTTCTTTTATTTCTGCCACAGCACCGATGTGGTCGTAGTGGCAATGTGTTAAAACAATATATTTAACTTTATAGCCGTTATCATTTATTCTTCTTAAAATTTTGTCTGCCTCGTCACCGGGATCTATTACCAAAAGCTCGTTTTCATCCCCTGCTAAATAGCAGTTTTCTTCAATGTATCCTGTAACTATTGTTTCTAAAATCATTTTATTCTCCCTTAAAATCAGCTTTCACGCGATACCTCAAACACGCCTTTTAATGCGGCAAGCTTATTCTGAACAGAATCAAACTGCTCTTTTGAGGTAATTTCCATTGTGATTTTTATAACTGCAACCTGCTCTTTGGTTGTATGCGAATGAATTGCACTTATCAAAATTCTTAAATCTGAAATAACCTTTGCAATTTCGGCCAGCAAGCCTTTGCGGTCGTATGCCGAAATTGTAAGCTCTGTAAGATATGAATTTTTTTGTGCAGCTTCATCCTGCCAATATACTTTAATTAAGCGGTCTGTTCCGCTGAACCGGTTTTCGGCAACGATGTTCGGACAATCCTTTCTGTGAACCGAAACGCCTCTGCCGCGAGTGATATATCCTACAATTTCATCGCCCGGGACAGGATTACAGCAACGCGAAAGACGCACTAAGCAGTTATCTATTCCCTCTACTATAACACCGTTGCTTGCCGAAATCTTTTTAGGCTGCGGCGGTGCTGCCACAGTTGCAACAATATCGGGTTCTTCGTTCTTTATTGCTGTTCTGTACTGCTCTCTGAGTCTGCCGATAATCTTATTTACAGTAAGTGCACCGTATCCTACTGCGGCATATAAATCGTCGATATTTGCAAAATTATATTTTTTGCAGATGGCATCTATCCAGTCAGGACGGAAAAGCTGCGCAGCTGTCATATTTATACGTTTTAATTCTTTATCGACCATATCTTTGCCGCGCAAAACATTTTCTTCACGGCGTTCGCGCTTGAACCATTGGTTTATTTTCGTTCTTGCCTGAGATGTTTTACAAAGCTTTAACCAGTCGCGGCTTGGTCCGTGTACGGCAGATGATGTCATAATTTCGACAATGTCGCCGTTTTGAAGATTATAGTCTAAGGTTGCGATTTTTCCGTTTACCTTAACTCCTGCCATTTTACATCCGACTGCGCTGTGAATCATAAACGCAAAGTCGATAGGAGTCGAGCCTGCCGGAAGATTTATAACGTCACCCCTTGGGGTAAACACAAATACCTCGTCTGCAAAGAGGTCAATTTTTAAGGTACGCATAAAGTCATCAGAATCAACAACATTCTGCTGAATTTCTAAAATCTGACGAATCCACTCAAGCTTTGAATCCATATCGGACTCGCCCGAGCGCCCCTCTTTATATTTCCAATGGGCTGCGATACCGTGCTCTGCAACACGGTGCATATCCCACGTTCTTATCTGAATCTCAAACGGTGTTCCGTTAGGTCCTATAACCGTAGTATGAAGCGACTGATACATATTCGGCTTAGGCATTGCGATGTAGTCTTTAAATCTGCCCGGAATAGGATAATAAAGCTCGTGAACAAGACCCAAAACCGCATAACAGTCTTTAACGCTGTCAACTATAACACGAACTGCAAAAAGGTCGTAAAGCTCGTCGATATTTTTATTTTGCGTAAACATTTTGCGATAAATACTGTAAAAATGTTTGGCTCTGCCCATTACGTGAGAATGAATGCCAATTTCCTTTAGCTTTTCATCTAAAGTGCTCATTATGTCATTGATATATTCTTCACGTTCACGTCTTTTTAAATTTATCGAATCTGTAATTTCTTTATAGGCAATAGGGTCTAAGTATCTTAGCGATAAATCTTCAAGCTCCATCTTGATTTTGGACATACCGAGACGATGCGCTAAGGCTGCATAAACCTCGATGGTTTCACGCGCCTTTTCTCTCTGCTTATCTTCGCTTTTAGCCTTTATGGTACGCATATTATGCAAACGGTCTGCAAGCTTTATTACTATTACCCGTACATCCTTTGCCATCGCAAGAAACATCTTGCGCAAGTTTTCGATTTGCTGTTCTTCTTTTGATGTATACTGAATTTTACCAAGCTTTGTTACACCGTCTACAATAAGCGCAACGTTTTCGCCAAATTGCTTTTTTATATCATTTAATGTAAACCGGGTGTCTTCAACAACATCGTGCAAAAGAGCCCCTACAAGTGAGTCGCAGTCGAGTTCTAAATCGGCTAAAATATGTGCAACTGCTAAAGGATGCGATAAATACGGCTCTCCCGATTTTCGCATTTGTCCTTCGTGAGCAACTTTAGCAAGCTCATAAGCCTCAACCAGTCTTTCAACATCTATTTTAGGATTGTACAAAACAACCTTTTCTTTTAACCGTTCAAAAGAATTTTCTATTTTTTCCACTGCACTCACCACCTTTAATCTGAAAATCTCATATCCTTTAATATAGCCTGAACCTGACGTTCACCGCGAAATACGTTAATATCAAGCTGAAATAAAATGTCTATTTTGTCGTGCACTTTAATTTCGTCTGCATATGCGCCCATACTAAAGCCTACTGCATCAATTGCACAGCCGGCTCTGTTAAGCGACAGCTTAATGTGTTTACCCTCGCTAAGCACTCTTATATTTGCAATTTCAAGACCACGCGCAAAGAATATGGGGCTTGCATTTCCCATTCCGTATGGCTCAAGAACCGCCAGCTTTTCGGCAGTATTCATATTTATATATTCAATAGGTAATTCGCTGTCTACATATATTTTGGGAATAAAATCATCTTGCGTAAGATGTTCTTTCGCATACTCGTTTATTTTCTTTCTGAATTCTTTTATTTTATCTGTTTTAACACTTAAACCTGCCGCAAGCTCGTGCCCTCCGAATTTCGAAAGACTTTCTGCACAATGCTCTAAAGCCTTAAACAGATTAAAGCCTTTTATGCTGCGACCCGAGCCTTTGCCGTTTTCATCTGTCGTGCTTATCAACACGCACGGCTTGCCGGTGCGTTCAGATATTTTAGATGCCACAATTCCTATAATTCCGTGATGCCAGTCTTCGTGGTCTAATATTAAAACATAGTCATCCTGCATAGATTTATCACTTTTAAGGATTTCTAATGCCTGCTCCATAATCTGCTGCTCGTTTGCCTGACGTTCACGGTTTTCTTCATCCAGCATCTGTGCATACTCACGCGCACTCTTCTCGTCTTGTGCAAGAAGCATCTCGACAGCACATTTAGGGTCACCCATACGGCCTGCCGCATTAATTCTGGGTGCTAAAACAAAGCCTATTGTTCCTGCGGTAACAGCTGCGGCATCTATGCCTGCCTGCTCAATAAGTGCCCAAATTCCCTTGTTGGTCGTATATTTCATAAGCTCTAAGCCTTTTTTAACAATTATACGGTTTTCGCCTAAAAGCGGCATTACATCTGCTACTGTACCGATTGCAACAAGGTCTAAATATTCATCTAAAAGCTCTTTCATATGATATTTTAGTTTAAGCGTAAGTGCCTGCAAGAGCTTAAATACAACACCCACACCTGCCAGTTTTTTAAACGGATATGGACAATCAGTCTGCTTAGGATTTAAAATACACAAAGCATCGGGCAGACTTTCTTTACATTCATGATGGTCTGTAACGATTACATCCATACCGCAGCTTGCGGCATATTCAATTTCGGCTACTGCCGTAATTCCGCAATCCACCGTAATCATAAGTTTAGTGCCGCGCGCAGCAATTCTGTCAATTGCATCGCGGTTCATTCCATATCCTTCTTCTAATCTGTCAGGGATATAATAATCAACATCTGCCTTATGAGCAGACAAAAACTTTACGAGTGCGGCTGTTGATGTAATTCCGTCAACATCATAATCACCGTACACCGTTATGTGCTCACCGTTTTTAATAGCCGCCAAAATACGCTCTGTTGCCTGTTCCATTCCCTTCATAATAAAAGGGTCGAGCAATTTTTCAGTTTCGGGCAAAAGATATTCTTTAACATCTTCAATTCCACGGTTTAAAAGCACGGTTGCCAATATCGGCGGAAGCTGATTTTCGCTGCTGATACGTAAAACATCATCACGGCTGTTGTTTTTACTCAGCAAAATCCATTTCTTTTTCTGCATATCAAACCTCTAATAGCTATATATAGCGCAATTCTATCTTATTTAATACTAATTATACTACTTTTTTAGTAAATATGCAACTAAAGTTTTAAACATAATAAAAAATACTGTGGCATATGCCACAGTATTTTTTACAACTTATAATATTCTTCTAAAAATGCACAGTTAATTATTTTTTCTAAAACCATATCCGCGCTGAAATAGTAGTGGTTTGCAGCCTCAAAGCCAACCGACGGTCTGCGGCACATAATTGCATAAAGTGTGGTCGCAAGCTCTTTTTCGGTTTTTACTACTTGTAAAATTTCTTTTCTTACTTCTTCGTTTTTTTCCTGTTCATATTTATCTCTTAAGCGAACAAATCTTATCTGGTCGTAAGATGAGCGGAAAAGCGAATAGCTTACAAACGAAATATCTTTAATTTCGCCCTCGACACCATCTAGCTTTAAAAGTCCCTCCTGCCATATATCGCTGACCTTTTTAAACTGGTCTTCTGCAATATCTTCAGGATAATTTGCCCTCCAGCCGGTAAGGTCGTCATATGCATAGCAGGTCATAGTGGCTTTATAGCCTGTCGGCTTGTGATATAAGGGATTTGCTACACCGCCGTTATGCGGCCCTTTATATGCTAACGATACATGGAACGGATACTCTGAAAATGCTTTGCAGAACAAATCGGTTGCCTCTTTAACCTTGTCTGCATCTTTGCCGTAAAGCGACTTTAACACAAAGCTGTAATCAGGCTCGGTTTTACCGTTTTCGATAAAAAAGCTTTCTGATATAAGCTTGATGTTAGGCGACGGATAACCGCCTAAAGTCCAGCTTAGCATTAAGTGATTAACATCGGTTTTAATAAGGTCATCAACCTGATTTATAAGCGAGCCGTAAATAGGCAGATACGGAGTTGTCGAGCATTCCCAGGTGTTGTTTATCTGAAGCTTAACTGCCGTTTTGTGTCCGTATTTTTTAGCTACCTCCCACGTTTTTAATGTGGTTTCGCTTACGCCGTCAACCGACATTGTATAGTCATAAACCTCGTTTTTAATGCCGCCGCGTTCAAATTTTATACCTACATCGCGTTGGCACATAATTGCAACGCTTTCGGGAATTTGGCTTATACATTTTTCTTTCGTTCCGTCGTGAATCGAAAGATTTGTCTCAGGTGCCCAACCCCAATCCCACGCAATTACCTGAATGTTATCAGATACTCTTTTTGCTCCCTCTGCTACAAGTCTGTTCACAAGTGCAACAAGCTCCCCTTGCGGAATCTCGGCACAGGTGGGACATATTTTATCAAAAGTGCCGGAGCGACAATGTGTTGGATTTTCTGACATTGTAATTGTAAAAAATCCGCCCAAATCAGGCACGGCACGGCAAAGCCTTTCGACTGCTCCGCTTAAATAATCCTGAGTTTTCTGATTCATCAGGCACATACAAGAATAACGTTCTCTTTCAGAACCACGCATATCGGGATATTTTTCAAAAAACGAATGCGGCATCGACCTCGGCTCGTTTATGTACAAATATATCTTAATGCCGTAGCTTTTTGCCCGTTTTACAAAATCGTTAAGATTTTTCTGGCGTGTTTGCCATCCGTCAGACATTTCGGGAGCAAACGGAAATTCTGTCAAACGATATAAAATTCCCTGAAGCCAGATGCCGTTTACGCCTGTTTTTGCATACTGCTCCAAAAGTCCGTCAGGGCACCATGTGCGGCTGTCAACATCCATCGCACCGTCATAAAGCGCGCTGAACGAATAGATATAGCGCACCTCGAAGCGCGGCTCTCTTTTATAGCTTGCCGCATCAAAAAATGCACCGCCGTTTGCCAAAGCCAAGTCTTCAAGCCGATAAAGCGCGCGCAGAATGCCTGCGCTCGCGCCTGCTTTTATCTCAATTTTTTTATCTTCTATTATAATTTCGTGATATTCATCGGCTTTGCCTTCGATAAGTGAAAGCACTATTTCGCCTTCTGAGGCTCTGCCTGACAGGTCGATGCCCCACATATCTTTAATGTGATTGCAAAAACGTTCTGCCATTATTTTTACAAAGTCATCCTCTGTTTTATCACAAATTCCCCAGCCGCTTGTTAAAACTACCTTGTCGCTGTCAGGCTCGGCAACAAATGCAGGGGTCGGTTTTTCGCTCCAAAAATCGAACGGAGCGCAAACCTCGGTTACATTACTTTTTGCTTTTTCTATCTCAATTCGTATTTTTTCGGTTTGTTCTTTTTCTGAATCGGTCAGCTCTTTATATTTAATTTCAGGACATTCAGGCTTAAAACTGCCAAGCTTTACCTCTAAAAAGTCCTCTTCTTTTAAAGCAAGATTAAGCTTGTCGGCAGTCCAATCCAACAGCTTTAAAAGCTGCTTATAAGGCAGAAGATGCCAGTTTGAACGAATGACGGTTATATAGCCCTTCTTCATCCATTCTGATACATCCCCCTGCTCAGAAAGGCCCATTCTTGCCGCCTCTTTTTCGACGTTTTCGACAGAGGTTTTTAGTACTTCTGCCAAACGGGATTTATCTATCATGCCCCAGTTTCGAAATATAAAAGCCTGCATAGGAGTAGGAAAATATTCAGGCATAATTCCTTTTTTTTCAATTTTTAATAAGTCTTTAATCTCCACTTTTTATCAATCCTCTCAAGGCTTAAACTAATGTCTTAATAATACCACAACACCCTTTTTCTTTCAATAGAAAAGTTAGTTTTTTGTACAAAAATCAAGAACACCCCTTTGGGTGCCCCAGATTTTATATGAATCTCATAGAGTATAATTTAGCATCTCTTAGAGTAAATCTTATCCTTATCGGTTTGCCTGCAAATTCCGAAAAATCCGACCCATCCTCAAAGCAAATTTTTCTGTCGATGGTATCGCCGTATATTTCAAAGCTTTTTTTATCACAAAGCGGCTCTCCGTTTTCGTCAAGCACATCTGCATAAATGTATCCGAATGCAGAGCTTGAAAAGTTAATATGCAAATCCTTGCCGCTGAATATAAGCGGATTTGTTACAATAACCCTTTCTTTATCATCTGCCATATAGCAGGCAAATCCGTCTTTTCTTATCTCGTAAAGATTAAGAGGCTTAGCCATTCCAAAACTGCGATGACAGCTGTGCTGCAGAATGTAATAGCTTTCTTTTCCCGAATCGACAAGACCGTATGCAGGATAGCAATCTCCGTAAACCCAGTTTTGCTCGTTTTCATAGCCGGAGCTTATAAATGCTTCATTAAATCGACTCCAGTTTTTGCCGTCACGGCTGTGCATAAAAATACAGTCGTTAATGGCAAGCCCTGCGCGCTTTTCAAGCCTTTTAATTGCATCCTTTTTAAGCTTGCTGCTTGCTATCTGCTCCTCGTTTTCGGTCCACTCTTTTTTCTCAAAATATCTGGTTGGAAAGCCTACCAATATATGCGGTGCTCTTTCGTATACACTTACGCTGTTTGTATAAAGCGCATAGTCGAGTCCGTCATAAAACTGTATGCGTTCGGGCTTTGTCCAGTTTTTAAAGTCATTAGAAAACATAACCCTTACATCACGAATTCCGCTGTGCCATTGCTCGGTTGTTAAACCGCCAAGCTTTTCGGGCGCCTCTGTTCCGTCGATATTACCAGGGATTGTAGTATTATGAAAATCCCTGAAATAGCAGGCATATCTGCTGCCATCCCAATGAGCCGTATTAAGAGAATCAAATCTGCCGTATTCGGTAAGCAGATGCGATTCTTTAAAATGATAACCGTCAGGCGATGTTAAGCACCACAAGCCTGCTTTTTGCGGCGGTGCAGGATGCACCGTTCCTATCGCTTTATATTTTTCATCTTTCGGGCAGTCAGGATTTGTATCATAAAACACAAAATATCCCATTACACATTTTTTTATAATAAGGTTGTTACAGCCCGAAAGCTCGGGGCAGTCACAAATGTTTAAATCCGGTCTTGTCCAGTTTACTCCGTCTTTGCTTTCGATAACGGCCAAGCCGATTTCTCCTGTTTTAGAGTTCCACGGACTGTAATACATTTTATAGCCTTTATCGTCCTTAACCATACACAAAGCACTTATCGAATCAAGCTCTAAACCCTTATCAAAGCTGAAACAAACCTTTTTAAAAACAGGCTGATTCAGTCTTTTAAAGGCTGTGCTTTTTTCTTCATCAACAAGATAGCTATCCCAAAACATTTCTCTTTTATTTTGTAAGTCAATCATTGTTTTTCCTCCTGCTGTTTTTTATAGAGCCTGTGCGCGATTAAAAATGCGCGTGCGTTACAAATCAAACCAAAAGCAGAGCTTACTAAATATGTAGACTGCTCGGGCATAGAGCCAAGCATATTTATGTATAAAACAATGCTTAAAATATTAGCACCCATACTAAAATAGCTGTATTCTATAAATGCAAACATCGAAAGCAGCGTTCCCACCATTCCTATTAATGATACTGCGCTGTCCAACCCGCCATAGCTGCCGCCCAATGCGTTTACAGCCGCAGTAAGAGCAAACCATAAAATTATTAAACCTATTGCACCAAAAATACGCTGTTTTGCGCTTAATTTACGCAACATGGTAGATTTGCCATATGGTCTTTTCCGCCAGTTGATAAACGTTACAAGCTGCATCGGAAATGATACAAAAAACGCATATGCCGCCGATGCATAAAGCCCAAATCCCACGTATACAATCGCATATAAAACTGAGTTAAGGCCGCCCATTAAAAATCCTATTGAGCTTACTCTTGATTGCATAATCATAACCAAAAGCGATATAAAAAGCGGCAGGATGGCAAGAAACTTTTGCTTAAATATTATGCCCATAGCTAAAATAAGTATAAATGTAACACTACCTGATATAATCTCAAAAAGCTTTCCTTTTTTTAACAACATTCTATCCCCTTTAATCTTGATGTCCTTATTTTAATATATTTTTTTGCCGATTTCTATACCATTTAGTGACTTATAATTTTTATAATGTCTTATTAGTACAAAAAATATAGACTTTTGGGATGTGTTGTGATATATTATTATAAGAGGTGAATAAAATGAACGCACTCATTGCTGAGCAATCTGATTTTACGCAAACGCATATTGATATAGAAAACGTGCATTTTACTCTTTTAACGGGCAGAGGCATAAACGAATCTACGCCTGACCCCACAAGAGCCTTAGAGCCTATGCACTTTCATTCATCTTATGAGGTTTTTTATGTGGCCTCGGGGAATTTTAAGGTAGCAACTCAGGAAAACACTTTTGAATATAAAAAAGACAGTCTTATTATTGTGCCGCCAAAGCTTATGCACAATACAATTTTAGAGGACAACGGCACAGCAAGATACTGCATAAATTTTTTCTTTGAAAAAAACAATGTTAAAAGCGACAGCCGCCTTTACGAAACCTTGGCAAAGCTTTTAAGCGAAACAATTATTCACACAAGCAATGCTTTTTCGATTTATGAAAGCTTTAAAAAACTTGCCGAATGTATTAAAAATGAAAATTATTTTAAACATTCGCTTTATTTTCACGAATTTATCGTCAATCTTATCGAGCTTTTGGCTCAGGAGCCGCTAACACCCTCATATGATGCGCTTGCAGATGATACCGTAATCCGCACGCACAAGCTGCATAATTTAATATCTGCCTGCTATACGCAAAATATTTCACTTGATGAGCTTGCAAATCAGCTGCATTTAAGCACAAAGCAGTTAAACCGCATTGTTAAGGCGAATTACGGATGCACATATAAAGAGGTTATCGCACAAAAACGAATTAAAGCGGCAACCAATCTGCTAAAAGCAAGCAATATGTCAATATCCGAAATTGCCGAAAAGGTTGGTTATGGCACACTTAAAGGCTTTTATAAGGCATTTGATAAATTTTATGACTGCACACCGTCGCAGTACAGACGCGGCACGAACGAACACGAGTAGCGGTATGCACATTTTGCTACAGCCGCTTCGCTCGGTTGAACAAAAGGAAATAAACCACATTATTATTTTTCAAATAAAGTTTCAAGTTGAGTAACAGACATCGGGCGATAAAAATAATAACCCTGAAGCATATCACATCCGGCATTAATAGCTGCTTTTTTGTGTTCTTCTGTTTCTATGCCTTCACACAATGCCTTAAATTTTAAATCATGAGCCGTTCTTATAATGTTTTTAAGAACTACAAAGCCGGTTTGATTTATTGCATTTTGAGTAATTGATTTATCAATTTTTACAATATTTATATCAAGCTCTGTCAAATCTCCAAAGCTTGCATATCCTTTGCCAAAATCGTCTAATAGTATTAACATTCCCTTTTCTTTTAGGCAGACTAAATTTTTTGTCATAGTAGATTTTTCATTATCATTTAAGCTCTTATCTTCAAGAATTTCAACAGCAATGCACGAAGCGTCGATTTCATATTCTTCTGTAATTCTTATTAAATTTTCTGCAAAGTTTTCATCGCAAAGAGTAGAGCGAGAAAAATTGATTGTATACACATATTTACTGCGATTATCTTTATTACTTGCAATCCATTTGCAATTTTTTTCGAATATGTAATAATCAAATTTCTCATTTAGTCCAACATTACTTACAGCCGAAAGGAAAAAGTATGGTGTTAAAACACCCTCTGTCGGAGAATTAAGCCGCGACAGTACCTCTGCCCCCATAATTTTATTGGTTTTAGCATCTAAAATAGGCTGATATTCAAGGAAAAACCGGTTGTTTTCGATTTCGCTTTGTATGTTATTTTCAATTTTAATCTTTCTTTCAAATTCTTTACCGTTGCTGCTGTCCCAGCCGCAATGCAAAACCTCTTTATCTTCAGCTATACTGCAGGCTTGCTTTGCTCTCGTAAGCGCTGTCTTAAAAGAAACCTCTGTAGAGCAGGTACAGTAATAACCAAAGTTTATACGTATAATATTTATCGCTTCGTTATTTGCAAAAACCTTGCTTATTTCTCTAAAGCATTCGTCAATATGAACCGCTATCTCATCCGAGTCCAACGCACTATATGCAACAAAATTATTTTTTCCGTAAAGGGATATATCTCCGGCTAAACTTACGCAAAAATGCACAAATAATATATTTTTAATTCTGTCAAATATCCGCATTGCCTTAGACTCAGAGTGCAGTCTTTTCATACTGTCTAAAGACACAGAAATATAAACAAGGCAACGGTTTTTTTTCATATTCCTTGCTTTTTCAAAATTATTTTCAATTTTACCTATGCCGCAAAAACTCTTCTCGGCTGTTCCTTTTGCTGTTTTTACGGATTTCATCGTAAAGTACAAACCTATCAGCACCATTAAAAGAAACGCAGCCGCTAAAATAGTGATAATCACATAAGGATATTCAAAAATTTTCATTTAGTAAGCTCCTACCATCTATTTTTTAAAAATCGGATATACCTTTGTTCCTGCTGTCTGTCTAAGACCCATATCATTTGCAATTTTTATACATTGTAAAATATCTTTTGGTGCTGCTTTCTTTCTTCTTATTATTTCTTTTGCCAAAAAGCAAGGATTAAAAGCAAGCATCCCTTTTAATATATCTGCCTTTGATACTCCGTGTCTTTTATACTCTGCCAAAATTTCTAAAAGCGCATAATTTATACTGCTTTTATCAAAATTCTTTTTAGCCGCATTTCTCAGCCATTTTGCATATTCAAGAAACCTGTGTATATCAATACTTTCCTTAAAATATACTCCGCTTATATAAAATTTCTGCATTTCTTCATCCATTTCTTTTAAAAGCGTGCCATAGTATTTCTGCTGTATTTTAAGCACCTCTGTATGCTGCCTTTCAAGCGTTGTGCTTGTTATTTGCTTATCGTGAAGCCTGTATATTAAAAGGCACTCAGGTAAAATCGCCATTTTATAATTTTCAATCGCCATTCTGGTCCATAATTCAAGGTCTTCGGTACATGTAAGTGTGGTGTCATAATTTAATTTTTTCATAACCTCGGCTTTAGCAATAACACCGGGGTGAAGTATGGGATTTGTCACCAAAAGCATTGCGCGCAGCGCCCTATCATCGCATCTTCCGCCGGCACCGCCCGATGCATACACGCCGTTTTTAACAGTCATAAATCTGCACGATGACAGCATAATATCAGAGTTTTCTTCCATAAATTTATACTGTTTTTCGAATCTGTCAGAAAGACAGATGTCATCTGCATCCATTCTTGCTATGTATTTACCTTCGCATAAAGAGATTGCCTTGTTTAAGGAGGTGGGAAGCTTTAAATTAACCTCGTTAGAATGAACCTTTATTCTTTCATCCTTTGCTGCAAAATCAGCAAGTATTTCGCCCGTCGAATCCACCGAACAGTCGTTTATAATAATAAGCTCCCAGTTTTTAAAGGTCTGGTTTATAACGCTTTCTATCGCTTCTTTTAAGTATGTTTCACCGTTATACACACTCATTATTACTGAAATTTCAGGTGTTTTCAAGCCAATCACCCTTTCTTTAACATACTTTTAATTTTGCCTGCAAAATATAAAAAATAAAATGCAGTTTTAATGCGTTCCTTTTTCATTAACGCCATACCAATTTTAGTTTTAGAAGTTATTTTTTCAAATCTTGCTTTTTTAATAAGTTCTTTGTTAATTGAATTTAAAATAAGACTTTTTATTTCATCAAGATACTTAAAATGCCCACCCTCTGCAGCTGCTGCAAGAATTGCAAAGCACATAAATGCTGAATAACGGGCAATCTGTTCATCAAAATCTTTCGGTTTTTTTAAGTTTAAATTGCAAAGTCCGTTTATTACTTCGGCAAGGTCTGTGAGTTGCTTTGTAGTAAAGCTGGTAGTAAGGGAATCATCTCTTATGGTATAAAGATAGACAGGGGTATTATCTATATAGCAAGAGTCGGCATCAAGATAACACGGAATTATACAGCTTAAATCTTCACCTAAAGAGATTTTTGTTGTGACATTTAACTGATGCGATGTAACAAGTGTACGTCTTATTGCTTTTCCGCATAAGAAATAAGTAAGATTTCTCATTTTTTCATCTGACAAAATATGCGGATATACATATTTTTCCATACCTTCTTTATCATAAAAACCTGCCGGTACAACGTCATTTATTATATCCTTTGTGAGGCCGTTACGATACTCCTTGTGCGAAAAACAAACAATATCTGCATTTGTTTCCAAAATAATACGTTTTGCACATTCTAATGCATCAGGCAAAAGCGCATCATCTCCATCAAGGTTAAAAATATATTCTCCCGTAGCAACTTTTGTACCTGCCTGACGCGCACTTACAAGCCCTCCGTTTTCCTTATGTACCACCTTTACATTGCTGTTTTCGGCTGCATAATCATCACAGATGCGTGGGCAGTTATCAGGAGAACCGTCATCAACAAGTATCAGTTCAAAATCTTTACAGGTTTGACTAAGCACGCTGTCAATACACCTTTTTAAATATTTTTCAACCTTATATATGGGAACAATTACCGAAAAAAACATTTTATCACCTATCCGCTTCTTAATCTTACAAGTATTTTCATTAACAAGTACATTCTGTACTTAACAGCATACGCAAACACCCTCTGCTTAAAAGGCAATCTTCTTATGGGATACGACTTTAATGCGCTTACCGTCAGGCTGTGCGCGCACACCGTCTTCAGTCTTTTTTTCAGTTCTGAAAATTTAACATCGTTATCCGTTGCATACATTATTTCCTGAGAGCACAGCACTCTGCAAAACGCCTGCCAGAATCTGTATATGAACATACGATAAACATCAGGTTCAATATCTTTTTCAAATCTTTTTTCAACCTCATTCACAAAAACAAGACCTTTTTCAAATCTGTCCTTGTTATACGATTTTGAAATTGAATTACCATTTCTGCAGTAGTTATAAAATGCTTCGGCAATTCCCGTTGCTTTTTTTATACAGGATATGTAATCTATCATAAACATTGCATCTTCTGAAAATAAATCTCTTTCAGACTGATACTTAATATTGTTTTTCTTTATAATTTCATTTTTAAACAGATTTTTTACCGTGCCCATTCCGTACTTACTGTCATCCACATCATCAGGAGTTGCACCTACAATACCCATTCTCAGCTCTTTCAGACCTTCTTCGGTTTCAAAATGAGTATCTTTGTCAAAATAGATTTTGCAGACATTTTCTCCGGCCTTACTGAACATATTTCCATCCACAAACAACACGCCGGACATCACAAGGTCAGAGCCGTATTTTTCCGCTTTTTCATAAAGCGTTTCATACATATCATCTTCTACAAAATCGTCAGAATCCACAAAACCAATATATTTTCCCGTTGCTGTTTCAAGACCGGCATTGCGTGCCTTGCCTGCACCCTCGTTCACCTTATGAATAACCTTTATGCGGCAATCTTCCTCTGCCGCCCTATTGCATATTTCAAGAGAAGAATCAGTTGAGGAATCATCTACAAGAATTATCTCAATTTCGGCAAGAGATTGGTTCTTTAATGAATTTATGCATCTTAAAAGATAATTCTCCGCATTATATACCGGAACGATAATGCTTACTTTAGGCTGTGACACGTTATCACCTCGCAACTAATTTTTCATATTCTTTAATTAAAATATCTGCATATGCTTCAACGCTGAAAATATTTTCCTTTTCCTTTAAGCAGTTTTCTTTAAGAGTATTGCAATACTCCTCGTTTTCAAGAGCGCGCCTTATGCACTTCGCCATTTCTGAAGGAGTTGGTTCATCCACTAAAATTCCCGTAACACCGTCTTTAATAAGCTCTGCCATTCCGCCGTTGTTCATTGTAACAACAGGTACTCCCATGCATTGTGCCTCGAGGATGGAAAGAGGACAGTTTTCATACCAAATCGACGGAACAACAAGTAATTTTGCCTTTGACATAAATTCAATCAGCTTTTCACCGCCAAGAAAGCCCTCAAACTTAACGTTTTCAATATTTTCAATTAAGTTTTTGTCAGGACCATCACCTGCGACCATAAAGGTATACTCCGGAAGAAGCTTTGCAACCTCTGCCAAAAGCTCCACACCCTTTTCCTTGGAAAGTCTGCCGGCAAAGGCAATGTAATTATTACTGCTTACATTTTCGAAAGTAAATTTTTTCTTATTTATAAAATTATGTATTGTCTTTGTTTTTCCCTTATAGAGCTCCTTTGCAGACAACAGTTTTTCTTCGAGAAAATAACTGGGGCTTATGTACAAATCTACCTTTTTATATGTTCCTAAAACAGAGTAAAGTCTTGCCTCAAGCGCCCCTATAATACTCTTTACTCTCGAATTATGAATACACTTATTTTTTATACAGCTCACATACGAACCTTTAAGACACTTTTCGCAAATTTCATTTTTGTTAAAGTTATAAAGCAGATGATTTGGGCAAATCATCTGATAGTCATGTACTGTCTGAACAACAGGAATACCTCTTTTTTTCGCGCCGTAAATTACTGACGGAGTCAGCTGAAAATTAATATTGTTCATATGAACTATATCAGGTTTAAAAGCATCTATTACCTGCATAATCTTCTTTTTTGCTTCAAATGAATAGATTATTTTAAACGGATATAAAAATCTCTTTAGTCCTTTTGAGTGAAAATCCATATTCATAGTATAAAGGCCGGCTGAATTGCCCACCGTATTATTTTCATCATACATCCCGAAGAACTCAACCTCGTGCCCCATTTTCTTAAGGTGTTCTGCAAGATACAGCATATAGTTTTCACATCCACCTCGGGAATAGAGAAACTTATTTACCATTAAAATTTTCATAACAACAAATCACTTTCCTTCTTTTTGTTGGCATCTGAAATATAACCGAACATTTTAACCTCTGTTGCCCTTACATTTTCTTCAAAGCTGTTTCCCATCATCAGCATGGCTAAAACTCCGGTTAACAGCGGATAATTCATGGTGTTATCCGTTGAAGATGCAATTATAAGATACAGGGTGAGCATAAATGTTAAGATTGCATTTTCAACATTTCCGTTTCTGCCAAAATACCACACACGGATTAAAACCATTGACACAAGCCAGATAATATATCCCCAAAAGCCCAAATCAATAAAATGCTGCAGAAAATCATTGTGAACTGCGCCAACATTTACGGTCATAAACTCATTAAGCTGATATGTAAGAAATCCGATTCCGTTACCCAAAAATCCGGGATTAAACTCGTAAAACTTATCTACAGCATTATAAATTTCAACACGTCCGCTTGTGTTAATTCCCATCTGTTCCAAAAGCGCAAATGCATCTGCCTTTATAAGTGCAATATAGCCAACTAACAATACAATAACAAAAACAGAAAGAAATATAGCAAGCCTGCCTGCTGTTTTTTGATTAAAACGGGCAATAAGCTTTAAAATATAGCCCGACACCAAAGCTATTACAATTGCAATAATTGCAATTCGCTTAAGCGCCGCCGCAAAACAGAAAAGAGTTAAAAATAACAGTATAAAATATGCTATACTTTTTCTCGGTTTAAAAAGCATATAAATCAGATAAGCACCAAGACAAAAGGCAAGCTCATGAATTTCTGCCTGAATAATAACATCGCCTGTTACCTCTGCAAAAGTAACTAAAAGAGTTACAAACTCAGAAAAAAAGCCGGCCAGACTGTTTTGTGCAATAATTGTAACAATCATCAAAAGGTTTGCAGCCAAAATGGCAATGAGGTTATACCATACACCTCTGTTTCCGAATACATACAAAAGCGCACCCGAGCCAAGAGCAAAGGACAGCATATTTGTATATATAAAAGAACTTGAAAGCCCTCTTGACATAACACCTGCATCTACGGTTTCTGCAAACCATATAAACAGCGAAACTACCGTAGTAACCAAAAGCGGAATGCTGTAAATGCAGGCATCTTTAAACGCCGTAATGCCTCTTGCAATGTTAGGTTTATATAAAAACATAAGCATCGCAGAGCCAAAGAGCACAAGGGCAAATGCGTGGCGGTATGTAACGTGCAGACCTACATCGATGTATTCATTAAGAAAATAATACATCATTACAGCTACAGCTACAAAATAAAATACCTTAGCATTTTCAAGGATTTTATTTTCCACACCGGTTGCCCTCCTTTTTAAAATGCGATAATTACAATTACTCTTTACC
This sequence comes from Clostridia bacterium, assembly GCA_017546245.1. Lineage (GTDB taxonomy): Bacteria > Bacillota > Clostridia > UBA1381 > UBA9506 > RGIG1666. The sequence continues at coordinate 20,893 of JAFYXI010000042.1, read as the reverse complement.
GTTTAAGTCCGAAGTATATGCCTTCTTGTTTTTGATAGCTTCTGAAAGAAGCTTTCGTGCCGTTTTGTTTTCTTTAAATGTTTCGGCAATACCAATTTTGTACTCAATTACAACTTCTCTGCGCTCTTCTCTTTCATCAAGTCTTAATCTGAACAGTCTCATTATATCTTCAACGGTAATATAATCTGTTTCTTCTGTCAGCATAACAAAGCTTCCGTTTCCGTTATAAATATACTCGGTTTTCGATTTTCCGAAGTTTTCTTTTATGTAATCTTTAAACATTATGATAATCTCATCACCGACATCTCTTGAGTACTCTCCGTTAATGTGTACCAGATTCGCTATGTCAATCAAACAGTATACAACATCGTCATCTAACAGCTTTTTATCTTTGGCTTTTAAGTATTTATCAAAATATGCTCTGTTGTTAAATCCTGTAAGATGGTCTGTATAGAAAATATAATTTATTATGTCGCCTGCTCTTCCTAAAACAATTGCGCCGCCGCAGCCAATAACCATAAAGAAGAAAAATGTAATTACTGTATATAAAGGTACATTAACACTTTCTCTTACAGAAGCTGATGACAATACAGAAATATAGCTTGCACCTAAGTATTTATTGTATTCGTCATTGGTTTTCATCGTTGTATTATAAAGCTCAGAAAGCTCGCCTAAAAGCGCATTTATTTCTTTTTCGACTTCGTTTTTTATATCGGTATAATAAACATTCGAAAGCTCTGTACAGGTCGAATTTGAATATCCGCAGCTGCCGTCACACGCACCTGTGCAGTTTGCAAAGGTTTCTATTACGTATGTACAGTATGCCGAATCAATAATTGCGTGTTCTTTGCTTTCTCTGTGGTCTCTCCAGCTATAGATAAGCTCATCGTATGTTACCGTCTGGTCGCCGACATAATCCTGAACATTTCTCTCATGAAGATTATCTAAGATATATTCATAAGTGATATTAGTGTTTCCTGACTCACGCATTTTGGTTACATACGCATCTATTACCGTAACAACGTCTTCGACTATGCTGTCATCCTTCGCATTAGAAATATTGTTGTTATCTATTCTTGTCGTATAATCTGAAATAAGTACCGATTTGTTTTTTGTAATCTGATATTTATAAATTTTTGAAAAAAGCGACGAAACCTTAGACTCTCTTAAATAGTTAAAGTCATCGGCAAGCTCTGAAAAAGATACCCCTGTTTCTGTTGACCTGTAATAATTATTCTGCTCTATTCTCTGATACAGGGTAGACAGAGTGCTGTCAATGCTTGTATCAATCATCTCCATCATCTCGATATAATCGTAATCATTTTTATCAAGATTTTCTATCGTATTGTTTGCAGGAGCTACATTTACATATTTCTGACTGAACTGCTCGAAATAAACATCTAATGTTTCGTCAAGTATTGTTCTTGCAAAAGCCGCACCCTCGCTGCTCGTTGCAGCAAAAGAAATAATAAAGGTACTTGGTTCATATACGTATTCTTCGCCTTCTTCAAGCTTTGCTTCTTTCTGTGCTACTTTATCCTGATCTTCAATAGGAGTTATATTTACTCTTGAAATCAGACTGTCAACCGAATAAATGCCGCCAAGCCCCATTTTATCAACAACTTTTGACATTACCGCAGATGATTTTATTTCGTTTACATCAAGCTTATCACCTGTTGGCGCAAGACCTTGTTCAGCTTGAGCATCGTTATAATGAATAACCTCTGACGCTATATATGAATTTGATTTCGAAAGCTTAAAATAAACACCACCGGTTGCCAAAAGGCAAAAAACTATAATGAGGGGCAGAATTTTTTTAATATATCTTAAAATCTGAAAATTTTTCATTATTATCCTCCCTTAATAATTTATGCCTTTTTAGGAAATTTCTTTGAAATATGCCGAAGCATAAATGATACATATGTAAAAGCAGCAAACAATAACATTGTTTTAAGCTCGTTTATAATTGAAATACCGTAAATATTTACTGCTATACACTGATTCATTTTATGGCTCGAATACTCTCTGCCTGCATTTATTGCTGTTTTTTCGAAATCCTTGATGCTGCCGTAGATAGATTCTATCAACGAATCTGCCGAAGCATAAAGCTGTGCGCCCGGACTGTTTGATGATATTTTATTAATCACCAGGTTATTATCCATAATTTCTTTTTCATTGGCAGCTACATAATCGCTGAAGTTTGTAGCCATAACAGACAGCTCGTCAACACCGACCTTTGTTCTTCCCATATAATATTTGCCCGCCTGATCCCAGGTAGGAACAAGCACTATTCGCGTCATTTCTTCGCTGTACATGGCAATTGCCTGATTACAAAGCATATAAGATACATCATTTTTCTGACGGTCAAAATCAACATTTTTGTTCTGATACGACAATCTGTCAACATATTCATTCTGCTTTCTTACAATACCGTTCTGAAGTATTAAAGACTTTAGATTCTGATTTATCTGAGCCTCTTTAAACTGATGCACCTCGCCTGCAATGGCATTAAAGGTTGTGTTGCCTGTTGTAACAAAGCTTGGATTTTTTTCAGCCATACCGTATAAATAATTGAGAATAGATGTGGTTTCTTTATTAAAATATGCCACTATATCCATATACTCCATTTTTGTAAAATCCGGTTTATCTGCTTCCAGCTTAAAATTATCGGTATATTTTTCTATGTAATATTCCTTGTATGCTGCGGTTATAAGCTTAATAACATTTTCTGAATCAAGATGTGCGGTATTCTTTAATGCATGATATTCTACCGCAAATTCTGTAGAAATATGGTACTCCGATTCATCCCTGACTCCGCCCTGAACGCAAGGGTACACCGACAGACAGTTTTTAAGCTCTTTTACCGTTACGTCTTTAAGAGCTCCTTTTTCTATTGCTCTTTTTACCACTTCATCACTTACTATTTCTGCCATATTATATCTTGTTCCGTTAGAATTCAGCGCCTGTGATGCTTCGGAATAGTTCAACGAAATTATTGCATGAACAGACTTTTTAAGTTCATAATGATTGAAAATTCCAAGCACCATTGTAGTAATAAAGCAAGCCAGAATTATCCATGCATTAAAATACTCTGCAGTTTTAAAAATTTGCGTACGTTCTGTGTTGTTTACGTTTTTAGAACGAAAATATACCAATACCGCCGATACCAGAAATATAATACCGACAATTAAAATAATTAATTTTTGAAGTATTGAAGTAACCATTTTTTATCTCCCTCGCAAAATTAAAACTTATTAATATCGATAACAACCAGTTCGGGTTGATTATTTATACGAAAAACATCTTTATTTTCCAGACCTCCGCTCACCACAAGCGGTTTTCCTGCCACATTGTATCTTCCGTAAACAAAGCTGCCATCCCGTTCAGGAAACAGACCGCCCTCATTCGTATAAAGAGGACCGAGTACAGGAATGCGCATCACTCCGCCATGAGTATGTCCGCAAACCATTAAATCTCCCCAAAAGTCCGTCTGAAATTCTTCAAAGATAAAAGGCTCGTGGATTGCAGTAATTTTAATATTATTTTTATTTTCATTAATATAACTCATAAAGGCTTTTTCTGAATAAGACCAAAACGAAGACGGATTGGAGTTTAAAACGCCGTATACATCAATCGTCATGTTTTTTACCTTTATTGTGTCTTTTTCATTTTTAAGAACCTTTATACCTGTCTTTTCAAGCTTTTCTTCGAAAGAGTCTTTAATTTTTAAAAGTGCTGTTTCATCGCGGTTTGTCTCGTTAAATTTAAACTTTTGGTCAAGCTCTTTTTCGCTGAGTGTAAAATCATAAATGCTTGCAACTTCGTTGTTGCCGTAAATATAATACGAAGGAGCAATTTTTGAAAGCTGTTCTCCTAAATCTACGGCATAGCCGATATTTTCCTTTGCAGAATCTACAATATCACCTGTTAAAATTATTATGTCAGGCTTTAGCGCTTCAACTCTATCTAAAAGCTTTTTGTTTTTTTCACCATAAGATGTATTGTGTAAATCTGATAACTGAATAACACGCAGTCCGCTGTCTGCCTTAAGACTGCTTACACTGTAAAAAGTCTCTCTGAAGGTTCGGTTTCCTATGTAATTACCCAAAACAACAACAATCGCTGTTGCAATACACACAAAAATCATACCGGCAACAAAGAATCTTAAAGCTCTTATATTCTTTTTTGTCTTGGTGTTTACCTGCTGCGGACTTTTTTTCTTTTTTAATATTTTTATTTTCTTTCCCTCACCTAACAAGGATATAACACAAGATGTCAAAGTTCCTTTACACTCTTTTTTGAACTTTTTGACTTTTTCGTCTCCGTAATAGGCAATCGTAACCCGTTTCCTATCAACATCCACAATTTCAAATGTGTCTGCCCAGGTTTCGCAAAGCTCAGCATCTGCCAGTTCGTGAAAAATTTCTTTTAGCTGTTGCTGATATTTTTCAATTTCTTCAATATAATTTTTATTTTCCATACTAAACAAACCTTTACTTTTAATTTTTATAATCAACGCCGTAGAAAACAGCATTACTGCGTTCACTGTTATAAAGCTCGTATGTAGCTTTGGCAACATCCTGCCAGTTATATTTGTTTAAAATAAATTCGTCAACACCGTCTCTGAATTTTTCGACCAAAGCGGCATCATCGCATAATTCCTTAAGCTTTTCAGTCAGGTCTTCAATGTTTCCTTTTTTAAAATAAACCGCTCTGTCTTCGGCTACGGATGTGTTTTCAGGTATGTCGGAGCACAGGAGCGCATTTTTATATGCCAGCGCTTCTAAAAGGCACAACGACATTCCCTCAAGGTCAGAGGGTAACACCATTAAATAGGCATTTGAATATATTTCGCTTAAAACATCGCCTGATATAAAGCCGGTAAAGATAATGTTCGGATTCCCCTCCGCTTTTTCTTTAAGCATTTTAACATAATCGTCTGTATCACTTGTATCGCCTGCAATAACAAGCTTTTTATCTGTTGTAATTTTTCCAAATGCATCTATAAGATAGTGAATACCTTTTTCTGCTGTCAGTCTTGATACAACTGCTATATATTCATCCTTTTCAAGTCCGTATTTATCTTTTATAAGTTCTGCCTCTTTTGTTTCGGGACGTTCTATTCCGTTGTTGATTATCACGGTTTTGCGGTTATAGGTTTCTTTAAAATAATCATAGGCTGCCTGACTTAAAACAATAACCTCGTCTGCATATTTTGCCAGAATTTTTTCGCCGAATTTTATGTACTTTGATGCAAAACCCTTGCCCCATTTTTCTCTCTGCCAGTCAAGACCGTGAACAGTAGCAACGCATTTTTTGCCGAAAAGCTTAGGAATCCACAGCGCTGCGCACGGACCTTCTGCGTGAAAATGAACTACATCATATTTTCCGAACGATGCCGCTATTGCCGCGGTGAACGATGCTATCATCGCGGCAAAGCCACGAACATTAAGTGTCCACGCAGTTTTGATTTTTACACCCTTGTACATTTTGTTCTTAACTGTTCCCACATATTCGTTTTCAACCTTATCTGACGAACGGTTATAGCAGGTAACGTCCAGCCCCATTTCGACCAGTATCGGACAGAGTGTGGTAAGAACATTTTCTATTCCTCCACGCCTTGACGGCACAACCTTGTGCCCTATCATAGCAACTTTCACTTTTTTCACTCCAAATACTATTTATCTGCCGGTAGCTGTAAGCATAACTATCGGCGTTTTAAGCATGATTTTCAAATCATTAAGGTATGTTCTTGTCTGTATGTATTCAATATCCATTTCGACCCACTGTTCAAAAGGGATGTCATTTCTGTTTTTAGAAATCTGCCATGTACAAGTGAGTCCCGGAGTAACAAGAAGGCGCAGTCTCTGATAATCTGTATAATACTCAACCTCTCTCGGAAGAGGCGGTCTTGGTCCTACTAAGGTCATATCACCTTTAAGCACGTTAAAGAACTGCATAAGCTCGTCAAGAGAAACCTTTCTTAAAAACTTGCCGACTCTTGTTATACGAGGGTCATCTTTCATTTTAAATACCGGACCGTCCATTTCGTTTTGTTTTGCCAATTCTTCCATCATTTTATCAGCGTTTGCCCGCATAGTTCTGAATTTATACATATAAAATTCTTCACCATGCCTGCCAACTCTTATCTGCTTATAAAAAGGACCGGCACTCGGGTCGTCAATCACAATTACAATTGCAATTATAAACATTAATGGCAGGAAAAACAATAAAATCAGCGACGCAAAAAAGATATCGAAAAGTCTTTTCTGTCTCCAGAAAGTTAAATATGATTTTTCAATAATTGCTTCTAATTTTTCTCTTGTTCTGGCGTCAACCTTGTCATGTTCAATATAGGGCATTTACTTTACACTTCTTTCTGATATTCTCATTACGGAATCAAATTCTGTTTTTCTGTTTTTTGACATATAAAATTCTTTAAAGGCTACATTTTTATCTTTAAAGTCTGCTTCGTTTTTATTCATATATCCCGGATGAAATAATATCTCTATATCCTTTCCGTATTTTTCCGACAGCTTGATATACTTATCTAAAATTTTGCTGACTCTTTTGTAATCCATTTCTCCTGAAAAAAGTATTCCCAAAAAATATGACGTCGGAATTTTATGTTTTTTTGCACGTCTTTTATTAATCAGCCACAAAAAATTTAAAAGCCATTGTTTAATAATATTTATCGGACTGTATGTAAAATAAAGCGACGGCGATTTTATGTACGGCGACAAGGGTTCAGCAGGAACGCGCATATGTTCCAGGCTTATTTTTTCTTCATCCAAAACTTTAAGTATTGTTTTAAATACAGCAGGAATCATAGACGTATGCTGATGTGTATCTATACAAAAGGGCACATTTTCGGGCAGAATACTTTTCCAGAACAGAATCTGTGCTTTTATTTCTTTATAAAGCTGAGCTTCAAGCTTTTTTCTGTTAAAAAGATTAAGCTTTAAAAGTCCGCCGAAAGCGTGTTTTAAATTTCCGTTTTCATCTGCTAATAAATCTACTTCTCCTGCATTTGCCAGACACTTGCCCTCAACAAGATTTAAGTGCAGCGAAATGCGTATCTTTTTATTTTTTGATATTTCGTTTAAATCAACTGGGTCAAAATTAGGAAATACGCTCACCTTATTTAAAGCGCCATCATCTACGCATTGCTTTATGCGCATTGATGATACATCACATAATCCATAGTCGTCAGCACAAAAATATATCACCTAATTTTCACCTTCTGTCTCGAGCTTGATAATTATTATATCGTCTATGACCGAAATACAGTCTTTTGACGGCCATTTTCCCATAGCTTTTACCGTTTCTGTCTGCGCCAGCCTCTTTTTTTCATCACCGCTTACAAATTCGTAATTTTTTTCGCAATAGTCTGAAAGACTGCTGGTAAGCACGCTTTGCCTTACAACTTCATCATCTGCACGGATTATATATCCGTCTGTTATTCCCGTAATATCGGGAGTAAGATTAACGCTGTAATCTTTGCTGTTATCTAACGCACCAAGTACTAATATTCTGTCACAATTTTGTGCTTCGGGGGTTTGCTCTATTCTGTCTGCTATGCGCATTAAAACCCCGTACGATTTTTCATAGGCAATTTGAGCTTTATGATAGCTTACATTTGCTATAACAACCTGATTTGCAATCATTACAACCGTTGTTAACAATACAATCCAGCACTTAACGCAGGTATGCTTTTCGTTTGTGTCGGCTCCTCTTTCATAGAGCAAGATGAAAAACAGATAGAATACAGCATAGCCCATACGCATAAGATTGTGATAGTCAACGTCTGCATTTATAAATGCCAATGCCGCTGCTCCGAATATGAGCACAGCGCCCAAAATAACGAGCATTAAAATATTAACAGGTTTTTTATAAATCTTATTCTTTACTGTGTATTTAATATAATATAAAAGCGTAAAGAAAAATATCAGGCCATTTAAAACAACATATACATTTATGCCTTGTGATACATCAAAAAAGCATTTAATAAAGGTTTCTTTTACCACATAAAGTGATGCAAACAAATTAATACCCAATAATGATGCGGTTGAATTTATCCCCTGATAATCAAGCAGTTCTATGGCAAAAACAGTCTGTATTACTTTAAATAAAACGGCATACAATGCCATACCCACAACACCTGATAAAAGCATAAATGCGCATTTTTTCAAAATGCCGACAAGCTCTGCCTTGTTATAAATTATTTCATCAATCAGCTTAAGTAAAACAAGCATTATTGTAACGGTTATGTATGCCTGATAGATGCCTGCTGACAGGCAGATAAGTACAGCTGCCGTAACATAGCGCGGTTTTTCTTTCGTCATATAAAGTGCTGCTAAAGCCGAAAGGAAAAATGCGATACTGTAGCCGTCTGCCACATAGTTATACATCATTACCGATGTAACAGTCGGAAATGAAACAATTACCGCGCCTATTAAAAATGCGGTGATTGTTTTATGCACATTAAATATTCTGCATATACATACAGCACCCAGGGCATGAAAGATTATCGATATAATGCCGTTTAAAAAGGGCAGGTCGTAAAACGAACTGAAAGAACAAGCTACGGGCAAAAACCATCTTCCCAGAGCAACCATATTCTGTGCATCATATCTGAACACTAACGAATCCCAGTTAGGAAGCCAGTTTGTTATTTTATATAGATGCGCTAAAAGCCCCACTAAAAGTGCCGAAAAAAAGCATACCTTCCATTCGGACAGAATTTTTGTATTAAGTTTTTTTAATACCTTCTCGGGCATATTTACCACTCCAGCCATTTAAATCTATGCAGAATTTTTCCGTATAATTTATTATACATTCTAACGCCAATTATCCGCTTAATAAATGTGGTACGTTTGCTTGTTGCAGATGTCCACGACGCACAAAAATGATGAATCGAATAGGTGTTTTCGGTTATTTTTTTTCTTCCCGTATAATATTTCATCGGGCAAAGATAATCTTCAGGCAGCATATGTATGCCCATAAAAATCTGGTCTTGATTTTTAATATCCAAACCCAGTTCCTGCATAATTTTTGTATTTCTGTCAGGGCAAGGCAGTATGTCGTATGCTCCGTCAGGCAGTATAAAAGATATATCATCGTAGTCTGCAATCAATGCTCTGACCAGCTCGTTGCCCTTTTCGCAGGCAAATCCAAGACCGGTTGAAATAAGTCCGCAGTCATCAAAGCCCATATATCCGGTTTCTTTAATAAGCTCATCAAGAGGCTTTATTAACTCTACATCGGTATCAAGATAAATTCCGCCGTTATCATACAAAACCTTAAGCCTTGCATAGTCGCTTGCAAAAGCCCATTTGCCTGCCTCGTATGCTTCTTTCATATACCGGTTCTGATTTATATCAAAATTTTCTTCATTTACACATACAATTTCATAATCGGGGCAGTATTTTTTCCAGCTTTTTATGCATTTTTTTGTAAGCCTTGGCATCTTACCCTTGCCAAACCAGCAATAATAAATCACCTTTGGAATACTCATTGCTTTTTCTTCCCCCTGCATAATTCAAAAATTGTTTTAAACGCAGATTTATTAAATACAAAATTAGCAAGTACATACAAGCCTGCTATCCATATCGAATGAATTATTCCGTTTAATAAAAGCTTAAAAAAAGACATATTGCTGAATGCATCGACAAAAAATATTGCCATTACCAACGCAAAAACTGCTCCGTTTATAATCCATAGCCTGTATGTGCTTACAGAACTTCTTTTTAGAACTTTTTTATTTGAATAATGAATTGTCACTATGCAGCGGTATATGAGCGCCGCTATTGTTCCTAATATTGCACCGCATATTCCCCAATATATAATTGCAACAACCGAAGCTGTGATGTTTATAACCATCTCCCACACGGCATGAGAGCGCGTTTTTTCAAATTCGCCCGAATATTCGATAATGCTGTTTACAGGCAGCTTGCCGTTAGCAATTAAATTCATTATTACAAAAAGCAATAAAAGAAATACATTTGTATACTCGGCATCGTTTATTCCGCTTGTGTATATCTGTATAAGCGGCAATAAAAATACTGCCATAAGAGTATAAATTATAAAAGTTGCCATTATGTAAACGGTTTCGTATGCATTAAATAATTTATTAAACCTTTCTCTGTCAGTATGAAACAGCTGACCCAGCGCAAAGGTAAATGACGAAACTATGCTTGTTATAAAATTCTGCACCTGAGAAAAGAATATATTATATATGGCATAAATACTTACCGCCTTAAAATCGCAAAGAACAGAGATAAGTATTATGTCGGTATTATTAAATACCATACCCGAAAGCTGATGCACCAAAACCGAATTTTTTTGCGATATAGCCTCAAAGTCAGGCTTGGCATTTAAATCAATCCATTTATATCTGCGTTTTGCATAAAAATATAAATACGCAAGCTGAGCGATATACATTATGCAATAAACCAGCTGGATAAGAATAAGGCTGTCGGTTAAAAGCAAAACAAGTATTTTACCTGCATTTGAAGCAAGCTGAAGTATGGTTTCTGCGTTGTTTATTACGTACTTTCTGCCGTCAACCTCCATAAGTATTCTGTATTTTGCCTGAACAAAATAGCTGAACAGGGCAGGCAGGGCAGTTAATATAATTATTAAAAATACCACATTATTGTCTATTGATGTCGGTATTACATAAGCATATACAACAGCAATAACAAGCACCAAAGCAAGATAGACTATTCCCGTTCTGATATAGTAAGAATGTGTGGCAGAAAGAACTTCGTTTGCGCTTTTGTAGTCTTTTTCGCCGATTCTTTTATAAAGCGCCTGAGTTGTAGCAAGTCCGACACCTGCTTCTAAAAGGCACATATATGTAAAAATCTGTTTGATTGTAGAAAGTACGCCATTAACCTCTGAACCAAAATTTTCGAGATATAATCTTGGTATAAGAAAGCTTAAAGATATAAGCACAACCTGATATACAAAAGAAGACACCAGATTGTTTTTAATTCTTGAATCCTTACCTGTCAAGGTGTCACCTCCGTGCTTTAAATTAAACAAAAAGCAACCCGGACTTATCATCCAAGGTTGCTGTCTTTTATCCCGTATCATAAACTGCCTTAGATGATAACAACAACCAATAATCCGAACCTGCTTTCAGACAGATTTTTTAAAAAATTTTACCATCTTGCCTAATTATATAATTTTATCATTAATCTGTTGTTTTGTCAATATAAGCACTTTTTCAGCACTGTAAATAAAGGCTGTTTATAATTAATTTTTGGCAAAAACCCAAAGAGTATCTTTTACATTGTCATTGTCACCGTCTAAATTATACACACTTAAAGTAAGCATTTCTCCATTTGTTTTTGCGTATGTAATTGACGGTATTTTACCTTCTGATATTTGTCTTTTTATCGCCTCGTAATTCAAAAAGCTGATAACTGCTCTGTGACAATCGGGATGTACTGTGTCATCAATATATTTTGTCAGCAATTTCGAGAAATTTTCTTCCTTTTCACCATATCCGAGATATGATGGCATAAGAATACGGCTTGCGCGGTCGTTATCTAAGGATACTCTGTAAATGCCGTTATAGTTCTCTTTTAATACCGATATCATAGTGTCAATTTCTCTGATACCGGTTTTTAAATATGTATAGCTTTTATCTTCATCCTTTGCCGCGCTTTTTTCTGCTTTGTTCTGATAATATTTTGCTTTAGCCTCATACATTCTGATTTCGGCTTCGCGCACCATTTCTTCGCAGTTAGAATTACAGGTTCTGTAAGATGTGCCGATGGCTACATTATATTCCTTTGGCTTTAGCTGCCCGATAAATGTTTCTATATTCTGTTTAACCGCTTCTTGCCTGGTATTTTTAGTAAATACCAAAAATTCGTCACCGCCCATACGATAAATGCTGTGACCAAAGAAAGTCTCTTTTAATGAATTGGCAATGTAGATAAGCATTTCATCGCCTGCTGCGTGCCCATATTTGTTGTTTCTTATATGCAGCTCATTAACATCAATATAAATGCAGGTAACTTCTTCCGGTTTTTCTTCGTTCAGCACCAAAATATCTTTTTTGTATGCCACACGGTTTAAAACACCGGTAAGGGAATCTGTTGTTGCTGCAACCTCTGTTTTATTAAGATGTTTTTTGTTATATATAGCTATCGAAAAGCACACCGCAACATCTTCAAGAAGTATGCGTGCAGCAGAGCTTTTCTTTGTATTTACTGTTCCTAAAACGCTAACGTGATTATTTTTATCTGTAATAATCGCAAAAGATATTTCTTTAATATCGTGCCTGCACAAAAAGCGGTACAAATCAGCATTTGTATCTTTAAGATGAACGTTGGGAATAATCTGCATAAAGCTGATAGATGCATGATTGATATTATGAAGCTTTGCTGCATATTTAAAAATCTCGCTGTAAAAATATTTTCTTTCTTCACCTGTTAAAAGCTTTTCTTTTAAAGAAGGCTCTATGTAGCAGAAATCTTCACCGTCTGTATCTGTAAAAAAGGCAGAGCGGGCAGCCGCAAATTTCTTTATGCACCTCATTGCTTCGGTTATATTGGTGTACTGCTCATTTACTTCTAAAAGAAGCTTTCTGATAGCTGAGGATTCTGCATTAAGCTTAGTTTTGTTTTTCTCGCTTTTTAAAAGCAGCTGCAAATAAACCGCTATAATTAAAATAATCATAGCAAAGACCGTAAGCAGAATTTTTGCTGTTCTGCGTGTTTTTGCAAACACCTGCGTTTCATAACGCGCAAGCATAATTCCCCAGTTAAAATCTTCAATTGTAGAATAATGAGTATATAAATCTTCGCCTGTGCGAATCGATTTAAATGAGGTATATCCTTTATCGGCAGTTGCTAAAGCCTCGTAAGAATATCCTTTGTTATACTTTCTTGTTTTAAGCTGTGATAATTCGCCCGGAGGATTATTAATTGTGTCTATAACAAACTTTCCTGTTACCTTATCATAAACAAAAAGCTGTGCGTCAAGCTCTTTTGCCTTGGCATTATATTTTTCGTTAATGGCGTCAATCTTAATTATACCGTACATCATGCCAACAGTCTGCCCATTAACGTTAATAGGCACAGCACTTCTTACAACCTCTTCATCGGGTCTTGAATAGCTAAAAGTTCTTCCTGTAATATGGTCACCTAAAGCGGCTTCATCCCAAAAAGAAAGTCTGTCGCTTAAATCAACGGTTTCATCCTTGGTTATAAAAGTTCCGTCAGGATTTAAAATACCTATTCTTGAAAACAGACCGATGGGCTTAAACGAATCGAACATACGGCTGTAGCTTTCGCCGTCAGCATAGAGCTTTGCTGCAAAGTTTGCCATTGTAGTAAGATTTTCTTTGTCCGATTTAAGCTGTAGGGTTAAGTCATCTTTAATCTGCTTTGTCTGAATATGCAGCATTTCATATGCCTCTTTTTCAGCCTCAAAATAAAAAGACATAACCATGCCTAAAAATACTGCACATATTAAAACCGCAGCGATAATCGTGTATAAAATATTATTCTGTTTTCGTTTTTTGCGCTCATAAGTTATCGCCATTTATATCTATCTTCTTTCGTAATATAGTAAAAAATAATATATCTTATTATAAGTATAGTACAAATATATGGTTTTTTCAAGTAATACATCCATTTTTCTTAATTTAATATTAATTATACACCGCACCCAAAGGTACGATGCAATACTTTTTGTGATTTTTTAATCGACTTATTGGTTAAAATTAAAAGCTTTCTGCCAGATTGATAATTGTTTTCTTTTTTCCGGCAGCATATTGATATGCAATAGCCGTTCCGCTTTTTCTTCCGTTGTGCGCATAGTTTTGTTTAAAGTATATAATGCAGATGTCAGATTTATCAATCATTTCGCAGTTGCGTTTAATATAGGCGGCTCTGCCTGCGTTCATTACTTTTTCAGGAAAATATGTTTTTTTCACAGCTTTTTAAAAGATATTTTTCGTAACTTTCGTTTATGTAAGGGTATTCTGCCCGAACATAAATCCTTTGAATATGCGGATATTTCTGCTTTTTGACGGCAAGAACCTCTCGGCATAAATCGTCAAATTCGCTTTTACTGCCAGCTAAAAAGGTATCAACATTTTCGGTTGCGATAAGATTTTCAAAAAGTTCTTCCAGTTTTTCTTTTAGTACATCTTTTTGCGAAACTGTTCTGTGACCGAACACACAACCGGTCTTTTTCTTTGTTTCCATATCATACCCCTGAAAATAAAAAGTGCGTAGCCTACCCGAAAGCAGAGCCACGCACCAAAAAACGTACGAACTCCGTTTCAAAAGGTTTGCTACAACACTTTAAATCATGCACACTTATATCACATAAGAGAATGACGAAACAAGAGTGTACGCTTTTTACAAATAGCGTACCTATTATGTGATATAAATATTCATATTAGTGTGTTTTTTAAATAATTTAAAGTTGTAGCAGATATATTATAGCACACCAAATCAAACTTTTCAAGTTTGCAATAAAAAAGGGGCTGTCTCAATAATCATTTTTATAAATATTTATGCACGAAATATTGTAGGGAACGCATTAATGCGTTCCGCGGAATGGATAAATCCATTCCCTACAACCAAACATTGCATAATTATTCGCTATATATGATTATTGAGACAGCCCCTTTTAGTTTATAATTTTATTATAAAACCTTTCCAAATTATATTAAACCTTTTTGTGCAGCTCTATGCAAAAATGTCACAATCTGACCGCGTGTACAGGATTTTCCCGGACTAAATTCGGTATCACTTGTTCCGTTTGTAATGCCCTGCTCGACCGCCCAGGCAATTGCCTCGTAATACTTTTCATATTTCGTGTTGGTTGTATCTGTAAATTTAAGAGGAGTTTTGCACTCGGGCTTTCCTGCCGCACACCAAATGTAATACACCGACATCATACGATTACACGAATAGTTCGGGTAAAGGGCATAGTGCTCTACCATTTCTTTAGTCTTTGCCCACTGTGCAGCCATATAAAAATAATCACTTTCTTTTACATCGGCATAATTAAACACTTTTGTAACCGTCGGAGAACCTGCCGCACGCCAGAGAAAGGTAAGAATCTGCGCTGTGTTGCACGTATCATCGGGTGAGAAGGTAACATCGCTTGTGCCGTTTGTAATTTTCTTTTCAACCGCCCATTTTACAGGCTCAAGGAAATATGAATCGGGAGCAACATCCATAAACTGAGTAGGCATAGACGTATTTCTGTTGATTACCGCACTTGGTTCTGCAGCGATGTCAATATACTCCTCAGATGTAGCAAGGTTTCCGGTGATTTCTCCTTCACCCTCAAAATTAAGTATACCTTTTACATACGCACCGCCACCGGGGCCGTAGCAGTAATTAAGAACAATGCCTGCTTTTCCCGAAATAGTGAATTTACCGGGAACTGACGCTTCATCCGACCTTTGAACATATATACCGCCGCCTGCCTGATATGCCTCGTTTTCAGCTATAACACCGCCGGACATACGGAAGTCACTTCCGTTAGTGCACCAAACACCGCCGCCTGCTGCGGCTTTATTGAATGTAATTTCTCCCCCCGTCATATTGATAATACCGTTATCATTATTCCATATACCGCCGCCTCGTCCGTCGGGGTCATTATACGGGTCAGTAGTAGCTGTGTTTTTTGAAATGTTACCGCTTTTAATTTCGAGCAAGCCTTCGCCGTTATTCCATATACCGCCACCGCATTCTGCATTGTTTTCAAGAATCTGACCTCCGTCAAATACCACATTACCGCCGTTGTTCCACAACGCACCGCCGTATCGTGCCGCATTTTTGGTCATTGTTCCGCCCTTAAGGGTAAGGTTCGCGTGGTCGTTGTTATAAATACCTGCACCGGAAGATGCTACATTCATATGTATCATTCCCTCATACATAATAAAGTTGTATTTGGTGTCGTTATCGTTCCAAACGCCTCCGCCGTAAAGAGCTTCATTATCATAAATATCTCCGCCATAGAGAGTAAAGTCAGCGTTGTTATAAACACCGCCGCCGTAACCGCCTTTGTTTTTGGTTATTATTCCACCATACATTTTAACTGTTCCGTTGTTGTGGATGCCTGCACCGTATTCTGCACCGCCATTGGTAATTCTTGCAAGTTCAGAACGGGTACAGTCGCAGATGCGAAGCTCTCCGCCAACATCAACATTTATTACACGCTTGTCCTGATACCTCATTGCAATGGTGTTGCCGTTAAGACAGAGATAAAGCTTTTTTCCGCCGCCAATATTAAGAGTAGAATCGAGCACAACTTCTGTTTCAAGATAAATGTGTGCCTCGCCGTTACTGTTGTATTGAATTTTTTCTTTACCGTCCCATTTTCTGTAAGTTACATCTGAATGAGATGTATGGTCACCGATTTCAATATATCCGCCGCAATAGCAATGCTTGTGCTTTGCCGCTTCTTCTTCGGCTTTCGAAATGTATTCGCCGGTTTCTGATGCCTTTACCTCAAAAGCCAGCTTAACAACTTTAAGAGTCGGCTGCATAATGGCTTTGTTCGCCTTATTAATTCCGGAATACTGCAAATCATTTACAGATAGGTCTTCGGGATATTTTGCATTTATTCCGCTTTTTATCTTAACCGAAACAAAAACAGTATAAGTTTTCTGATTTTTAAAAGTACCGTCTTCTTCCATAGTTCCTGCCCACGATACCTGACTGACTTCAAGTCTGTCATCTGAAAGCGTAAATTTAACATCAGCTTCTGTTGCGCCGCCTTTAAAGCCGCTCATAGATATACCGAATGAGCTTATTTCATCTTCAGCAAATACCATAGTGTTAAGCGCCGTTAAAAGCAGACATAAACATAAAAGCACACTTAATAATTTTTTCATTTAAATACCTTCTTTCGTTGTATCAGATATTTTGCTCATTATCTTAAACCGCCGCCGGATAAGCCTGTTTAAACTATTCAATAAATTTTTTAATAATTATACTTCATACCACAAAGTATAATTCAAGCATTTTTTAAACTTATTATTAAAAGTTTTAAAATCAATTAAGCAGAGAAGAATTAATTCTCTGCTTAATTTTAAAATTAATGTAATTATCTTTCAAACGGAAGCGATGCAGGATTAAGGTCGTCATTCAATAAGAACAGTCTTAAATCATAATCTTTACCTAAATATTCTGACAAATCAGCTTCGCCGTTAACCTTAATAATATCAACAACCTTGCCTTTAGAATCAAGAACTCTTATAAAGGCTGTAGCACTTTCGGCAGTTTCTGCCTTAGTAATTTTAATTTTGTTGCCTTCCCAGTCAACCTCGTAGTCACCTGAAGTTCTTGCGCAATTCATAACAATAGGTTCAGAATTGAGAACGTAAGATGATTCTCCACTGATGATTACTACTGCAGAGCATCTTACCTTTTTACCGTTGTCAAGTGGAGAAATTGTAAACTTGAAGTCTTTTGTGTTCTGACCATCAATATCCTCCCAGCCATTACCCTTGTCGAGCTGCCATTGATAAAATGTTTCGTAGTTTTCATTACCTGTGACAAGCGACGACAAGGAAATTGCTTTGCCGTTGCGGTAGATTACACTATCATTCATACCATCTATTTCGATTGCAGCCTTAAAGTTTTTAGGGAATGTTGTAATAACCACTTTACTTGTAGGAACACTGTACTTGCCTGTATCCATATATGATTCAAGCACGTAGTGAGTGGTGTTATCTGCATTAAGGTTGCTTAATGTGTAAGAGAATTTGCCGCTTGTTGATGTAATCTTGCTTTCTACAGTAGCGGTGTACTCTTTGCCGTTTGACACATAAACTCTTGAGAGCTTATAGTAATCAGCAGGTCGGTCGCCGTTTTCCCACGTAATTGTTGCAGAGGTGTCTGTAATATCCTTAACCTCAATATTCTGTGCAACATTCGGAGGAGCTGTTTTGTTTATTCTTGTAAGATAACCTACAACCGGAACTTGCGAACCGTTGAGTTTTGCGTTATACGAAACAAGCTTCCAGTCGTAAGAATAATCAGCAGGTGTTCCTTCAGGAAGCGCTACTACTGTACCCGAATATTCCTGACCCTTTGTTGTTGTGGTTACATAGCTTGAATTATGCTCTGCCGATACGGTAAAGCCTACCTTTGCAATACCAACCTTTGCCACAGAGGTGTTTTCTACGGCAACACCCCAGCCGATAGAGCTTGACTCTGATTCTTCTACAGCTATGGTCTGCGATTGTGCCGTACCTGCAGAAGATACGTTACTGTTTGTAAGGAATCCGTCCTGCGATGAACCGACAGACTGTTTTGACTGTAGAATTTTGCCGTCGATGGCATTTAGCTCGCCAACGCTGTGCGCATAGGTGTTTGGGTCTCCTGCGCGATAGCCTTCGTTGAACACAGTATCGTAAATTTTTTCAAGACCCGGGGTAAACTCGGCTATAGAATCATAAGTAGATACATCTACAGTTGTAAGCAACGGAGTTTGCGGAACGCTGTAGTGATACGGTAAAACAGCCTCTGCTACCGTGCCGCCCCATTCGCCTGTGCCGCCTTTGCCGAAAGAAGCAATTGCTTTTTCGATAAAGTCTATTTCTTCATTTACCTTCTGCAGAACATATATCTGGTCCTGATAATTATTTTCATTTACATATGAACTGTATTTAAGGCAGTAGTACATACAGCCGTTTTTGTAAGTACCTGTTGCTTGCGCTTCGCCTGTTTTTGCATAATTGTCAAGGTTTTTTGCAAGCTCATCTCTGAATGTGCATATCAGGTTGTAGTCTTCCTCTGTCGGGAGCTTATATTCAGGAACATACATTGAACAGTTATAGCGTACATAAGGCACAGTAAATACAGTTACTGCATCTGTAAGCCCCGATGCTTCGAACCCTGTTGTATATGTATACGTTTTTTCTACGCTGGTTTCTTTTGATACCGAGCCCGAAAGAGTAAATTCATACTCAGCACCGCCGCAGGGGATAAGACCCAAGAAGTTTGCTTCGTATTCAAAGCCTGCCACAACACCAAGCGAGAATGTTCCGCCCTTTGTTGTTCCGCTGCCCGAGCTGTCAGACTTTGCAAAAGCTGTTGCAGAGTTACCGATATAGTTGTCGTCATCAAGCTCCTCATAAAGAGGCGGTGCCTGCATAATTGCAAGTGCTTCTACATCTGTATAATACACCTCGGTGTCATTACCCGGATATGTGATATATGATGTTTTATTGCCGCCGTCAAGGACCGTAACATCTACTAATCGCTGGCTTCCGATGTCCTCAAAAATTATTCTTGTGGGAGTAGAGTAACCAACTCTTCCGCCGTTGGAACCGTTATTTATGTACTGATATCTTTCAAGCAGCTTACAGGTGTATTTCTCTTTACCGCTTACTTTATAGTAGAAGGGGAATACCAGTGTTTCTCTTCCGAATGTATCATTAGCAAAATTTCCCGATACCGCTTTACCAATCCATACAACACTGGTTTCTCTCTTTTTGTCGTCAGAGCCGGTGTAAAGGTCTGACTGGTCGTAGTTTCCGGTGAATTTAAGTGTTGCGGACTCACCGTCGTATTTGAAGAGCTGTCCGCCTACGAAAATCGTATCAGGATGACCTGTACCGTCGTGTTTGTATGCATCAAGAGATACTGTGATGGGACCGGAGTCGGTATCATCTTCACTATACCAATAAGTCCAACCGTTACCGTCCTTCTGTACTGTCCAGTGATAATCAGAATTTTTGTCATAGGTATTATGATTTTTCAGATTGTCATAGGTGGTATAACCCACGATATGGCAGAGTGCACTGTCGTGGTCTCCCTCTACCATACGATTGGAGCCTACCTTTGAGGTACTGGTGACGTCTTTAACGTCAACTCTTGTATAATTTCCGGCTATGATAATCTCTCTGCTGCCCTCCTGGGTAACATCTCCTACAGTAAGGTTGGCATTACGGAGTACATAGCGGTGTTCAGTACTCGCATCGCTTCCACCGCCGGCAAGAGGAGTGGTCAGCAGAACTCTGTGCTTGATAACCTGCTTAAGATTACCGCCCTGTGTTCCCTCGTAGGATTCGAGGACAGAAGCGAAGCATGTGTTATGGTCGATAATCTTCTTGGTAGAATATGTATCATACGAGCCTGCACCTCTGAACCATGTGGAGAAGTTTACTATAGCAGAAAGGTCTGCTATATTATCCTTGTTCAGGTCGTTTGCACTGAGTGCAACGTACGGAAGACAGTAAAACTGCTTATTACCGCCGTTATGACTGTATTCCCATTCGCATATTTCATCAGTCTTTGCCTTTGACGGAAGGTCTAGGTACTGCTTTGTTGTGATCGTCTTATTCTTAACATCTACGTCAAATATACCTACTGCAATATTACTATGTACACTTCCGCTGGAGGTTTCGCCGGCATTGTTAGGAGTATAAACTGCGATTTCGTCAACACCGTCACCGTCAAAGTCACCTGCAGTTATGGACAGAAGACCTTCTACCTCCCACATCTCAATCACGTCTGTGGTAGCAACATAACCGCCGGTCTCGTGGTCAGATACAATAGCGTTACCCGCTGCATCATATATAGCCATACGAATATTACCGCCGCTTCTGCCGTGGCTGAAATAAACTCTTGCTAAATGGTCCTTCACTCCGGTACCCGAAGCAGAAAAGCCCGTAGTTGCAGAATAAGGCTGATTCTGAGAATTTGTATATGTTTTGGATTTCGTCATCATAGGACTGCTTGAAGCAGGGATTTTTATTGTCCCGATCGAAGCTCCGGGGTAGTTATACATATAACCTGTGTATTTGTATAACGATGTTGTATCAGTCAGATAAAGATCATACTTTGGTGCTACGGGATATGTTCCCGCTTTTAAAGCTTTTGTGTCATAAGAATCG
>JAFYXI010000041.1 GCA_017546245.1 Clostridia bacterium | reverse complement strand
TAAACGGCGTAAGTTACAGCAAAATAGCAGACCTGATGGGCAAGGATGCAAAATCGGTGGACAATGCGCTCCAGCGAATTAAACGCAAATTAGAAAAATATTTGCGTGAGCGGAAGTAAGTTGTGGTTTGTTTGTTGTTTGTGGTGTAGAGAAATAAAAGCTTGCTTTTATTTCACTATAAATTATTTTTTAATTATCAAAAGTGAGGGAAAAAAGATGTACGAGGACAAGACTTTAGTTTGTAAGGATTGTGGTGCAGAATTTGTATTCACAGCCGGAGAACAAGAATTCTATGCGGAGAAAGGCTTTGAAAATGAGCCGACTCGTTGCAAAGATTGCAGAGCCGCAAGAAAAGCTAGCTTAAGAGCTAACAGAGAGATGCATACAGCAGTATGTGCAGAATGTGGTAAAGAGTGCCAGGTTCCGTTTGAACCGAAGGGCGACAGACCCGTTTATTGCAGCGAGTGCTTTGCTAACCACAGATAATCCCTTGCTTTAAGGAATTAGATTGTGTAACAAAAGAGTATCTTCTCGAAAGGGATACGGCTTTGGCCGTATCCTTTTGTTTAGAAAAACAGCAAAATCTAAAGAATATTTTGGAGGATGTATGGCGAATCAAAAAGTAACACAAATTGTAGAAGAATTACTGTTGCCAATTACAGACAGATTGGGGCTTTTAATATGGGATATAGAGTTCTTAAAAGAAGGCCCTGACTATTATTTGCGTGTATATATCGACAAAGAAGAAGAGGGAGTGGGCATCGACGACTGCGAGGCAGTAAGCCGTGCTCTTTCTGATGAGCTTGACAGGGTTGACCCTATCGAGCAGGTTTATGTTTTGGAAGTATCCTCAGCCGGAATGGACAGAAAGCTTAAGAAAGAGTCAGACTTTTTGCGCTATATCGGTCACGAGGTTGATATAAAATTATATGCTCCGCTTTGCGGAACAAAAGAAATGACAGCCTTACTAAAAGCATATTCCAATGGTGTTATATCTGTTGAATACGAAGGTCAAAGCTTAGATATAGAGTTGTCAAAAACAGTCAGCGTAAGACTTGCTGTTATATTTTAAGTAAATTATAATTCGGATATAATAAAGAATAAATTTGGAGGGAACGACAAAATGAATCAGGAATTTATTTCTGCATTGGGTGAGCTTGCACGTCAGAAAAACATGAAAAAAGAAGACCTTTTAGAGACAATAGAGCTTGCTTTAATCGCAGCATATAAGAAAAATTACGATCATGCACAGAATGTAACTGTTACAATCGACCGTGAAAAAGGTGACATTAAAGTTTGTCAGCAAAAGACGGTAGTAGAAGAGGTTTTAGATACAAATCTTCATATAGGTCTTGAAGAAGCAAGAGAGCTTGACAAGCGTTATGAAATTGATGATGTTGTAAATATAGAGGTAACTCCCAGAAACTTCGGAAGAATTGCTGCACAGACTGCAAAGCAGGTTGTTGTTCAAAGAATTAAAGAAGCTGAAAGAGATAATCTTTATGATGCTTATCACAACCGCGAAAATTCAATGATTACAGGTTTAGTAACCAAATATGACAGAAAGTGCGTAACTGTTCAGGTTTACGGTGATATGGAAGCATATCTTCCGCTTAACGAGCAGTTACCGACAGAGCAGTATCTTCCGGGCGCAAGAATGAAGTTTTATGTGGCAGAAGTAAAAATGATGGGACAAAGTCCGCAGATTATTTTGTCACGTTCTCATCCGGGGTTGGTTCGTCGCCTGTTCGAGCAGGAGGTTCCTGAAATTGCAGACGGCGTTGTTGAAATTAAAACAATCGCAAGAGAAGCCGGTTCACGTACAAAAATTTCGGTTTGCTCATCAGACCCGAATGTAGACCCTTTAGGCTCTTGTGTTGGTCCTAAGGGCGCACGTGTTCAGATTATCTGTGACGAGCTTGCAGGCGAAAAAATTGATATTGTAAAATATTCAGAAGACCCGGCAGAGTTTATCTCAGCGGCTCTTTCACCATCAGATGTTGTAAGTACAACAATTGACGAAGAAGGACATAATGCACAGGTAATCGTTCCTGCACATCAGCTTTCTCTGGCAATTGGTAAAGAAGGTCAGAATGCACGTCTGGCTGCTAAACTTACCGGTTGGAAGATTGATATTAAACCGGAGGTTTAATTAGTTTAATACTTTAGGCGGAGGTATTTATTATGCACACACCAATGCGCGAATGCATCGGATGCGGAAAAAAGTTTCAAAGACAAGCAATGCTGCGTATAGTAAAAAAAGATGAACAAATTTTAATTGATACTACCGGCAAAAGCGAAGGTCGCGGTGCATATTTGTGTAAAAATGCCGATTGTCTTAACGAATGCATAAAACGCAAAAAGTTAAATCGGGCATTTAAACAAAATGTGTCTGATGATATATACAATAAACTATCTGAAGAAATGAGGCATTTGTTTGAATAAACTGCTGCATTTTATAGGAATAGCAAATCGTGCTAAAAAAGTACAAAAAGGTGCTTTTTTAGCGGAAAAAGCAATAAAAAACGGAACAGCGCTTTTAGTTATTGCGGCAAGCGATACTTCTGATAATACAAAGGATAAGTTTGCCTCAATGTGCAAATACTACGAAGTGCAGTATTTAGAAGCAGAAACGAAAGAAAGTCTTGGTCTTGTAACGGGCGGCGCAGATAACAGAAGCGTGCTTGCTATTACAGACGAGGGATTTGCAAAAAAAACCGCCCAAATGATTTTAGAAGCTAAAAAGGCGGAAAATTAAAAAAAGCGGAGAACCGCATTACATAGACAGGTTAAATTTTCGGAGGTGGCAGCTATATGTCTAAAGTGAGAGTACACGAGCTTGCAAAGGAACTTGATATTAATTCAAAGGATTTAATTGCATTGCTCGACGGGTATGGTTTCCCGATTAAAAATCATATGAGTACGCTTGAACAGGAGGAACTCGATATTATTTTCGAAACCTTAACACAGCGTTACGACAAGGCTATCGAAATACCGCCCTTTGCCCAGGGTAAGAAGGTAGATATGCCTATTAAAAAAGCCAAGAAAAAAGCAGAATCAGCTGATGGCGAAAAGATAGAGGCAGAAGATAAAAAACCTGCTGAAGTTAAAAAAGAGGCTGAGCCTAAGCCTGATAAAAAGGCAGAACCAAAGGCTAAAGAAGAAGTAAAAGAAGAACCGAAGCCGGCGGAAAAACCAAAAGCAGAGGAAAAGGCAGAACCTGCTAAGAAAAAGGAAAAGCCTAAGAAAACTCCTCCAAAAGCAGATCGTCCTAAGATGAAAAAGCTTGAGCTTAAAGAAGTGGATGACGATGAGAAAATTACCACAGAACCGGTTCAGCGTAATGTTCGTCATGTCGATACACGTCAGAGTATGATTGACTTAAATAAAATCGAGGACGAAAAAATTGAAGAGCTTGTTCCGACAAATGCTATTGACGATACTGTTAAAAAGCAGAAGCTTAAAAAGGGCAGCGGCCGTTTAAAAGACAACGCAAAAATCAGTAATAAAACTGCGCCGGTAAAAGAACAAAAGGTTAAAAAAGAAAAGAAAACAGTTCTTATTCCGGATGAAATTTCGGTTGGCGAGCTTGCAGAACGTTTAGAAGTTCCTGCAACAGAAGTAATTAAAAAGCTGATGACGTTGGGCATTATGGCGGCTATCAGCCAGACTATTGACTTTGACATTGCCTCTTTAATCTCCGAAGATTTGGGTGCTGTTGTAGAAAAAGAAATTATATTAACAGATGAAGATATCCTGTTCGACGACTTTGAGGATGACGAAAGCTCGCTTGAGCCACGTTCACCCGTAGTTGTTGTAATGGGTCACGTTGACCACGGAAAAACCTCTCTATTAGATGCGATTCGTTCAACTAACGTAACAGATACAGAAGCAGGTGGTATTACACAGCATATCGGTGCTCACCGCGTTCGTATCCACGATAAAAAGCTTACATTCCTAGATACACCGGGTCACGAAGCGTTTACGGCTATGCGTGCCCGTGGTGCACAGGTAACAGATATTGCTATCTTAGTTGTTGCAGCGGATGACGGAATTATGCCTCAGACAGTCGAGGCTATTAACCATGCCAAAGCTGCAAATTTAAGCATAATTGTTGCTATTAACAAAATAGATAAAGAGGGCGCAAACCCGGATAAAATCAAGCAGGAACTTACCGAGTATGATTTAATCCCTGAAGACTGGGGCGGTGATACTATCTGTGTAGAAGTTTCGGCTAAACAGAAAATAAATATCGAAGGTCTTTTAGAAATGGTTCTTTTGGTTGCCGAAATGCGTGAGCTTAAGGCGAATCCAAACCGTAAAGCTAAAGGTACAGTTATTGAATCCAAGCTCGATAAAGGTCGCGGACCGGTTGCAACTGTTCTTGTTCAGAACGGAACATTGCGCTTGGGTGACACCATCGTTGCAGGAACAGCTATGGGTCATATCCGTGCTATGCTCGATGATAAGGGCAAAAGAATTAAAAAGGCAGGTCCGTCTGTTCCGGTTGAGATTTTAGGTCTTGGAGAAGTGCCGAGCGGCGGTGACTTGTTCTATGTTGTTGAAGATGAAAGAATGGCTAAAAACGTCATTGAAAAGAGAAAACAGCAGATTAAAGATGAACGTGTTAATGCACATACAGCAGTTACTTTGGATGACTTGTTTGACAGAATTAAAGAAGGCGAAATGAAAGAACTCGAGCTTATCGTAAAAGCAGACGTTCAGGGTTCTGTTGAAGCAGTTCGTCAGTCGCTTGAAAAACTGTCAAATGACGAAGTACGCGTTAAGGTTATTCACGGCGGTGTTGGTGCTATCAGAGAGTCTGACGTTATGCTTGCTTATGCATCAGGTGCGATTATCGTAGGCTTTAACGTTCGTCCTGACGCAGGTGCTGCTGCATCGGCAGAACGTCAGGGTGTTGACATCAGACTTTACCGCGTAATTTATACTGCAATCGAAGAGATTGAAGCAGCTATGAAAGGTATGCTTGAGCCTACATTTAAAGAAGAGGTTACAGGTCATGCTGAAATCCGTCAGACATTTAAGGTATCAAGTGTCGGAACAATTGCCGGATGTTATGTAACTGACGGTGTAATTCACAGAAATTCTCAGGTGCGTGTAGTTCGTGACGGTATCATTGTATACGAGGGCGAGCTTGCATCCTTAAAGAGATTCAAAGACGATGCAAAAGAAGTTAACTCAGGCTATGAATGCGGTCTTAATATCGAAAACTTTAACGATATTAAAGAGGGCGACGTTGTAGAATGCTTCCGTATGGTAGAGGTTGAGCGAAAATAGATTAAAAATCAATTTTTGGTGAATACTAAATCCAAAGGAGGTAGGCAGCGTTGGCAGCAAACAGAATTAACAGAATAAATGAAGAAATGAAGCGTGAAATGGGTTCTATTTTACGGGAATTAAAAGACCCCAGAATTCCGCTTATGACAAGTGTTGTCGCAGCAGAAGTTACTCAGGATTTGCGTTTTGCAAAAATTTATGTAAGTGTTTTGGGTGACGAAAATGTTCAAAAAGATGCTTTAGCCGGTCTTAAAAAAGCGGCAGGATTTGTTCGTCGTGAGGTTGGCAGAAGACTTAATTTAAGAATAACCCCCGAAATACAGTTTGCTCTGGATCATTCCATTGAACACGGTGCACACATAAACGAGTTGTTAACGGCTGCAAAAAGCGGCAGGAGGGACTAACGTGACATCCGAACTTGAAATTGTAATAAAAAAATTATTGGACGCAAAGCATGTGGCTATTTTTACCCACATCAACCCGGACGGCGACGCTCTGGGTTCTGCTTTTGCGTCCAAAGCAGTTTTAGAGGAAAAGGGAATAAAGGCAGATGTTTGGCTTTGTGAGCCTATTCCCAAAAGATATTCTTACTTAGACAACGGCCATTTTGTATGGTCAGAAGATGCAAAAACAGAGGCAGATACTGCTTTGGCGGTTGACTGCGGTTCAGAAAACAGACTCGGAAAATTAGCTGAGCTTTATATGAACTCAAAGACTAAGATTTGCATTGACCACCACCTTTCAAATCAGCCGTTTGGTGATTTTTATTACTGCAAGCCTGATGCGGCTGCAACTGCTGAGATAATCCATACTGTCGCAAATGCAGTTTTAGATGAGTTCCCGATGGAGGTCAAGGTTGGAATTTATACAGGTCTTTCAACAGATACCGGTCATTTTAAATATTCTAACGTAACCGAAAGCACACTTTTGGCAGCGGCAGATATTGTGCGTCGAGGCATAGATGCACGTGCAATTACACGCAGACTTTATGACACGGTTAAACTTGAAAAACTGCGTTTTATGGGTGCTGCAGCAGAAAGAGTAGAAAAATTTGCTGACGGTAAAGTTGCAGTTTTAAAATGCCCTGACAGTCTTTTAGAAGAATACGGCATAAAGCACGAAGAAATCGAAGATTTGCCCAATATGCCCGTTGGGCTTGATGGGGTATTAGTCGGGGTGTTAGTCAAAAATAATGTCGAAAATGCTCATAAATACAGCTTAAGAGGTCGTGAAATTATCGACTTATCAAAGCTTGCACAGCACTTCGGCGGCGGTGGGCATAAAAATGCGGCGGCATTTGTATCTGAAGAAGATTGTGATAAAGTAATAGATGAGCTTGTAAATCTGGTTATAAAGGAGCTTTTAAATGTTTGACCCAAGCTTAAAAACTGTTGAGCTTTTTACCGATGGAGCCTGCAGCGGAAATCCCGGAAAAGGCGGCTACGGTACTATTTTAAGATATAAAGGAAAATCAAAAGAATTTTCGCAGGGCTTTAATTTAACCACCAATAACCGAATGGAAATTCTTGCGGTTATAGCAGGGCTTGAGGCGCTTTTAGAGCCTTGTAATGTAAGCGTATATTCAGACAGTAAATATGTAGTCGATGCAATAAATCAGGGTTGGGTCTATAAATGGGAAGCAAAAGGCTGGATGCGCACCCCTAAAGAACCGGCGCTAAACGTTGATTTGTGGGAACGTCTGCTTGTGTTAATGGAAGAACATAATGTTGAATTTAACTGGGTCAAGGGTCACGCAGGTCATCCCGAAAACGAGCGTTGCGACCAACTGGCAGTTGCAGCGGCAGCACAGCCGGATCTGCCCGACGACGAGGGCTACGGTCAGGATACATAAATAACAAAAGAGGTGTAAGGATTGTTATTTGACACACACGCACATTTAGATGATGCGAAGTTTGACGAAGACAGAGAAAGTATAATAAATATGCTTAAAGACGAGGGGGTAGCCCTTGTTGTAAATATAGGTGCAGATTTAAAATCAAGTGCTCAGAGTGTTGAGCTTTCTGAAAAATATGATTTTATTTATGCATCAGTCGGTGTTCATCCTGATGCAACAGGTGAACTTGACGAAAATGGAATGGAAAAACTAGCTGAATGGTTAAAAAAAGATAAGGTTGTAGCTGTTGGCGAAATCGGTCTTGATTATCACAATATGGGCGCGGCTAAAGAAGTGCAAAAGCGTTGGTTTGAGCGTCAGCTTCTATTAGCCAAAGAGCTGGGCAAGCCATATATTATTCACGACCGCGATGCACATGGTGATGTTTTGGAAATTCTAAAAAAACACGGATATTATAACGGCGTTATGCATTGCTATTCAGGCAGCAGCGAAATGGCAAAAGAGGTAACTTCTTTGGGTATGATGGTTTCGTTTGCCGGACCTGTTACCTTTAAAAATGCACCAAAAGCCAAAGAGGCGGCAAAGGCTGTTCCGCTTGATAAGCTTATGATAGAAACAGATTGTCCGTATCTTTCGCCCGAGCCGCTGCGAGGCAAACGAAACGACTCTTCGCGTGTGCGGTATGTCGCTGAAGAAATTGCACGCTTAAAGGGTATATCGTTTGAAGAGCTGGCGCAAATAACAAAAGAAAACGGAAAAAGATTTTATAACATAAAATAAACGATATTAATTATAAATTTTGTACGATTGGAGAGACAAATAATGGATTTTTCAAATCTTATTGCAGAAAGAATGTTAGAGGTAAAAGCATCGGCAGTTCGTGAAATTTTTAAGGTTGCAGCGCAACCCGGTGTTATCACATTAGCAGGCGGAAATCCTGCGCCAGAGAGCTTTCCTGCTGAAGAAATAAAAGAAGCGGCTATGCATATTTTAACAGAGCAGCCCAGCGTTGCACTGCAGTATGGTATGTCAGAGGGATACCCCAAGCTTCGCGAACAGCTTAAAGAAAGAATGACAAAAAAATTCGGAATAAATATGGAAAATAATGAGCTTATTGTTGTAAGCGGCTCACAGCAGAGTGCTGACCTTGCTACAAAAGCATTGATAAACGAAGGTGACGGAATTATTTGCGAAGAGCCAAGCTTTATCGGATGCTTAAACACTTTTCGTACATATAAAGCAAAGCTTTACGGCGTTAAGTTAAACAATGACGGAATGGATTTAGAGCAGCTTAAAAATACTCTTAAAGAGAATAAAAACATTAAAATGATTTACACAATTCCGACTTTCCAGAATCCGTCGGGTGTTACCACAAGCTTAGAGGTTCGTAAACGTATGCTCGAGCTTGCTGTTAAATACAATGTAATTATTTTAGAAGATAACCCCTACGGTGAGCTTCGTTATTCAGGAGAAGAGGTTCCGACTATTAAGTCGATGGATACCACCGGTCACGTTATTTATGCAGGCTCGTTTTCTAAAGTGTTTTCACCCGGATTGCGTCTTGCGTATATGGTGTTTGATAAAGGCATTATGGAAAAAATTGTTGTCGGCAAGCAGGCAACGGATGTTCACACCAACCTGTTTTCGCAGATGATAGCAAGCTATTATTTAGAGCATTACGATTTGGATGCACAAATCGAAAAAATCCGTCTTCTCTATAAGCATAGAGGCGAATGGATGCTTGAATGTATGGACAAATACTTTCCGACTAAGAACGTTTCGTGGACAAGACCCGAAGGCGGTATATTCCTTTGGGTAACATTGCCTGAGGTAATTGATACACAAAAATTACTTTCTGAATCAATTGAAAAGAAAGTAGCATTTGTTCCGGGCGTAGCGTTTATGACAGACATTAACAAGCCTACAAGCTGTCTGCGTCTTAACTATTCAACAATGCCGGATGATAAGATTGAGCAGGGCATTAAAATTTTAGGCGAGCTTTTAAAGAGTAAATTAGATTAGGAGAATATATATGGAACAGACAAAAAAGACAATATTTTCTGCGGTTCAGCCGTCAGGCGATATAACCTTGGGTAACTACTTAGGTGCGATTAAAAACTGGGTTAATCTTCAGGATGAATATAACTGCATCTATTCAATAGTTGATATGCACGCAATTACCGTGCGTCAGACTCCGGCAGAGTTAAGAAAAAGAAGCCTTGAGCTTTTAATGCAGTATATTGCATGCGGAATTGATCCCGAAAAAGCGATATTATTTATTCAGTCACATGTGCCGGCACACGCACAGCTTTCGTGGGTTCTTTCGTGTAATACACAGATGGGCGAGTTGTCAAGAATGACACAGTTTAAGGATAAATCTAAAAAACACGCAGATGACATTAATGCAGGTTTATTTACATATCCTGTTTTAATGGCGGCAGATATTTTGCTCTATAAGGCTGATTTAGTACCGGTAGGCAACGACCAGCTTCAGCATTTAGAGCTTGCACGCGACATCGCAAACCGATTTAATTTCCATTACGGCGATGTTTTAACCGTGCCGGAGGCATATATTCCAAAAGCCGGTGCGCGTATTATGAGTCTTCAGTCGCCTGAAAGTAAAATGTCTAAATCAGACCCGAATCCGAACGGATTTATTAAACTGCTCGAAACAAAAGACGATACAATCCGTAAGTTTAAACGTGCAGTAACCGATTCAGACAACGAAATAAGAAAAAGTCCTGACAAACCGGGGATTTCAAATCTTTTGGATATATACTGTGCTGTTACCGGCAAAACAACCGAAGAGGCAGAAGCAGAGTTTGCAGGCAAGGGTTATGGTGACTTTAAGCTTGCTGTCGGCGAAACTGTTGCAGACAGCTTAGAGCCTATAAGAGCTAAGTTTGACCAGCTTTCAAAAGACAAGGCTTATGTTGAAGAAATATATAAAAACGGAGCGCAGCAGGCAAATTATATTGCGCAGCGCGTGCTCGGCAAGGTATATAAAAAGGTTGGTTTTATAGTTTAAAATCCATCTTGTTTTGGGTGATGCTATGAAAAAAGAAAGAATAGGCTTTATTGATGTTGCAAAAGGCTTGGCAATGCTTTTGGTGGTATATGGACACAATCCGCTTCCTGAGGGGATGCTTAAAGTAGTATATCTTTTAAACGTGCCGATATTTTTTCTGATGTCGGGTTATACTTTTAAGGCAGAAAAATATGAATCGTTTTTTTGCCTTGTAAAAAAGCTTGCCAAAAGAGTGTTAGTTCCTTATATCGTAATGAACATATTAGCTTTACCTGTTTATTATATAACCAGAGAAAGAGCGATTGATATAGCGGCTGTAAAAGAGTTTATAGTCGGTGTGATTTACGGCAGCGGTGCAGGAACGGGCTTAAAATGCAACATTCCATTGTGGTTTTTGCCATGCATATTTGCAGTTCAATGTCTGTGGTATCCGGTATGCAAATATGCAAAAAAAGCAAAAGGTATATTTGTTTTAGCGTTTTCTTTAATAGGATTTTTTATATATCCGGTTTTAAAAATACGCTTGCCCTGGGGTATAGATGTTGCATTTACAGGAATAGTATTTTTTGCAGCAGGTGGCTTTATACGAGCAGAAAAAGTGCAGAAGTTTATTTTTAAAATTCCGTCTTTAGTCGGATTTTTAATTATGATTTCGCTGTCGCTTTTGCTTAACTCATTAAACCGTTCTGCGTTGCCGAATGTAGATGTTAATGCAATGGTTTTTGGTAATTATTTTTTGTTTTACCTAAGTACCTTTAGCGGATGCTTTGCAATGATATATCTTGCAAAGCTTTTAGAAAAATCAAAAATTTTGAGTTACGTAGGCAGAAATACAATGTGGATACTGGGACTGCATTCAATATTTATTCAGTTTTTCGAGCTGACATTAAAGCTTAATTTTGTATCTGACCAAAGATTAAACAGCTTTGTTTTAGCTGTTTTAGAAATTGGTTGTGTAGTTTTAATCAGGCTTATATACGATGCTTTAAAAAATATGGCACAGAAAAAATTTTTAAGCGGGGTAAACTAAATGCGTTTAGATAAATTTTTAAAGGTTTCAAGAATAATAAAACGCCGCACGGTTGCAAACGAGGCTTGCGACCAGGGGCGTGTTATGGTAAACGGCAAGATTGCGCGTGCATCTTATGACGTTAAAGTAGGTGATGTTTTAGAGCTTAAGTTTGGCGAAAAAATTGCTAAAATGGAAGTTTTAAACGTAGTTGAACACGTTGGAAAAGATGCTGCATCTGAGCTTTACCGGGTTATTTCTTAAGAAGCAGAACGAAAAGAGGTCAAAAAATGATTGATGTTATTATAATTTTAGCAGGCGGATATATTGCGTTTAAGGCATATCAAATAAGCCTTATTATAGGTGTTTTGGTATCACTTTTAGTTTTTGGTGTTGTTTTTTACCGAAAAGGTTCGGCTTTTTGTATGGCGATTGCAATGCGAAACTATACCAAAGGTCAAAAAATAAAGGCTATGAACTGGTTTGAACGCGGCTATAAAATGGGAATGAAAACAGAGCAGAAAATAACATATGCATACTATCTTCTGCGTGAGGGTAGAGTAGCAAAATGTGAAGAAGTTTTGTCATCGATGCTGGCATTTCGTTCGCAAAAACCGCTTGAAAAAGCGCAGACTAAAGCGACACATGCTATGCTTTTAATGAAAACCGGCAGACTTTACGAGGCTATTGAAGAACTTGAAGAAATATTCCCTACCTACAAAAACAGTTCTACTTACGGAAGTCTAGGCTTCTGTTATTTGGTTCAGGGAAATATACAAAAAGCATTGGAATTTAATGAAGAAGCTTATGACTATAACAGTGACGATTTGATTATTGTCGACAACTTAATGCAGACTTATGCGAAAATGGGTGAGTTTGAAAAAGCTTATGAGCTGTCGCAAAAATTAATGGAAAAAGAGCCTGGTTTTCGTGAGGCATATTATGATGTTGCTGTAATTGAATATCAGATGGGCAAAAAAGAAGATGCTCTGAAAAGACTTGACCACGCACTTACAATACCGACCAGCTTTTTAACTACTGTAAGTGATGATATTATAAACAGCTTAAAAGCTAAAATCGAAAGCGGAGAAGAACCAAAAGGTGCAGAAATGGTATTTTTAGAGGTTACATCTGCATCGCTTCCTGATACACCGACACTTCGTGTGCGCCCTGCCGCAAGTGTGCAAATTATGCGTGATGGCGCGGCTGAATCAGATGACCCTATTTCGTTTACTGCATCAAGTGCGGATGAGAATAAAGCTGAAATGATTTCAGAAAGTGATGAATCCGGAGAGGATGACGGAGATAGTATTTTCTTATAAGAAGAAATATTAGTCAGCGGAGATGAAATATGAACCGAAAAGTATTTAAAACCTTAGAATTTGATAAAATTCTGCAACGCCTTTGCGAATATTCTGAAAACGAAAAGGTTAAAGAGCGTATCCTTGCATTAGAGCCAAAAACAGAGCTTGGCGAAGTTTGTGAGCTTTTAGCTGAAACGACAGAGGCGGTTGGTGTAATTTTAAGAAGAGGAAATCCTCCCGGATTTAAAATTACAGACGTAGTGTCAGCCTTAATGCGGGCACAGCGCGGCGGTATGATGAATCAAAAAGAGCTTTTAGGTGTCAGCCGCCTTTTAAAGACTACGCGCAGAATAAAGGGATATATTTTAGATGACAAAGCCTTAGAAGATGGGGTAGTCTTTACATTAGCTGCGGCATTAGAACCGCTAAAGCCCGTCGAAACAAGGATAGACGAAGCAATTTTGAGCGAAGATGAAATCGCAGACGCTGCATCGTCCGAGCTGTATCAGATTCGCCGCAAAATGAAAAACTTAGAGGGAAAAATAAGAGAAACACTAAACGGAATTATTACCTCTGCACACTATCAGAAGGCATTGCAGGATGCAATTATAACAATGCGCGGCGAACGTTTTGTTGTGCCGGTAAAAGCAGAGCATAAGGCAGAAATTAAAGGTATAGTTCACGATTCGTCATCATCGGGCGCAACTCTTTTTATAGAGCCGATGGCGGTGGTTTCGCTTTCGAATGAGCTTGCCGATTTATCGGGTAAAGAAAAAGAAGAAATAGACAGAATTTTAGCAGAGCTGACTGCATATGTGAGTGAATATCGTGAGCCGATTATAACAAACACAAATGCGCTTTACGAGCTTGACTTTATTTTCTGTAAGGCTAAGCTTTCAATCAGTCAGAATGCAGTAGCGCCTGAATTAAACGAAGACGGAATTATTTATATAAAAAGGGGCAGACATCCTCTTTTAGACCCTGAAAAAGTTGTTCCTGTGGATATCTGGCTGGGTGATGCGTTTGACACCTTGGTAATTACAGGACCTAACACGGGCGGTAAAACGGTGTCTTTAAAGACACTAGGGCTTTTTACCATTATGGCTCAGTCGGGTCTTCATATCAGCGTATCTGACGAATCGAAAATAGCGGTGTTTGACGAGGTATTTGCAGACATAGGTGACGAGCAAAGTATAGAGCAAAGCCTTTCAACATTTTCATCCCATATAGTAAATCTTGTTGGAATATTAAAACGTGTGACAGATAAAAGTCTTGTATTGGCAGATGAGCTTGGCGCAGGCACAGACCCCACAGAAGGTGCAGCTTTAGCGATTGCAATACTTGAGTATATTCGTGCGCGTGGCGCAAGAGCAGCTGCAACAACACATTACAGCGAACTTAAAATGTATGCTCTGTCAACAAACGGTGTTGAAAACGCATCGTGTGAATTTGATGTAAAAACGCTGTCGCCTACCTATAAGCTTTTAATCGGCGTGCCCGGTAAAAGTAATGCTTTTGCTATATCTAAAAGATTAGGCATAGATGTCAGCATAATACAACGTGCAAAAGAGCTTGTAAGTGACGAAAGCTTAAAGCTTGAAGATGTAATATCAGGCTTGGAGAGCAGCCGACAGAGAGCTGAAAGAGAGAAAGAACGTGCAGAAAGTATGGCTCGCGCGGCTCAGAGTATGCGCGATAAAGCAGGGCGCGAAGCAGAAGAAATGGAGCAAAAGCGTGCGAAATTGCTTCAGGAAGCACGAACAGAGGCAATGCGAATTATCGAATCGGCAAAAGAAGAATCACAAAAGATAATCCGTGAAATAAGAGCCATTCGTGATTCTGCTCCCATTAAAGATGCAATGCAGCAGGCAGAGCAGGCTCGTGCGGCTCTGAGAGAGCAGAGTGAAAAATTGCAGGATAGAAACGGCGGTGTGAAAAATCAAAACCGAAAGCCGCTTAAAAATGTTAAACCCGGCGATTTGGTTATAATTGTTTCGCTTGACCAGCAGGCAACTGTATTGTCAATGCCTGATAAATCAGGCAAGGTGCAGGTTCAGGCAGGAATAATGAAAATGAAAATTCCGCTGACAGACCTTGCGGCAGATAAAGAACAAACCAAAGAACAGAACAAAACAATCAGCACGCACCGTGTTGCTTCGGGCAAGGTTAAAACTGCAAAAACCGAGATTGATGTGCGTGGTATGATGTTAGAAGAAGCGCTTTTGGTTGTTGATAAATATTTAGATGAGGCAATTATGTCCTCTCTTCACACAGTAACAATTATTCACGGAAAAGGAACGGGAGTTTTAAGAAGCGGTATAGGCGAATATTTAAAACGTCATCCGTTGGTTTCAGAATACCGTGCAGGTCGCTACGGCGAGGGAGAGATGGGAGTTACTGTTGTTACATTTAAGTAAATATAAAAAAGGTTGTTGCATTGCAACAACCTTTTTATACTCCTACTGTATCAAAATACATCTTTTTAAGCATTGCCAAAACACGTTTTTCCATTCGTGAAACATTCATTTGCGATATGTTCATTTTTTGCGCAATGTTGCTTTGTGTCATTTCGTCATAATAACGCAGTTTTACAAACTGCTTTTCTTTTTCTGACAAAGCGCTCATAAATTTTTTTACAAAATCTTTATTCTCTATCAAAAGAAAATTATTATCTTCTGTTCCCAAAAAATTAGAAAAAAGCGTATCGTCTTCATCGTTGTGTATATATTGCTCTAAGGAGCGCACAAAATGATTATCGCCCCACTCGAGTGCCGCGCGCATCTGGTCTTCAGGCACACCTGCAAGCTCAGCGAGCTCGGTACTGGATAACTGCTCTCCGTTTTCTAACAGATGGGCAGCTTTTATTTTGTTAGCCTTGCTGAATATTTCATAAATTCTGCGCGGTACTTTTATAAAGTGACCTTTATCTCTGAAAAGCCTTTTTATTTCACCAATTATTGTTGGTGTTGCGTAAGTGGCAAAACGTATGTTTTTTTTAGGATTATAACGCGTTAAAGCATTAAAAAGACCTATGCTTGCGCTTTGATATATATCGTCAAACTCTATACCGCGCCCCGTAAAACGCCGGGCGAGAATCTGAGGAAGATAGTCATACTTTTTGAGTATTAAATCACGGGATTTTTTGTCGCCCGTTGATATAAATGCTTCAAACAAGATGTTTTCTTCATCAGAAGTAAATTTGCATGTTGCTTGCATAACAACACATCCTGACTATTATTTTAATAATTCCTGTAAAATCGCAGCGGCATTTTTATATTCTGAAAGCTTAGCCTCGTCTTTTTGCGCTTCGCGCGGAACAAAACGAAATACTGCATATAAATCATCAACGACAAAGCCAAGCTCAGAAAGCTTTTGGCTGCCTTTTAAGCTTATGCCGTATGCTACATCATCGCGTTTTATAAGCTTACCCTCGATATTTTCATAAGGAGTAATGTCAATAAAATCTGAAAGCGGAGAAAAAGCATCTTGCGTAATATATCTGTCGATATTCATTTTGTCAAATATAAACAGCGAAACTTCTCCGGCAGCAAGCTCAATCATCATCTTTTGCTGCATGGCAATATCCTGCTCTGATTTAAGTTCTTCAGGCAGATAAAGAGTTGCGATGTTAAGCTGCTTTTTGCCGTCGTTGTTAGCATCAACTATAACGTCATCAAAAACACCTGCTAAAGGAATGTTGCTGTCTGCAACGGCAACAGATGTTACAAGGTCGATTGTAACGTCGGGCTTTACTGTCTGCACACACTGCGAAATGGTTACTACCATAACAAAAATAATGAAGATAGCTGCCCAGGTATGCATTTTATAATAATACCAATAGTTGTCCCACTTTGCTTTAAAGCCTTTTTTTTCAGTATTTTGTCTTTCGTTCATCTTTAAATTCACCTTTTCTTAAATATAAAATTCTATATGTATAAATTATAGCATATACAAAACTAACATTCAAGTTATTTTTAAAATCAGCCTCTATAGTCACAAAAAGTTTACAACCGGTATGTAATTTGTTAAAAAAGGAATAATATTACTAAAATATAGGGGAGGAAAAATATGAAAAATTTAAAAAAATATATTATAGATTATTTATATATCATTTTCGGAGCATTTGTTATAGCCGTTGCAGTTAACTGTTTTTTACTGCCGTGCAAAATTTCGACCGGAGGGGTAAGCGGTATAGCCACAATGCTTTATTATGTTTTAAACATTCCGCTTTCTGTAACCTCGCTTATAATAAACGCAGTTTTATTCATTTTCGGATACAAACTGCTTGACAAAACATCGGTTATAAAAACGGCTGTCGGAATTGTTTTTTTGCCGATATTTTTAGAAATAACAAAACTGTTCGGAGCTTTTTCTGATGATGTGTTAATATCTTCGGTTTTTGGCGGAGTTTTAGCAGGGGTCGGTGTTGGTCTGCCCGTTCTTAAAGAGGCATCAACCGGCGGCAGTGACTTTGCTGCGCTTATGCTGAATAAAAAAAGTCCTTATATATCTGTTGCAACTTTTATATTAATTCTTGATGCTGTTGTCATAACAATATCCGGAATTGTATTTAAAAATTATAATGTTATGTTTTATTCGGTTGTATCGCTTTATATAAGCAGCAGGGTGACGGACAACATTTTAGTCAGAGGAAATTATGCAAAATCTGTTTTTATAATTTCGGATAGCTATGAAAAAATATCTGCTGAAATTTTAAAGGATATAAAAAGAGGAGTAACCGCCATTTACAGTCAGGGCTGTTATAATAAAAATGACGGCAAGATGCTAATGTGCATTGTAAAAAGCCGTGAGATTCCGCATCTTTTAGACAAAATAAAAGAGATTGATGACAAGGCATTTACAATCATTTCAGATGTAAGAGAGGTAAGAGGCGAGGGGTTTAAAAAAAGGTAACCCAAAAGCATCGTACGATGCTTTTGGGTTACTTTTATAAGATTATTTATCCAAACTTTTCTACGACTCCGTTCGAAACGCGTTATTTATATAATGGAAGCGTTTCTCACTTCGCATGCATTCGGTCTCTCGCGCTCGCGCCATACACAGTATGGCTTTTTGCTCGCTATCGGCTCGTTTCGATTGCTTCGCAATCTTACTTGTCGGAGAGACTTTTCATCGTCGGAAAGAGCAAAACATCGCGAATGGCAGCTGAATCTGTGAGCAGCATACACATACGGTCGATACCGAATCCGATGCCGCCCGTAGGAGGCATACCGATTTCTAAAGCATTCATAAAGTCTTCGTCTGTTGTGTTAGCTTCTTCATCACCCTGAGCAAGCAGCTCTTCCTGAGCACGGAAGCGTTCGCGCTGGTCAATCGGGTCGTTAAGCTCTGAATATGCATTTGCCATTTCCCATCCGTTCATAAAGAACTCGAAACGTTCAACGTATTCGGGATTTTCGGGCTTTTTCTTTGTAAGCGGAGAAATCTCAATCGGGTGGTCCATAACAAAGGTAGGCTGAATTAAATGTTCTTCTGCAAATTCTTCAAAGAACAGGCTTAAGATGTCGCCCTTTTTATGTCTGTCTTCGTAATGAACGTGATGCTCGTCTGCTGCTGCGCGTGCTTCTTCTAATGTTTTGATTTCATCAAAATCTACACCTGCATATTTTTTAACTGCATCAACCATAGTAATTCTTTCAAACGGCTTACCTAAGTCCATTTCAATTCCGTTATATACGATTTTGGTTGTTCCCAAAACCTCCTGAGCAACGTGACGGTAAAGATTTTCTGTTAAATCCATCATACCGTGATAGTCGGTATATGCCTGATAAAGCTCCATTAAAGTAAATTCGGGATTGTGACGTGTATCCAAGCCCTCGTTTCTGAAAACACGGCCGATTTCGTAAACCTTTTCAAGACCGCCGACAATAAGTCTTTTTAAATAAAGCTCAAGAGAAATACGAAGCTTAAAGTCTTCGCTTAAAGCGTTAAAATGTGTTTCAAACGGACGTGCTGCAGCACCGCCTGCATTCGCAACAAGCATTGGGGTTTCAACCTCTAAAAATCCCTGAGTGTTAAGGTAACTTCTGATGCTAGCGATAATTTTAGAACGCTTGATAAAGGTATCCTTTACCTCGCTGTTCATAATCAAATCAACATAGCGCTGACGATAACGTGTGTCGGTATCTGTAAGACCGTGAAATTTTTCGGGGAGCGGCTGAAGAGATTTTGTAAGCAGAGTATACTCTGATACTTTAATAGAAATTTCTTCAGTTTTAGTTTTAAATACTTCGCCCTTTACGCCTATAATATCACCGATGTCGAGCTTTTTAAAATCGTCATATGCATCTTCTAAAGCATCTTTTTTTACAAAAAGCTGAATTCTTCCTGTAATATCAGCAATGTCGCAGAACATAACTTTACCCATTCCGCGTTTTGACATAAGACGGCCTGCAATGCTAACGGCTTTGCCTTCGAATTCGTCAAAAGCCTCTACGATTTGAGCAGCAGAGTGCGTTTTATCATATTTAACCTCACAAAACGGGTCGCGGCCTTCTGCCTGCAGCTGTGCAAGCTTGTCGCGGCGAACCTGTAAAATTTCGTTTAAGTCAGTTACTTGTCCATTATTCTTTGGTTGTTCCTGCATAATGTTCCTCCTAAAAATTGTTATACATATTTTAATTATACTACAAAAATTTGCAATTGTAAAAGGTTTATTTAAAAAAATACAAAATATTTCTTATATTTAAAAAATATGCTTAAAAAATATTGATTTTTTCTACAGAAATGATATAATATGATAGATGGGATATTTATATCCGTTTGTAAAGAATTAACAGATGACAAATTATATAGATTGAGGCGGTGTAGCTTTTGGATAAAATAGTTGTTTGCGGGGGCAAAAAGCTTCACGGTGAAGTTAGTATAAGCGGAGCAAAAAATGCTGCTGTTGCGATTATACCTGCTGCAATTTTAGTCGATGGCGTATGCATCATTGAAAATGTGCCGAATATAAGAGATGTTCACGTTATTGTCGGCATTATGGAGCATATGGGTGCTAAAATTGAGTTTTTAGATAAATATACACTGAAAGTTGACTGCTCTTGTATGGACAAGCAGACCGCTCCGCAGGAAATGGTGCGTAAAATGAGAGCATCGTATTATCTTTTGGGGGCGCTTTTGGGTCGCTTTAACAAGGCAGAGGTTGCAATGCCCGGCGGCTGTAACTTTGGCTCAAGACCGATTGACCAGCACATAAAGGGTTTTCGTGCATTGGGCGCAGAGGTTAGCTGCGAGGGGATTGTAAAGGCATCAGCAAAAGAGCTTGCAGGCTCGTCGGTGTATCTTGATATTGTGAGTGTTGGTGCAACAATTAATGTTATGCTTGCGGCAGTTTTGGCTAAAGGCAATACTACAATCGAAAATGTTGCAAAAGAGCCGCATATAGTGGATGTAGCCAACTTTTTAAATGCAATGGGCGCAGATATTAAGGGCGCAGGAACAGACGTAATAAAAATTCGTGGCGTTGAAAAGTTAAAAGGCGGAACATATTCTATAATTCCCGACCAGATAGAAGCAGGAACATTTATGATTGCCGCAGCTGCAACCGGCGGAGATATTTTAGTTAAAAACATAATTCCTAAGCATATGGAATCTGTAAGTGCAAAGCTTATTGAAATAGGTGCAAAGGTTACAGAGCTTGACGATGCTATTCACGTAGTGGGAACAGACGAGATTAAAAATGCAAATGTAAAGACTTTGCCTTATCCCGGATTCCCGACGGATATGCAGCCACAGATTGTATCGCTTTTGTCGATTGCATCAGGTACGAGCGTAGTAACCGAAAGCGTGTGGGATTCACGTTTTCAGTATGTTGACGAGTTAAGACGAATGGGTGCAGATATACGTGTTGACGGCAAAACTGCGGTAATAAATGGTGTTAATCGCTTAGAGGGTGCAGTTGTAAGTGCGACAGATTTACGCGGCGGTGCAGGTATGGTTATTGCAGGTCTTATGGCAAAGGGAACTACCGAAATTCACGAAATTCAACATATTGACCGTGGATATGAAAAAATGGAAGAAAAATTTAAAGCTCTGGGTGCTGATATACGCAGGGTGACAGAATAGATAAATATACTTAAACATAGAGGAGATATAAACATGAAAAACGGTAAAATCATTTTAGCAGGTTTTGGTGGACAGGGTATTTTGTTTGCAGGTAAAGTAATTGCCTACGCAGGATTAAAAGCAGAGCGTGAAGTTTCCTGGCTTCCGTCATATGGTCCTGAAATGCGTGGCGGTACTGCGAACTGCAGCGTTGTTGTTTCTGATGAACCGGTTGGTTCACCGGTTATTCCGAATCCGGATATTTTAATTGCAATGAATCGCCCGTCGCTCGACAAATTTGAAAATCTTGTAGAAGAAAACGGCTACATTGTTTACGACAGCTCATTAATCGAGCGCAAGGTAGAGCGCAAAGATGTTAATGTATTCCCGATTCCTGCAACTCAGCTTGCGCGTGAAGCCGGTCTTGATAGCCTGGCAAATATGGTTGTTGTTGGTCAGATGTTAAAGGCAACAGGTCTTTATACACTTGATGAAATAAGCAAAGGTCTTGAAAAGAGTGTTCCGCCAAGCAAGGCAGCGCTTTTAGAGAAAAACGTTCAGGCTATAAAACTGG
Source organism: Clostridia bacterium (assembly GCA_017546245.1). GTDB lineage: Bacteria > Bacillota > Clostridia > UBA1381 > UBA9506 > RGIG1666. Next base: position 73,003 of record JAFYXI010000041.1, on the reverse strand, counting down.
GATACGAATACGAAGCATAATCAGTGCAGGTCATAACTTAATGTTATGACCTGTTTTATCTTGCAAAAATAAATGAGAAAAACTTTAATAATATCGACAATTATTACTTGACAAGCCATATTTTGTGTGATATAATATTAAAGGTATTCAGAAGTGGCTCAAGCTTTTGAACTAAAACATCATTGTCGCTGTGGTGGAACTGGCAGACACAACAGACTTAAAATCTGTCGGATGAATAATCCGTACCGGTTCGATTCCGGTCAGCGGCACCAAAAATCCGAATGCCTTTTGGTATTCGGATTTTTACTTATTATAATGTCGGGGGAATGAGAATGAATTTTCAATATATGAAAGACTTTATGGACTCGCTCACAAATTGGATAATCCCCGGAAATTCAATTGTCGTATATAAAGACGGCAAAGAGGTATTTTCTTATCAGTCAGGCTATTCCGATTTAGAAAATAAAATTAAAATGTGTGGTAGCGAATTATTTAATATATATTCCTGTTCAAAGCCTGCAACAGTTACGGCGGCGCTAAAGCTTTATGAACAGGGCAAATTTTTACTGTCTGACCCTTTATATGATTTTATTCCCGAGTTTCGTGATATGTATGTAAAAACCGAAAGCGGAGAATTGGTTAATGCAAAATCGCCCATAACAATGCGTCATTTATTTACTATGACTGCCGGCCTTACGTATGATACCACTCTGCCGTGTTACGAAAAAGCGCAAAAAGCAACAAATGGTAAAATGGATACAATGACTGTCATCAAGCATCTTGCGCAAGAATCGCTTGATTTTCATCCTGGGGAGCGCTGGAAGTACAGTATGTGTCACGATGTGCTTGCGGCGGTTATTGAGGTTATATCGGGTAAAAAGTTCAGCGACTATATGCGTGAAAATATTTTTGAACCACTCGATATGAAAAGCACTTGCTATCATCTTTCTGACAAAGGCTATGAAAAAATGGCTCAGCAATACCGTTGCGTTGGGGCGGTTAGTGTCGATATAGTAGAGCAACAACAAAATGGAACAAAAAATGACGGTGTTGTTGTAAACGAAGGAAAAGAAAATATTTTGGTGTTCGGTGAAGAATATGAAAGCGGCGGTGCCGGAATAATTACCTCGTTAGAAGATTATGCAAAATTTACAGCAGCACTTGCAAACAAGGGTAAGGGTTTAAACGGCAATCGTATTTTATCGTCAGGAACAGTTGAGCTTTTAAGAACAAATCAGTTAAATGAAGTACAGTCTGTAGATTTTAACTGGAAGCAACACGTAGGCTATGGATATGGCTTAGGTGTACGCACGATGATAGACAGAGCAAAAAGCGGTTCTAACGGTTCGATAGGTGAGTTCGGCTGGGGCGGCGCAGCAGGCGCAACAGTTATTATTGACCCTGAGCTTAACTTAACAGCTGTTTATTCGCATCATATGATAAATCCTAAAGAAGATTATTATCAGCCTAGACTGAGAAATGTGTTATATGCTTGTTTGGGTGACTAAATAAAAAATAACTTTGCCTAAGAGCAGTGTTGTCAAGGACAGTAACAAAGGCTTCCCCTCAAGGGGAAGCCTTGCTAAAAGCCGAGCTTGCCTATTATGGCAAACTCGGCTTTTGACTTATAAGTATCCTTAAGAACACTCCGCATAGGCGAAGTTATTTTTTATTTATAATCTGGGGTCTGTCATATATCCTGAGTAATCCTTTAAAAGATGCTCACGCATTTTTTGTTCTGCCAAAATACTGTCAGATGCTATTATTGCATCTAAAATTTCTTGATGTGAAGTTAAGTCGCGGTCGTAAACTTCTTGCGTAAGAAAGTCTTTTTCACGCATTTTTAAAAGCTGTTGCGAAATCGAATCATGAAACTGAATAATTGCTCTGTTTTTGCTTGCGTTTAAAAGAGCAGAGTGAAATTGATGGCCGAACCTTAACATATGAGATTTGTCTTTAACACCATGCATATTGTTAATTGCTTCTTTCATTTGCAAAATATCTGCATCGGTGCGACGTGTTGCTGCCAAAAATGCAGCGGCAGGCTCTAAAATATAACGTATTTCGACAAGCTCAGAAAGAGCACTTTCATCCATAATAAGCTCGCCTAAATCCCAGCTCGAAATTGCGGTCATAGCATTTTCGGATACAAATGTGCCTTTGCCGGCAGTAGAGGTTACAATTCCTGCCATCTGCAGGCTCTTTATTGCCTCTCGCACAGAGCTTCTTCCTATTTGAAACATTGCGGCAAGGTCAGCCTCGGTAGGCAGACGGCTTCCCTCTGTAAAAGTGTTATTTTTAATTAATAAAATTATCTGGTCAGCAACAGATTCGTATTTCTGTTTGTTGACGATAGGATTTACCTTCAAGTCTAATATACCCCTTTCGATACTAATAAATATATTATATATGTTTTTTTTAAGATTGTAAAGTATTTAAAAAATATAAAACATCAAACTATAAAATTATACAATTTTGCACAAAAAAAATATCAGTTTTTGGTTAGATATTATCTTGCAAATTGTCAGATAATATGATAATATGTTAATGCACATTAAAATAATGGGAGGAATTATAAAATGGAGCAGAAAACAGTTATTATTACAAATGAATTAGTAAAAAAATATGTTTCAATTGATGACGTTATCGAACAGGTTGAAAACACATGGAAATGGTATGGCGAAGGAAAGGTTATTATGCCGCCGAAAATCACAACCGATATGAGCAGTGCTGGTGTTAATGGTTGGTTTAACTCAATGCCTTCATACATCGGACCTATTGATTCAGCCGGTATTAAAGTTGTTGGCGGATATTCAGACAACCCGAAAAAAGGTTTGCCGTTTATTCGTTCAAATCTGTTATTAACAAATCCGCACGACGGATTTTTACGTGCGCTTATCTGCGGAGATTGGATTTCAGATGCTCGTACAGGTGCTCAGCCTGCAGTTGCTATGAAATATTTAGCTGCTAAAAGCGACATCATCACAGTTATCGGTGCAGGCCGTCAGGCATTTTATGCAGTAACCTGCATCAGTCGCTTACATAAAATTAAAGAGCTTAGAATTTGCGATATTTCTAAAGAAGCTCGTGAACGTTTTGCATCATACTTCCCGGATGCTGATTTCGATATCGTACCTTACGAATCAAACGAAGAAGCTTGCAGAGAGTCTGATGTTATTATTACGCTTACTACAGCAAATGCGGTTTTAGTTGAAGAACCATGGTGCAAACCCGGTAGCTTAGTTCTTACAATGGGTTCGTTCCAGGAAGTTTCAGATGACATTGCCAGAAAGTTTGATAAAATTTACTTAGACCACATTGCTCAGGGTATGCACAGAGGTCAGTTCTTACCGATGGCAGAACGCGGCGAAATTACCGCCGACGATTTTGCGGCAGAGCTTCCTGAAATCGTAGCAGGCAAAAAGCCGGGACGTCAGAATGCTGAAGAGCGCTTAATGTGCGAATTGGTTGGTATGGGCAGCCCAGATGTTTGTATCGCAACCTTAGCATACGAACGTGTTACTAAAGCAGGCGAAGCAGTTACAACTATTGATATGCTTGGTGAATAATTAGGGTTGGCAAATTTAGCGCAGAACGTTTAAAGGCAAGAATAATATAAAAAAATAACTTCGCAAATAATTGCGAAGTTATTTTTTTTATATTTACTTCAAATAGAAAACTTCATCTAAGTCTTCATAATATTTTCCTTCGTCATGATGCAAAAAGCAAGGTTTTGTAAAAGACCACCATTTTTGCATGATGGGGTATTCTTCCATCTTTGCCATATCTGCATCATAATCATCGCCGGTATACTCATAGTAAGTAAAAACCTGAGTGCCGCGAACGCTTATTGAATAATTATGTATGTTGCTTGCCGAAATGATTTCTAATATTTCGGGCCAGGCATTTCTGTGAATTGTTACATAATCTTCAACCTTTTCGGGCTTTAAGTCAGAGTACAAAATAAATCTTTTCATTGTACCGCCCCTCTATTATACGCAGCAATATCCGGTTGAGTAGTAACCCAGATTATGACGGCGGTCAAGACGGCCGTAGCTTGCACATACGGGAATATCAGAATCAAGCTCAACAGAGTACTGACCGAAAGGAATCTGGAATTTTTCTTCGCAGATAGGTAAATCCATTCTTACGCAGATAACTCTTTCTGCAGGAACGATAAGGGTAAGTCCCTTAACAGGTTCTTTATCTTCAAAGTAAAGATTTACTTTGATGTGAGCATCAACTGTGTTTTTATTTGTAATCATCATAGCTTCATGACCCGGAAGCTCCGGATCGTCACCATTACCCGGCAGGTCGCCGTCGATGAACATATATTTTGTATATCCTAAAACTTTTTCTGACATAGTTATATCCTCCTTATTTATTAAAGATCTTTCATAAAGTAGTCACACATTTTCTGTGAAAGCGGACGGCATCCGTTTTCTGTGATAACAAAGCCTGTTTCAATACGTCCGCCGTGAAGGTCAGGATGTCCGAAGAAGCTTACGTCAACCATTACAGTCATACCCGGAACGAGAACAAAATCACCGTTAGGTCCGAAGAATGGAGATTCTGCTTCCATAAGACCGATTGAATGAGCAAAAGGACAAACAATGTAATCCTTTAAGCCATGTTTTTCGTAGTAAAGACGACCGGGAACATCAATTTCGCGACCTGTCATACCCGGCTTTAACATTTCACGTGTAAGTCTGAAGGTTTCACGCATATGGTTTAATAAGTCTTTCTGTTTCTGAGTGTAAACGCCGTTAACAGGGATTGTATCGCCAAATGTTCCTGCATAACCGTTAAAACGGGGAGCAATACCAATCATAACAAGCTCGCCATCTTCCATAGGCTTGTTGGTAGCGGTAGGAACAACAGCCTTAGCACGTTCGCCAGAGCCAACAATTGTTGAGTATGCAAAGCTGGTTGCACCGTTTGCACGGCAGTATGCTTCACCTGCTGCTGCAACTTCGAACTCATATGCACCCGGTTTAATCTGAGCCATCATTTTGTCGTATGCAACATCACAAAGCTCTGTAGCTTTCTGAATCTGAGCAACCTCCCAGTCAGATTTATAAGCACGAAGAGTTTCGTATTCATCTGTGATGTCAACCATTTCAACACCGCCAAAGCCTTCAACGAAATCGCAGTAAACCTGATGCGGAATTGTAGCAGTACCAACAAAACCGATACGTTTTAATACAGTACCTTCGCTCTTTAACTCTTCATCGAGCTGTTTAAAGTTAATGATAGTAGCGTTCGGGTATTCCTCATCCGGAACCATAAATACAGGGAAACAACGAACTTTTGTTATAGCTGAGTTCATTTTTGCAAACGGCTCTGATTCAGGACCGCCTAAAAGGATAGGCTCGCCTTCTGTCGGGATAAGAACAGAACCTTTTTCGAACTGTCCGCACCAACCGGTTAAATACCAGCCGTTTGCAACGTTTAATTCATCAAAATAGATGAGTGCTGCATCTAAATTTTTTGCTTTTAAAATTTCTCTTACCTGCTTAATTCTTTTTTCGGTTTCAGCCATATTGTAGTATGCCATGAAACTTCACTCCTTTTTATATAATTTTTTATTTAAAACATTGTTATATGTTTTATACGTTAATGAAATTATCATCTAAAGGAAACATAGGTCTTCTGATATTTTTCATATTCATATCCTTTAAATGCTCGGTTGAGCCGCCGGGGGTAAATGCTAAAATTGCTCTTTTGGCAGCCTTTGCAAGCTCGGGGAAAAGATACCCTAACTTTACAACAACAATTTTATATTTTGAAAAATCAAGGCTGATTGATTCAAAAATATCAGGACGGCACATAGCAGCTCTGTTTTTTGTTATAACTACGGTCATATCCACACAGTCTAAGGTAGCAGACGGACCGGCGTTTGCGCCTGTATATGATAAAATATCACCTTTATGAATAAGCTTGCCGGTTATTTGGGTTGTTTCGCTGTTTTTATCAAGACTTCCGCCTATGTTCAGAGTTAATGTGTCACCGATGTTTGCTGCATAGCACGCATCGCAAGCAGGGGAGTCTGCAATTCCTGCGATAAGTACATTTTTTGCACCTGATTCTTTAATGCGGTTTATCATATATGCATTGTCGCCTGCCGCTCCTGCGGTGGTGTTATCGCCGGAGTCGGATATAAACACCTGCTCTGTTGCCGAAATAGCGGTCTTTATTGCCTCGGTCGGCTCTAAAGCCTCGATTAAAAATTTAAAATCGTGTCTTGCTTTATAAAATTTTAATGCTAAGGCTTCGGCATATTTTTTGGCAAGCTCGGTATCGTTTTTGTGTGTTACTACAAAGCTTGGTCCCATATATGGCTCATCGACCCACGACTGACCGTTAAATACCTGAACGCATAAAATATCTTCGGTTTCTTCTTCTAATCGTTCTGCCTCTTCCATAATACTCTTTAAAGGCTCGAGTGCTGTCTGAACGGCATCGCCGCAAATTACTACATTTGCTCTTGCCATCTGCGGCTTTGGCAAAATATTTTCTTTAATACAGGTTAAAAGATGCTTTGCCGCACGCAACTGGGTTTCGGTATGATCGCAGTGCGGAGCGGTACGAAAGCCTGTTATGCAGTTTGCTAAACCAGCAATTTCATCGGTGTTGTTTGCGTGAAAGTCCATAGCAACACAAACCGGAATGTCATAGCCTATCTTATCACGCAATAATTTTAACAAGTATGTATCGCCTGAACCGATTTCTTCAACATACATTGCTCCGTGAAGATAAAGCCAAACGCCGTCTATATCATTTGCCGGAATGGCATCTACCAGCTCGTTTGCAAGACGCAAAAAGTCTTCTTTTATAACGGCGCCGCCCGGAAGAGCGTGTGCATAGATGGTAGGGATAATTTCGCATCCGTTTTCGCGGAAAAAGTCAACGACCTTTATTTTTTCATACATTGCTTCGCCCGGGGCGTAGTCGAAGTCTTCGAACTTGGTGTAAATAGGGGTTAAGCTGTTACCCTCGCATTGAATAGAACCTATTGCAATTTTCATATATTTGATCACCTCATATCAATTGCAAACGTTTGCAATTAAGAATAAAAAAATATTTTATATAAAATATTTTTCTTTTTTAAAGCTTTTTTACTGTATCGCCCTTTTGAAGAAAAGGCTCTAAAAATATACGCGTTTCTTCTTTTGCTGTATCGTTTTCGCTCAAATATTTTAAAAGTAATTCGCCTACATTTTTGCCGATTACATCCTCCGGCTGTCGAATGGTCGTAATCATTTGACGTCTGTCGTCTTTTAAATTGTGAATATCAAAGCCTATTACAGATATATCGTCAGGAACGTTTAAGCTTCGGTCGCGTATTGCTCGCAATGCTCCGTAGGTCATTTGCTCTGATGTAACAAAGACTGCTGTAAAAGGTGCTTTATTACGGTTATCCAGTAATTCGCACATAGCCTTGTAGCCTGAATCAAGCTTATAGTCACCGAATTTTATTAAAGAATCATTTTTTTCTATATTATTGTCTGAAAGAGCAGAGCAGTATCCTGCCAGACGGTCTGCACCGGTGGTTTCGGATGTAGAACCGATTATCGTAGCTATTTGTCTGTGACCGCAGGATAAAAGGTAATCAACCGCAATCTGACCTGCTTTTTTATTGTCTATTGTTATTGCGCTTATTCCGTCAAGCTTTGGTATATTATCAATAAAAACTACGGGAATGTCGTTGGCGATAAATTTGCTTACGGCATCACCGCTTGAGTCGATAGTGGCTAAAACCAAAGCATCAACTCTGCGCTTATATAAAATATCAAGATATTTTCGTTCTTTTTCTGCTTTTTCGTGGGTATCGGCCAATATAAGCATATATCCGCTGTCAGATACCTCGTTTTCGATTTCTTTTACAATCGTTCCAAAAAAGGTTTCAGAAATATCGGGCAAAACTACGGCAATTGTTTCGGTCGAGGATTTCTGCAGCGAGCGCGCCACCTCGTTTGGTATGTATGAATGCTTTTCGAGTGCATCTAAAACACGCTGCTTGGTTTTTTCATTGCCCTCGTACTTTCCGTTTACAACACGAGAAACCGTAGATGCAGAAAGACCGAGCTCTTTTGCTATATATTTAAGTGTGCCTTTGTTCATAAAACCACCTTTTGCAAACGTTTGCTATTATAATAAATATTATAAAATAATTTTTTTCGATTGTCAATACGATTAAAAAAGAAATGTGTAAAAATAAATGACTGTTTTCTTTACGCAAAAACCCTCACAGGGTTCGAATCCCTCGAATATAAAAAATAACCGCATACACTAAAGTGTACACGCAAAAGGGTTCCCTCAAAGCATTAGCTTTGTGGGAAAAAGGAGAGGCAGCGGATATTGCGAAGCCGTATTTTTGCAAAAAAATACGGCAAGCTAAGAAGCTTGCCGCGACGTGGTACGCCCGAAGGGATACATCCGCTACGCGTCTTGCTTGCTCGTCCACCCAAATGCTTTGCATTTTGGTACCGGACTCGCACCTTTTTGCTAAAAACAGTCCACCGGACTGTTTTCTTTACGCAAAAACCCTCACAGGGTTCGAATCCCTCGAATATAAAAAATAACCGCATACACTAAAGCGTACACGGTTATTTTGGTACGCCCGAAGGGATTCGAACCCCTGATCTTTCGGTTCGTAGCCGAACACTCTATCCAGCTGAGCTACGGGCGCATATCATTTGCTGAACAACGAATAGTATTATAACACGACTTGACATAAAATGCAAGTGTTTTTTGAAAAAATTTTTAAATTTATGTGTTATAAGGAGTTGTTGCGTTTTTGCGACAGCTCCTTATAACAATGATGGGTATTTTTACAAATGCAATTATTTTTGCTGAGCTGCCTTTTCAGCTTCGCCTTCTTTCCAAAGTTCTTCCATCATTTTATAGACAGAATCCGGAATGTTTTTATCCCCAAATGAGTTAACAGGCAACAATGATGCTCCTGCAACCTTCGGGTCGGTGCATGCAATGTCGCAACGAAAAGGCTCGCGGCACTCTCTGATACGGAAATCAGGAATGTCTATCGGAATATTACCGCCTAAAATAGAGCGGTATCCTAATATACCGGGGATGGTCATATCAAGAGCTTTGTAAACGTCGACAGAAAGCTTGCGTGCTTCTTCATCACCTAAGATGCTCTGGATAAAGTAATGTGTCGCATAAAAGTCTGCGCCGCCATGTCCTTTAACTTTGGCTGTAAGCTCATTTTCAAATACCGGCTTACATTCATAATAGCTTCTGCCCTTTATGCCGTCAACCTCGTTATCGGTATAAACATTAAGCATATGATGTTTCCAACGGTCTGTTTCCATACAGCCTGCTGTTCCGTAAAGCTGATAGTTCCAGATGAGAGGAAGCTTTCTTAAAGAACCAACAAGATTTTTAATAACAGCGCCGTTTTCGAGCTGAATCAAGGTTGCTCCGGCTACACCTTTATTATATCCTGCCTGATTCATAAAATCAGTAGGCGGAACTTCCATACCTATTACCCGTACAGGTCTTAATCCCGTGATGTAGAGCAGTGGGCCTAAGCTGTGTGTGCAATAATATGTAGAATAAATATGATATCTCCAGTGATTTTTATCGCCGTATGTAAAGCCTGCCATCTCTTTTAATGTTTCAAAAGGATGTACATATTCACCCTCGGCATATGTAACCTCGCCGATGTCACCGCGGCGGTAACGTCTGTACATTTCAAAAGTATTTTTAAAGAAACAGCAGTTTTCTGCCAAAGCATAAATTTTACCGGTTTTTTCTACTGTTTCTGCCAGTTCTACGGCTTCTTTCATAGTCTGAACAGGCAAGCATTCAGACAAAACGTGTCTGCCTGAGTTCATAAAGCGAATTGCATATGGCGCGTGCTCAACAGCGTAGTTAGCTAAAACAACTGCATCCATATCACATTCAAAAAAGTCTTCAAAGTCTGCGAAAAGTTCTATTTTTAACCCGTGTTCGCGAGCTTTTTCAGCACATTCATCAAGCAGAGGCTGATGCTTGTCACATATGGCAACGAGTTTTGCATCAGGATACCCCATCAGCATATTTATCATTTCCATACCGCGTTTTGCTCCGAACACACCAATTTTAACTGTACTCATAGTTATTTCCTCCTTAATAATTTTACCAGAACATTGGCTCAAAGCCTTTTAATTTATAAATTGCCTCGATAAGATAATACTCACCGAAAACATTAGAAACATTCATAACCTTTGAAGATGCGGCAACTCCCTGCAGAATTGCATCGTCATTTTCAGTCCAGTCACAATAGCGTTCTGCTAATGCTTTTACCATTTTGATTGCAGCATTTAAATACATAGCTTTTTCGCATTCAGGAACAACCTTTGCAAGCTCGATCAAACCGCAGGCGGTAATAGCGCCGGCTGATGTGTCAACATCCTTGCAGTCGTATGGCTGACGGAAATCATACTGCGGAACATAGTCGTTGTCGCTTACTGCTGCAATAAAATAGTGAGCGGCGTTTTTTGCGGCATTTAAATATTCCTCTTTTTGAGTATGAATATAGCTTAAAGTTAGTCCGTAAACAGTCCAGGCCTGACCGCGTGTCCACGAAGAATCCAAAGCTCCTGTGCCCTGTCCCGGAAGAACTCCTAAAAACTCGCCGGTATGTAAATCATATGATAAAATATGATTGGTGCTTCCGTCTTTACGCACATGATTTTCAAGAACGGTATCTACATGGCTCTGAGCGAAAAGTGAAAAACGAGGGTCGTTTGTTTCACGGCTTGCCCAGTAAAGAAGAGGAAGATTCATAAGACTGTCGATTATAACCCAGGTCGCTCTGTGTTCTTCCTGAAAAGCGCGAATGCTTTTTGTGTTCATATTATATCTTGATGCAAGGCTTGCTGCCATATACATAGCACGGCTTTTGGCTTTTAAATCACCTGTTATACGATAATGAGCACCGCTTGATATGTGCCACATAAAGCCAACATCGTGATAAAGACAATCATAATTTGCGGCAGCTGTTTCTAACAGTTCTTCACCGCGGATTGCAATATCTTTATACATATCATTTTTTGTTCCGGCATACATAAGCCACATAATACCCGGCCAAAAACCGTTTGTCCACGCATCGGGCATATCTTCAGAATGGTCGTTGTATTTACCGTTTATTGACATTGAAGGAAGCTTGTCTCGATTTTTAGGAGCTACAATCTGCAGCTTTTTATCAATCTTTTCCCAGGTTTCATCAATAAAGGCTTTGTTTGCTGAAATAATTGATTCATAAGTTCCCATAATTTTCTCCTTTCAAGACTGGTTTGTTTTGGTCTTGTTAGATTTTACGTTTTCATTCTATCATACCTTGTAAGCTATTTAAACCGCCCAATTTTTTAAAAAACATACTAATTTTAATAAAAAAACAGATATTTGCCTGAATTAAAAGTTTTTTTGAAAAATATGTATGCTTTTTAAACTTTTTATACGTTGCGTTTTTATACATATGGTCTTATAATAAAAAATAGAAAATTAAGAAAATTTTACAAAATTAATTTTGTTGATTTTTTCGGGATGTTAAATTATAATTAGTATATGTCGGTTTTGACGATAGAGAAGAGGTGACGATTGTGCGACTTAAAAGAAATAATACAAGTGTTAAGCATCAGTTGCTTAAAACATATTTTATTGTATGGAGTATACCGTTTTTAATTTCGGTTATTCTTTCTGTTTTTGTTACGGCAGATTTGCACAGCACAGTTGTCAGTTCGAATGAAACATTTTTAAGAATGATTCGAAGTGAAATAGATGATGATTTAGAAAGTCAATGCGTGCTTTATACACAAATAGCTTTAAATAAGGATATTATCAGTCTGCAAAGAAACAAGCTGTCTGATGCAGAGCGCAGACAGCTTGTGATGAAAATGAGCTCGCAGATTGACAATATGGCATTGCTTAATAATGCTACAGATAATATAATTTTGTTTTTTCATGATATTGATATTGCGCTTTCCGGTAACGGAATAACTGATTGCAAAATGATGTACAGAATAAATTTCGGCAACGGAAATTATGAAGAATGGCGAGATGAAGTAATTAAATGTCAGCAGGGGGAGTTCGTAATCTCTGACTTTTTAGCTACACAGGTTGCAGAAAAAAGGATTATGTATATACGGTCATTGCCTACTAATGTACATACCGGAAATAATAAGGTAACTGCAGTTGTAGTAATGAAAGGCTCTTTTTTCGATACTGTTGATACAGTACTCAGAAAAGAGGGAAAAATGGTTTCTGTTTCTGACGGAAAACAGGAATTGCCGCTGCAAATTCAAATAAATGAAAACAAAGACAAAAAAATGACTGTTTCGTCTATTAATTCAGAAGTTACAGGGTGGCAATATTTAGTTTATACTCCTGAAAATGAGTATTGGGGTATGCTTTATCTTGCTTATTTCGGAATAACAGTTATTGTTCTTTTGACTTTGGCTGCCGGTATTTTTCTTATATACAGAGCAACAGAAAAAAGCTATAGTCCCATTAAAGATTTGGTAGAAATTGTTAAAAAGAATCAGGTAATGGGTGCTGAGGGTACAGATGAATTTGAATATCTGTCTCTTGCGATGGAAAATATTTTAAAGAGTGAGCAGCGAAATCTTACGAGAATTGAACAACAGGATTCAGAACTGCGAAGAAACTTTTTAGAAAAAGCAGTAAAAAGCGGTACTGTATCGTCAGAGAGTGAGTTTAAAAGGCTTAATCCTGATATTGATATTGAAAACGGAAGCTTTGCAGTAGTTCTGTTTAAAATTACAGAGGTCGGGGAACTGTTTAAAGAGGATGATATTTCAAACGAAGAACGTTATCAGCTGTCACGTGTTATAACAGAAAATATAATGGAAGAATTTATTGCACGTCATTATAAATGTCACTTTTTTGATGTGGAAGATTTTAAAGCGGCGATTGTAAATATGACCGAGGATGTTTCTGATATGAAGTTTTTAAGCAGTTCGCTGGATGACGGTATGGTTGCGATAGAAGAAAACTTTGATTTTGACATAAAGTGTGCTGTAAGTAATATTAATAAGGGTATAAACGGAATACACTTAGGATATACCGAAGCCAAAGAAGTCATAGGTCATATGGATTTGTTTGATGTTAAAGGTTTGGAACTTTACAGAGATGTGGCGTGCCAATCCGCTGAGAGATACCATTATCCGCAGATGTTAGAAAGCAGACTGGTAAATTATATAACAAGCGGTAATGTTGAATTATCTAAAGAAACCTTGAAAGAAATATTTGCATCAAACCGCGAACTGTCAAGAAACGAGCTTTCGTGTGTTATTTTCGGCCTTGCCGGAACTTTTGTTAAAATACTGTCTGAAAAACGTGAGCTTTCTTCTGAAAACTACACGATGCTTGTAAATGAAATAAATTCTTTGCTCGATAATGACAGTAACATAGGCACAAAAGAAACAGCATTGCTTGAAATTGCCGAAAAACTGTGTCTGTGGAACAACGAAGAAATACAAACCGGCGGTCAGGTTGTAAATCTTATCAAAGAGTATGTTGACAAGCATTATCAGGATGCAAATTTAAGCATTCAGATGATTGGTGAAAACATCGGTATTACCGGATATTACGCATCTAAACAATTTAAAATATATACCGGCGAAAGGCTGATGGATTATATTTACAGAATAAGGGTTGAAAAAGCTAAAGAACTAATATTAAATACCGATTATAAGCTTAAAGATATAGCGGTTAAAGTTGGTCTTAATGATACACGTTCTTTAAACATTATGTTTAAAAGAATTGAAGGTATTGCCCCCAGTACATATAAGACTGTATCAAAAAATAATAAGGATTGACAAAAGGCTGTTGCAACAGGAAAGCGGGTTGCAGCAGCCTTTTTTATGTTTTCTTAATTTATGTATGCTTTTTGTAATTTTGCCACGTTGTTGCATTGGTAATATTATTGTAAAATGTAATTGTGACATTATATTAATGCGAAGAAACTATTTTAAGAAAGGATTGATTTTTATGTCAAAAAGAATGAGAGCCATTGGCATTATTTTATCAGCTGCAATGCTTATAAGCAGTCTTGCAGGTTGTGCCAACTCAAAAGAAACAAACGGAGAAAACACAGCTAGCGCAATAACCTATAACGGTGATGCTGTATATCCTGTACAGTGTGATGATACACTTACACTCTGGATGGAACTTTCAACAAGTATTTCAACAACTACCTCAGATTTTGGGGATACAGATGTAGCAAAAGAGCTTGAAAAAGAAACCGGTGTAAAAATAGAGTATTTACATCCCGCCTCTGGTATGGTAGGCGAACAGTTTAACCTTTTGCTTACATCAAACGACCTGCCTGACATCATTCGTTATAACTGGCATAATTACGGTGTAAGAAAAGCTGTTAACGAAAACTTTATATTAAGACTTAACGACGTGATAGACAAATGGGCACCTAACTATAAGGCATATCTTAACGAGCATCCCGAGGTTGCAAAACAGATTAAAACTGACGAAGGTGATATTTGCGTATTTCCTTTCATCAGAGGTGACGAAAGCCTTTGCCTGTTTTCAGGTCCTATCATAAGAAAAGACTGGCTGGATAAGCTCGGCTTGCCGGTTCCTGAAACAATTGACGAGTGGGAAGTTATGCTTCGTCGCTTTAAAGACGAGTTGGGAGCAACCGTTCCGCTTTCTATGGGAAGTATGCAGTACTTTGCACACGGATTTTTAACGGGTGCATACAAAGTTGTTGACGATTACTTTGTTGCGGATGACGGAACAGTTAAATACGGTCCTGCAGAACCCGGCTACAAAGAATTTTTAACAAGAATGAACAAATGGTACGAAGAAGGTCTTTTAGATAAGAACTTTCCGTCTACAGATATGAAAATCTTTAACGGATATTTCTTAAACGGCAATACTGGTGCAACCTGCGGTTATGCCGCATCTGCTATGGGAACACTTCTTTCTTCTGCTAAAGATATCGAAGGATTTGATCTGGTGGGCGCGCCTTACCCTGTTTTAAACAAGGGCGACAGACCATTTTCATCCCAGTGGGATTGGCAGTATACAAACACAGCTGCATGGGCAATCAGCACACAGTGTAAAAATCCTGAGCTTGCAGCAAGATTTTTAGACTATGGTTACGGCGAAAAAGGTCAGATTACATATAACTACGGCGTAGAAGGCAAAAGCTACGAAATGGTAGATGGCAAACCGGCATTTACAGATCTGATTACAGATAATGAAGAGGCAGAAAGAATGGTTAGCCTTTACTGTATGACAAGCGGCAGCGCACCATCTATTCAGTGGACAGAAATCGTAGAAAGCCGCCGTCCGTATCAGCAGCAGAATGATGCGGTTAAAGTATGGCAGGAAACTGACGTTGCAAAACACAAATTACCGCATATTACTTTAAGCGATGAAGAACGCGAAAAGATTTCAGGCGTTGCAACCGAAATCAGCACATATAAATATGAATCAGAATATGCATTTATTATGGGTGAACGTTCGCTTGAAGAGTTTGATAAATATGTTGACCAGCTCAATGAGCTCGGACTTCCGCAGGTGTTAGAATGCTATACCGCAGCGGTAAAAAGATATCAGACACGATAAGAGGAGATTGAACAAAATATGAAAAAACAAACTAGCATAGGTACATTGCCGAAGAAAAATACGCTTGGAGTAAGAATCGGCAAAGAGTGGAGAGAGAACTATGAGCTTTATATTATGTTCTTGCCTGCGCTTGTGTACTACCTCATATTTTCATATAAGCCAATGTACGGTGCACTAATGGCGTTTCAGAACTACGCACCTGCTAAAGGCATATGGGGAAGCGATTGGGTCGGCTTTAAGCACTTTATGGACTTTTTTAAGAGCTATTACTTTGTTCGTGTAATACGAAATACAGTAACTATAAGTGTAAACTCGATTCTTTTCGGATTTACTACCCCGATTATTCTGGCACTTTTGATTAACGAGCTGCAAAATATGAAAATGAAAAGACTCGTTCAGACTGTGTCATATCTGCCGCACTTTATATCAACTGTTGTAATCTGCGGTATGATTAAAAAATTTACACTTGATACAGGTATAGTAAACGATATAGTTGCATTATTCGGCGGCGAGAGAGTAACATTTTTGAATAAGCCCGAATACTTTGTTCCTGTTTACATTATATCCGATATCTGGCAGGGTGTAGGCTGGGGTTCGATTATCTATCTGGCGGCGCTTTCGGGTATCTCGCAGGAACTTTATGAAGCAGCTATGATAGACGGTGCAGGAAGATGGCGTCAGACCATTCATGTAACAATCCCCGGTATTTTACCTACAATTATAACCATGCTTATTTTGCGTATGGGAAGAATTTTAAGCGTTGGATATGAGAAGATTATACTCCTTTACAATCCGATGACGATGGAAACTGCAGATATTATTTCGAGTTTTGTATACAGAAAAGGTCTGCAGGAGCAGAATTTAAGCTTCTCGACTGCGGTTGGTCTGTTTAACTCTGCGATAAACCTTACACTTTTGATGATAACAAATAAGATTTCTAAAAAAGTGAATGACACAGCTTTATGGTAAAGGAGAATTAAAATGAATAATAACGGAAAAGGATATAAGGCATTTACAGTATTTAACTACATTTTTATGTGCCTGATAATTCTTGTTATGCTATATCCTATGCTGTATGTTGTGCTTGCTTCGTTTTCAACATCAAGCGAATTGATTAAGCACATGGGTCCGCTTTTGTATCCGCTTAAGCCGACCGGTGCATCATATCAGATGGTGTTTAAAAATCCTATGATTTTTACAGGATATGTAAATACAATAATCATTGTTGTAAGCGGCGTTTTGCTTAATATGACAATGACGGCACTTACAGCATATGTACTTTCAAGAAAAAAACTGGCACTACGTAAGTTTTTCACTTTGTTTATAGTAATAACCATGTATTTTGGCGGCGGTATGGTCCCGGTATATTTAACCGTTAAACAGTTAGGACTTGATAACTCGCTTTTAGCGCTTATCATCCCTACCGCAATGAGTGCTTATAATATGATTATTATGAGAACGGCAATTCAGTCAATACCTGAATCGTTAATCGAATCAGCTTGTATTGACGGAGCTAAACAGATTCAGGTTCTTGTAAAAATTGTTTTACCGCTCGTAATGCCTACTATTGCAGTACTTATTCTTTATTATGCAGTAGGACATTGGAATTCATGGTTTAATGCAATGCTCTACTTGCGTGACAGAGCAAAATTCCCGTTGCAGCTTGTTCTGCGCGAAATCCTTATCACAAATGATACGAACCTGATGTCCGGCGATACTGCCGCACAGGATTCGCACGCAATAGCCGAAACCGTACAGTATGCGGTTATAGTGGTTGCAACCTTGCCGATTCTTGCAATTTATCCTTTCTTACAGAAATATTTTGTAAAAGGTGTAATGGTCGGCGCGGTTAAAGAGTAGAGAGGGGGAGCGTAGATGAGAAGTGTTAAAAGATGTATATCTGTGATTGTTCTTCTGTTTATGCTGGCGGCAATGTTGCCGTGTATTCCCGTATTTGGTGCTTCATATGTAGAATATTATAATTTTTCTGATTTTACTACGGGAAAAACACCTGATATGCACTGCGTTTCTCAAGGTGTAAAACAGGTTGTTGTGGCAGAGTTTCCTGATGCAGAGAACAAAAGCCTTTTGATTCAGACTGCAAAAGACGCAACTCAGTTCTGGATGCAGGCAGATTTTTCATCAAAATCAAAGGTCGTAATCGAAGGCTCGTTTGCTTATGAGGGCATTCCTGCAAGTAACAGAACGCTGTTCAGCTTAAGTGGTGATAACGGCAGTAGCAGCAAGTTTATGTCTGCTGATAAAAGCGGAGTCATTAAACTTTATGACGGAACAGTAGTTGGCACATTAAGACCCGGCATATTTTTTGATGTTGAAATAACAATGGACTTTGTTGGCGGAGTGTACAACCTTAAAATAAACGGAAAAACACAGATTTTAGAAAGAGCTTTGCCTAATGGCCTTACCAACATAAATTCTTCGCGTTTTGCCCTTACTTCTATGACAGCTGATACTGAGTTCTTTTATGTAAATTATTACGGTATAAAAGCGGTAGAAGATGACAAAAAAGAAGATGTGAGTGCCGAACAGGTTGTCGAAGATACAACAGCAAGCAGAGCTAAAAAGCTGCCGACTGTTTTTGTAACAGATAAAATGGTTGCCGAAAGAATGGCAAATCACATTCTGCTGACAACTAACAGCTCAAAAGCTTTGGTAAACAATAAAGTTAAAGCACTTGATGAAAGCAATCCTGACTTTAGTGCAGAAGTTGTTGATGGTCGCACAATGGTTCCTTTAAGATTTATATCCGAGGGATTCGGTGCAACTGTTGATTATGATACAAAGAGTGGAGAAGCGACTATTGCATCAAGTGGTAAAACAATTATTATCCGTCAGGGCGATAAGCGCTACACAGTAAACGGTGAGGAACGCAGCTTTGATGTTCCGGCGTTTAATAAAGCAGACAGATTGTTAGTTCCGCTTCGCGCAATCGCTGAAATTTTAGATAAACAAGTATTTTATGACACAAGCGGTTATATTGTAATCGGTGAAAATGCAGAAAGCTTTACTGTTTCGGATAAGGCAGATAAAGAGATTCTAGATAAAGCGGTAAGAAACGTTATTTTCGATAATCCTACTCAAGAAGACGTACTTTCTGCGCTCAAAGCTCAAAATCCGAATAAAGCGCATCCGCGTCTTATGGTAACACAAAAAACCTTGCCTGAGCTTAAAGCTAAGGTTGAAAATGACCCGCTTGCACGTGAGTGGATGAAAGATTTATTGTCTGTCTGCGACGGCTATCTGACAAAAGCACCTCTTAAATATGGTCTGACAGATGGCGTGCGTATGCTGACAACAAGCCGTACCGCATTAGATTATATAAGTAATCTTTCATTTGCCTATATGGTTACCGGCGATGAAAAATATGCCGAGGGTGCAGTTTCGGTGTTGATGAATGTCTGTGGAGTAAACTTCCCGGATTGGCACCCGGCACACTTTTTAGATACCGCCGAAATGGCGGCGGCGGTTGCTATCGGCTATGACTGGTGCTATGATTATTTATCTGAGTATGAAAAAATGATAATTCGTACAGCTCTTGCAAGCAAAGGCTTAGCTCCGGGACTTGATGAGCTTAATGTTAACCCGGGTGACGGAGGCTGGGCGGATACAGCCGCTGCAGTTTATCCGAGTAACTGGGTAAGTGTATGCTCAGGCAGTCTTATTCTTGCTGCTCTCGCTATAGGCGATGAAAGCACCGAGGAGGGAGAGCTTGCAAGCGAGGTAATTGTAAAAACATTAGAGCATGAGAAAAATATTCTTGCAAAATTTGCACCTGATGGTGCGTGGGTAGAGGGTCCGGGGTATTGGAGATATGCGTATCAATACTTTGCATTCGGATTTGACTCGCTTCAAACAGCGCTCGGAACAGACTTTGGGCTTACTAAGTCTCCCGGTCTGCATCAAGGGGCGTACTTTATGATAGGAATGACCGGCTCGGTTGCAAATTTCGATTTGGCAAACTCAGATTATGCCGCACTTAATGCTCCGCAGCTAATGTGGCTTTCTAAATGCTATCAAGATGCAGGTTTGGCACAGTATAGAACATGGTTTTTAGAGGAATTCGGTTACCGCGCTGCATTTAATGATATTATCTGGTATAATCCCAAATACATAAACAATTCAAGCGCTATACCGACAGAGACCAACACCCGTGAGTTTGCAATTGCATCAACACGTTCAGGCTTTGGAGAGGAAGAGTTTTATGTAGCCTTTCATGGAGCTGATGACGGCGGTGGCCGTGTAGTTGATATGGATGCAGGAACATATATTCTTGATTTGTTCGGTCAGCGTTGGATAAAAGATTCGGGCACAGAGGGTGCAACCTATTATTCATATGCAGGAGTGGGTTTAAGAGACTATTACCGCACACGTGCCGAAGGTCATAACACGATAGTTTTAAATCCGAGTTTTTATGAGGATCAGAACTTTTATGAGCTAAAGAATATTGACCGATTTGAACATAATGATCGTTATACAATTATGGCATCTGACTTTACAAATGTTTATGAGTTTAAGGGTGCTAAAAGCTTTAAGCGAGGCGTTATGGTTGATAAGGTTACTATGACAACAACCGTTCAGGATGAATTAAAACTTTCGGTTCCGTCTGATTTCTATTCGTTTATACACGTTGGCGGAACAATTGAGATTGCACCTGATGGTCGCAGCGCAGTTATCACTCAGGGCTCGAACAAAATGCAGGTACAGCTTGTGGGCGATAATAGCTTAAGATTTGAAAAAATGAATGCAGTACCTCTTGAAACATCACCTAAGCCGTATTCAGCAACAGATGATTCGGCAAGATGGAAACTGATGATTCATTCTGAAGAGTTAACCGAAGCAAAATATGCAGTTGTTATAAGTCCTCTTTGCGGAAATGAAAGTTCGGCTGAAACCAAATATACTATAACTGATATTGACAGCTGGACATTGCCGCAAAGCGAAGAATTACCAAAACTTTCAGGTATTATGATAGAAGGACAATTAATAGAAGAATTCTCACCTGATAAAAAGATTTATAACATTTTATATGACCCATTGGCAGTTGGCGGCAAAGGAGCTAACTTGCTCGAGGCTGAGCTTACTGCCGAAGGCGATGGCGAAATAAGCATAGAGCCTATTTCTGACAATAACTATTGCGCAAGAATTTCGATAACTAAAAATGGAGCAACAAACTACTATTTTGTAAACATCAAAGAGCTTGCAACCCGTGAGGATGCAGCAAAATATTTCCCGCAGGTTAAAGCAGAGTTTGTTGGCGAAAATGATACAGGGTTAACAAGAATTACACCGAAAAGCTTTAAAACAGACTATATTCCACAGCCGGAAAATCCGCCTGCAGCATCACTTGACGGAGATTATGCAACTCGTTGGACGGCATCGGAATATATGTCAGACATAGTATATGACCTTGGAGAAGTTAAAAATCTTTCACACGTTGGTCTGAGTTTCTATTTAGGAACAGAAAGAAATTATTTATTTAAACTTGCGCTTTCTGAAGACGGTCAGAACTGGGATGTAATAACCACCGCAGCATCGTCGGGAAGAACGGCAGATATGGAAATTTACAATGTAGGTAATCAAAATGCCCGTTATGTAAAACTTATAGGATACGGTAACTCATCAAACTATTGGTTTAATGTAACAGAAATAGGATTTTTTACAAAATAAATAACAAGCTATATTTTACAATTAACGTACAGAAAGCTAACAATGATTAAAAGGATTGTGTTTAATGATTAAAACAAAGAAAATAAAAATGCTTTCGTTATTGTTATCGGTATTGTTATTATTCTCTGTGTTGTTTCCTATAATGTCGACCGCCTTAGCTGTTACAGAAGCTGCTGAGCTTTTAAATAACTTTACGGACGAGGAACTTGAAACGACTTATACATATAAAGCTCCGTATAAAACAGTAAATGGTTTAACAGCGCCTTGCACAGCCAATCTGAATGCTACTTTGCATTCAGATGCGGCAGTCGGTGATTTTTTAAGACTTAAATCTATTGACGCAACAGATAAAGCAGTTTTTGGAGGCTTAACTCTTTATAATGAAGAATTAAATCTGGGTAACGGCGAAAATCTTAACAATATGCTCACTTTAAAGACTGCATTCAGAAGCTCAGGAACGAGCCCCGATGACCAGATTTATTGGTGGTTGACTGACTCGGACGGCAATAGCAGCTATTATATAGCACGTTTGTGGGGTTCGGCTATGCTTTATAATGGTCAGAACAAGCGTTTTACAAGCGGCTTAGAGCATAATGTGTGGTATACGATAACTCTGACCTGTGATTTGTCGACCGGTTACAGCAAGGTCATTATCGACGGCGGAGATTATAAAAGTGTAGCATACAGCATCATTACAGACGAATGTACGCCTGCTGCAAATGGTGTTGTTTATACAAAATTGCAGGTAGGAACGGCAAGAGCAAACAGCGGAACAGAGCAGTTTGATTTTGCAGATATTGCGCTTACCAATACAGGCAGTTTTGACTATGATAGTGTACTTGACTTTGAAAGTACGTCGCTTAAATCGGGTTTAACAAGTTGGAGTGAGGGGCAGTGGAGCTCGCCGTCAGACCGTATTTCTACATGGAAAGACAATATGTTTGTTGAAGACAGCGGTGATGCCTCACATAAAAAGGTGCTTAAGCTTACAACGGGCGAAACAAATCACTTGTATATAGACAACACATTGCCGACAGATACAATAGGTGCAAATGATGTGCTGGTTATAGAAGGCTCGTATACAGAGGATTTGTATTCTCAGTTTGGTGTGAATATAGAGGGTAAGTCAAACGGAGATACTATAAAAAAAGCTGTTTTATCAAATATCAGCACAAGCTCATGGAAATTGAATTTTTTAGGAATGGAAACGGACGATAGCGGAAATCCGTTATCCGCCTTTATAAGGCAAACCAATGAGTGGATAGATGTTAAAATAGTGTTAGATTTGGCAAATGACAAAGCAACACTTACCTATTATAAAGAGTCTGACCCGACTAATGTTATAACGGCTACCAACACAACTGCGCTTGCGGATGTAACATCGATTTCGCTTGTCAGATACAAATTCTTAACCAAATGGGATGGCACAGAGTATGTTGATGACTTAAGAGTGTATAAAAAATCCGATTTGCGCTACGTTGGTTCTGTGCCTTCTGCGGCGCAGCTTAAAAATGCCTTAAGAGTTGAAAAGCCTGCGCTGTTGTTTAATATGCCGTTGGCAGATAAATCGCTTGATTCGGTGAAGTTAAACCTTAAAGACAGTAAAGGAACGGATATTAAAGGCAGTATAGCTTTAAATGAGCGTCGAACCGGCATTGTATTTTATCCGGAAGAAAACTTAAATAATAACGAAAGCTATGTAATGTCAGCATCCGGCACGGTAACAGATATTTTTGGTCAGACACTTAAGATAGATAAAGAAATAAGCTTTAGCGTGAATGATAAAATACACATAAACAGTTGTGAGTTTTATCAGAATAACGAAAAGGTTGACAAGCTGACATTCGGAGAATTAACGGCAAAGATAAATCTCGAAACATATAACGAACGAAACGATATTTTATTGCTGATGTGCCTGTACAGTGAATATGGCAGTCTCTACGACATCAGCATAGAACAAATGTCACAAACGTTAGAAAATGAGTTGATAACAGAAATTAATATTCCAAATGATGGTGAAAAATATAATGTTAAAATTTTTGTTTGGGATACATTAGAAACATTAAGGCCATATATGCACCCGATGGGAGGGGATATTAAAATGGAATTGGTAAATTACAACGAGGCAAGAGTAGAGACAGTTGAAAAAGTCAGGGTTACCGATGAACAGGTCGAAGAACGAATGGCAGGTAAAATTTTATTTACGACCGAAAGCTCAAAAGCGTTGGTAAATAATGAGATTGTACCGCTTGATTCTGCTAATCCGGACTTTACATCAGAGGTAATTGACGACACGGCAATGATTCCGCTTGATTTTGTTGCAAAGCAGTTGGGTATAGCGGCAAAATATGAAAACGGAAAAATGACAGTTTCGACAGGTTCGAAAGAAAGTATTATTAATAAGGAAGAAACTGCCTACACATCAGACGGAAAAACCTATACACTTAAGGTTGCTCCTAAAGAAAAAGACGGACACCTGCTTGTTCCTGTTGAAGCGGTTAAAACCATTTTCGAAAAAGATGTGTTTTATGACAGCTGCGGATATGTAATCATAGGCGATGGCGCAGAAAGCTTTGATGTATCTGACGAATTTGATAAAAAGCTTTTAGATAAAGCGGTTCGCAATGTTCTTTTCGATACCGCATCAGGCAGCGAGATTATTTCGATGCTGACGAAAAACCATCCTGAAAAATCGCATCCGAGACTGATGATAACAAAAGACAGTCTGCCACAGCTCAGAAATAAGGTTAAGACAGATGCAAAATGCATTAAATGGATGGAAGATTTGCTTAAGCTTTGCGATGAGTATCTTAAGGCAGAACCGCTTAAGTGGGGCAGAACAGACGGCATAAGAATGCTTGTTACAAGCAGAAAAGCATGCGACTACATATGGAATTTGTCGTTTGCATATTTAGCAACAGGCGATGAAAAATATGCCGAGGGCGCAAGACAGGTGCTGCTTAACGTCTGCGGAGATAACTTCCCTGACTGGAACCCGTATCACTGGCTTGATGTTGCCGAAATGACGGCGGCAGTCGGATTCGGATATGACTGGTGTTATGATTATCTGTCAGATGCTGACAAAAAGATAATTATAGACGGAGTAACCGAAAAAGGCTTAAAACCGGGACTTGACGAGCTTGACTTAAAAGAAGGCATAGTTCATTCAAGTGGCTATTGGGCAAATCCAAACGGTCATATTTATCCGAGCAACTGGGTCAGCGTTTGCTCAGGAAGCTTGATATTGGGTGCGTTGGCAGTAGCCGATGAAAGCGAAGAACTAAAAGTATTAACAGGAGATATTCTTTCTAAATGCTTAGAAAAAGAAAAAGATATGGTTGCGGCATTCTCTCCTGACGGAGCGTGGAAAGAGGGTCCGACCTATTGGAGATATGCTTACAAATACTTATCGTTTGCGATTGATTCGTTAACAACTGCACTCGGCACAGATTTTGGTCTTACAAAATCACCGGGACTTCACCACGGAGCATATTTTATGATAGGTATGACCGCATCGGTTGCAAACTTTGACCTTGCAAACTCTGACTATAACGCAATTGACTGTCCTCAGTTTATGTGGTTGTCAAAATGTTATGAAGACAAGGCACTTGCAAGATACAGAACTTGGTTCTTGGAAGAATACAAATACAGAGCAGGCTTTAACGACATAATCTGGTATGTTCCTGAATATGCAGGCGAGCTTGACAGTATTCCGACCGAAACTAATACAAGAATATCGCCAATAGCAACCACCAGAACAGGATACGGCAAAGAGGAATTTTATGTAGGCTTTCACGGAGCTGATGACGGTGGCGGACGCGTGGTTGATATGGATGCCGGAACTTATATTATAGACTTGTTCGGCAAGCGCTGGATAGTAGATTCGGGTACCGAGGGTGATACATACAGCTCTCACGAGGGAGTAAAACTCAGAGATTATTACCGTATGAGAGCAGAGGGACATAACACGATTGTTGTAAACCCGGGTTATTACGAAGACCAGAACTATTACGCACTTAAAGATATTGAAGAGTATAAGTATAACGACCGATACACCTTTATGAAAACTGATTTTACAAATGTTTATGCATTTAAAGGTGTAAAAAGCTTTAAAAGAGCAGTAACGGCAGACAAAACCGCAATGAGCACAAGAGTGCAGGACGAAATTAAATTTATTGTTCCGTCAGAGCTTTACAGCTTTGTGCATCTTGGCGGCACGGCAGAAATTGCGCCAGACGGACGCAGCGCAGTAATTGTTATGGATAATAACAAAATGAGTGTTCAGCTTGTTGGCGACGAAAGCTTAAAGTTAGAGAAAATGAATGCCGTACCTCTTGAAACATCACCCAATACTCTGGCTTTGGGCGCAGGACAAGACGATTCACATCGCTGGAAGCTGGTTATTCATTCTGAAAAAGTAATGAGTGCCGAATATGCGCTTATATTTACTCCGCTTTGCGGTGACGAAGAAGTTAAGCCTGCAGAAAAGCTAAAGATATCGACAGCTTAACCTTACCTGAATCATCAGAGCTGCCAAAATTAAGCAAGCTTACAGTAAACGGCGCAAATGTTTCAGAATTTAAACCTAATAAAACGATTTACTCATTAGCATATTCAGGCGATGTTTCGTCGGCTGAAATTTCGGCAGAGGGCGACGGCGAAATAAGCATAGAGCCTGCCACAGCCGATAACAGATGCGCAAGAGTAACAATAAGCAAAAACGGTAAAGAAAATTATTATTTTATAAGCTTTAACTAAAGTTAAATTTTGCGAACTATCGCATTTATAAAAAATTATTTACAACACAAGGAGGACTATATTATGTTAAAAAAATTAACAGCAAAAACTCTTTCATTAATCCTTGCGGTAATGATGCTTGTATCATTAGTACCGCTTTCAGCTTCGGCTGCAACCGTAAAGGTTTCAGAAACCTTTGGCGGCTTTAGTGCAGAACAGCTTGCAACAACATATACAAGCACAAATCAGTTTACAACTGCAAGTGTAACTGCACCTGATGCAACTGTTGGTGTAGCTCGTACAGGTGCAACTCCGAAAAAAGATGCTGATGGCACAGAGTATATTAGAATTGCACCTGTTGAAGCAGGTTCTATAACAGGCGGTATTTCAATTTCAAATGCTGAACTTAACGTAGGTGCTGCAGAAGGACAGAATAATGTTTTAACATTTTCTACGAATATAAGAAAAGCATCATCTACTGGTGACTTATATTTTAAGTTGGTTGATTCAAACGGAACGGCATATAACTATTTTCGTATTTGGCGTTCAAGTCAGCGTTTAGACTATTACAATACTGCGGGTAGTAGTTCGCAAGTAGTAACCAGTAGCAACAGAAATATTAATCCGGCAGTTGGCGTATGGTATAATATTACCACTACATACAATGTAAAAACCTCCACTATGATACTTAAAGTAAAAGGTGGCGCAATTGATGAAACAGTAACAATAAACGATATGCGCGCTGTTAGTGGTACAATCACTGGCGTAATGATTGGTTGGGAATCTAACGCGGCAGTAGATGCAGGTTGGGATTTTGACATTGCAAGCATGAGCTTGTCAAATATTGGTAGTACCTCTGCAATAACCAAAGACGAATTGCTTTTCGAAAATTCAACTTTAGGTAGTCATGCTGCTGCTATGGGTAACAATGCTTGGACAAGCGGCAACTGGACAATTGAAAAATGGATGTTTAATTCAGGTTACAGCAAAAACATAACCGAAGTTGTTTCAACTGGTGACGGACATGGAGATGTAATCAAACTTACCGGCGAAGCAAATAATCCATACAGAATGAACTATACACCATCTACAGCATTAACCGGCAAGGTTGTTATTGAGTCTGCATTTAAAGATGCCGGTAATGGTGATGGTCAGGTAAGACTTTATTTGCAGGATTCAGCAGGAACTGGTAAGGATGTTCTTTATCCTTGGGATACAACAGGACACACATATGCCTTTAACGGACCAATTAAAAACGAAGCCTATCAGGTAGTTCAGCCTGAAACAACCGACTGGTTGAGAATCAGACTTATTGTTGACTTGGACGCAGATACAGGTGAACTTTCATACTGGTCAGAAGCAAATCCGACAGACATAGTTACATATACTACAAACCCGGAAGCTGCCGATAACTATATCGCTGCTTTAACTGATATTAAATTCATCAGATTCTCACCTTATGGTAAAAACGCAGATACTTTATTATACTTTGATAACCCAAGCGTAAGCACAGGCTCTGTAACTCTGTTTGCAGAAGAGGCTGCTCCTGCAAACAACGCAACTAAAGTGCCGGTTAGTGTTAAACCTGAAATCGCATTTAACGCTCCTGTTAAAGTAGCAGAAATATTCACTCTTACAGATGAAGACGGTGCCACAGTTGCAGGTACAGCAGGCTTAACAGCAGACGGATGCGGTCTTGCATTCTATCCTGCAGAAGAATTAAAACCGGCTACTAGCTACACCTTAACAGCAAACGGAACAGTTACCGACGTATTTGGTGATACAGCAGCAGTTAACGAAACAATTACATTTACAACTGATGATGTTATTACAGTTAACGATGTAGTATTTGGCGGTGCAATATCAGAAGGTGCACTTGTTGCAGGCGACTTAACCGCAACTGTTGACATTACAAGCTGCGACGGCGCAGCAAGAGATATTTTAGTACTTATGGGTCTTTATGATTCTGTAACAAAAGAATTAAAAGATTTTGATGTAAAATATCTTAACACAGCAGATTATGACGAAACTCTTACAGTAACAGTTCCTGCTGCCGGCAGTTACTATCCGGTAGTTTACGTCTGGAACAATTACAGCAGCTTAAAACCGTATGTAGCACCGATTACTCTTGACTGATTGAGGTGAACCCCTATGCTAAAAAAGATATGCTTATGTATAGCAACGGTTATGCTGTACGGGCTTTTAACATGCGGAGCGGCTTTTGCCGCTCCGGCATGTAACGTTAGTGTAGATACCGACACCGAAACAATTACAATAAGCGGTACTATCGACGTTTCGGGCGAAACTCAGCTTTCTTTAATTATATTAAATGCAGGAATGCTGGGAGAAAACCCCTATGAACTTTCTGACTTTTTGCTTGCCAGTTTAGCTCAGCAAAAGTTAAACACGGTTTATGACGAAAATTTTAAAGATGTTATAAACTCGTTCCGTCAGATAACCACAAATGCTGACGGAAGCTTTGAAACAAGCTTTAAAATGTCGGCTCCCGTAAGCGGAGATTTTGGAGCAGTTTTAAACTACAGAAAAAACGAAGCAGATGAATTTGCGTTAGTTACTCCGTTCTTTTACTGCACTCCCGAGCACGTTGCTCTTGCAGTAGATGCAGTAAACGGCACAGATGCATCGGCTATGGCAAATAAAATTGTCAGCTTATCGCGCGAGCTTAATATAGACGTAACCGACTATAAAAAGCTCGATTCAAAAGCACAGGCGACCGTTTCGGCATATGTGCACAACATAGCAAAAGAGCTTAAAGCTGAAAACGGCAAAGGCTTTTCAGGTGCAGGTGATATTAAAGGTGCATTTTCAGAAGCAATGGGATATTACGAGCTTAAAAATGCCGACAGCAAAAAGCTTAGCTCTCTGCTTGAAAAGCACAGCAGCCTGCTGGCACTTAGCGAAATGAGTGAGTATGGCACATATACCGACATTCTAAGTGCGAAAGAACAAAAAGATGTGTTAGAAGCTTGTGCAGGCTTTGCAGACTGTGATGATATTGACGAAATTAAAAGACTGTTCGGCGACAATGTAATTTTATGCGCAGTTAAAACCGCAGAAAGCTGGACAGAAATCAATCCCATACTTACAGCAAACAAAGCAGCATTTACAGAGCTTGACAGTGAATATTGGAATTTAGAGGATACTTCGGATATAGATAAAGAAATAGTGGGAGTGACATTTGAAAGCCTTAGTGATATGACAGACGAAATGAATGCCTTAATCGAAAATGAAGACGACGATAAAGGCGGTTACGGCGGCGGCTATGGCGGCGGTTCATCAGGTGGCGGTGGCGGTAGCAGCAGCAACCGTGGCGGCGGAGCAGCCTTGACTGCACCTCCTATAACAAATGACACAGCAGATGCCGAACTTCCGTTTGGCGATATGGCAGGCTATGACTGGGCAAAAGAAGCGGTTTCTGAGCTTTATAAAGCAGGTATAGTAAACGGAAAGGACGACAAATCTTTTGCTCCGGGCGACTTTGTAACCCGTGAGGAATTTGTTAAAATGTTGGTTTGCCTTTTGGGCGAGTACGACGAAAATGCAAAAGCAGATTTTAATGATGCTGATGAAAATGCCTGGTATTACAGCTATATTGGCTCGGCACAGCTTTGTGGTATTTCAAACGGTCTGGGGGACGGTCGTTTTGGTGTTGGAATGCTGATTACCAGACAGGATATTGCAGTTATGGCATCGCGTGCGGCAGGAATTACTGCGGCAAACAACGCTCCTGAATTTGCAGACGGCGCAGAAGTTTCGGAATATGCCAAAGAAAGCGTTAGTGCTTTGGCATCAAACGGAATAATTTCAGGAATGGGCGACGGAGCTTTTGCACCTAAACAAAACGCAACAAGAGCACAGGCGGCTAAAATTCTGTTTGAGCTTTATAAGTGGAAGGAGAAAACAGTATGAAGTTATGCGATTTAAAAAGGCTGATAGTTGCTTTTTTAATTGTCAGCATGATTATACCGACCGGTGTTTTTGCAGTCGATGAAGAGCTTTATATACCTGATTGTAGTTATCAGGCATCAACTCTTGAGGCAATCGGTGTATTAGACAACATCGACAAAGAAACTATGGCGCAGACAGTAACACGAGGCGTAGCGGCACATAATTTAGCAAAGCTTTTAGGTGTTTCGGGCGTAGGTAATGTCGGTCAGTTTACCGATGTAACCGAAGAGACAGAGTATGCTAAAGATATTGGCGCAATGGCAGATATGGGAATAATAAAAGGCTCGGGCAACGGACTTTTCGAACCCGACCGCCAGATGACACTTCAGGAATTTATTAAAATGCTTGTAAGTGCAATGGGTTATGGTGTTCCGGCAGAAAGAGCAGGCGGATATCCTGCAGGCTACGTTAAAATTGCAACAGGGCTTGACCTTTTTGAAAATGTAGAAAAAATGCCTCTTGCAAAACCGTTCTCAACAGCGACTATGGCAGTTGTTTTATATAACTCATTAGATGCCGAAATTCTGTCTTTAGACGGATATGTCGACAACGGAATGAAGCTTAAGGTAAACGAAAAGGATACAGTTTTAACTGCATTTTTAAAGTATAAATCGGGCAAGGGTGTCGTAGAGGCAACTGAGCTTTCTTCTCTTACCACTGCAAAAGGAACAACGGACGGTCAGGTTATTATAGA
Organism: Clostridia bacterium; assembly: GCA_017546245.1. GTDB lineage: Bacteria > Bacillota > Clostridia > UBA1381 > UBA9506 > RGIG1666. The sequence goes on along the minus strand of JAFYXI010000041.1, from coordinate 42,297 downwards.
CGGTGTAAAATATTTTACCGGTGCTGTCGATATGAAAGATATGCTCGGCTATCTTGTTGATTATTATTACAGCGACGATTATAATGCCAAAACCATTGTTTATGCAGAAATATCTGATAAAAATGATGTTTTAGAGGTTGAAAGTAAAGACATTTTAGACTTTAGCGGAATGACTCTTTATTATCAGGACGAAAACGGCAAAGAAGAAGAGGCTGACCTTACCGCTAAAACCGATGTTATTTACAATAACCGACCTGCAAAGCCGATAACCAAGAATGATATACATATCAAAAACGGCAAGGTTGTACTTATTGATAACGATGCAGACGGCAATTATGATGTTGTTAAATCAACTGAATACCGTATTGTATATGCAAAACAGATTGATTACATCAATCAGGTTATTCACGATGAGTATGATGCAAAATCGCCTATCGATATTGGTAAAGCAGGCAAAAATGCAGATATTACCATTATAAGCCGCAAGGGAAATGAAATTGAACTTGATAATCTTGAATATGACAGTCTTTTAAGCTGTATTATCAGCCGCGACGGCAGCTATGCCGAAATCACAGAGGTTGTAGACGAGATTATTGGTGTTGTTGATGAATATTACACCGAAGAGGGCAAAACTTATGTTACCCTTAACGGAAAGCTATACGAGGTTTGTGCTGAATTACAGAACTACGGCGCAAAGTGGGAACTTGGCGATAAGTTAATTTGCTATCTTGATTCAAACGGCAGAATAGGCGTTGTTCGTGATGACAAAATAACAAAGTCAAAGTGGGCATATCTTGAAGGAGTAAATCCTCCGGAAGAGGGAATTAAAAACGTAATTAAAATACGGGTTTTAGAGCAGGACAGCGATAAATCTTTAAGCGTTTATGAGTGTGCAGGCAATGTAAAGATAGATAATACAACTTATAAAGAAAAAGATACCGACAAGCTTGAAACTGCGCTTAAAGCTCTGGCAAAAGAAGTGATTCGTTTTGCGTTAGACAGCGATGGCAAGGTCAGCAAAATCGAAACATCTGCAGCAGGATTCACAAAAACCTATGAATATGATGCTGCCACAGACCACGCAAACGGTCTTACATGGGACAGCAGTATCAGTCTGTTCGAAGGTAAGGTCGGCGCGACGGGCGATACAACAGTATTTATGATTCCTGATAACGGTGATGTTAATAAATATAAAAGCTCTGATGTAAACAATGCCTGCAGACACTTTGTTCGTTACAAGATTGATGCTTATGCATTAAATGAAGATGCAATTGTTGCGGATATTTTAGTATTTGAAGCAGCAAGCACAAAAGGCAGTGCCATTAAGGATTCATCACCTGTTATGATGGTTAAAGAAATTACCACTGCACTTGATTCCGACAAAAATGCAACTAAACGCATTACAGGATATGTAAACGGGGAAGAGGTATCTTATATTGCAGAAGACGACACGTTGGTAACACAGGTGCCTGCATTTAATGATTCAGACACAACAAAAACCTATTCGTTAAAGTGCGGTGACCTGATTCAGATAGCGTTAGATGGCGATAACGTGATTGTAGACTCTCAGCTTATATGCCGAGGGGCAGAAAACCTCAAGGTATTTTCTTCAGATAATCCGTCGCTTGAAGGCTATTACAGCAGCGGCAGAAGAACCATTAGCGGTTGGGTTTATCAGACCGATGGCTCGTTCTTTACGTTGTCAACATCAAAGCCTACCGATGCAACCGTTTTAAGCAAGCCGGAGGTATTTCCTGTTATAAGCTCAATCGGTGTTTATATTTATGATACAACAAAAGGCGAAGTTAAAGTGGGTAGTGTAAGCGATATTCTTTCTTATAAGACTGTCGGAGATAACTGCTCGCAAGCCGTTGTATTTATGGAATCCGGCGATATGCTTGCAGTTGTGTTGCTTGCATAGTATATAGCAATAAATGAAAAAAGTTTTTATAGAAGCTGTGAAAAATGTATTTACATTTTTCACAGCTTCTTGTATAATAATGAATGATTCGGTATAATATTTAAAGTTTAAACAATAACGGAGATGGTAAAATGGATAAAAAAGTTATATTAATTTCTATTGACGGAATGAGACCTGACGGATTGCTTAAATGTAAAAATCCTTATGTTGATGAACTTAAAAAAATGGCATCTTACACATTAGATGCAAAAACTGTGTTTCCGTCTGTAACACTTCCTTGCCATATGTCACTTTTTCATAGTGTGCCTCCGGAAAGACACGGTATTTCTACCAATATATATATGCCGCCTGTCAGACCTGTTAACGGGTTGTTTGAACAAATAAAAAATGCAGGCAAAACTTCGGCTATGTATTACGGATGGGAACCTATTCGTGATGTATCACGACCTGAATCGTTAAAAGCGGCAGAATATATAAATGCTTATTCATTTGACCATGTAGATGCAATGCTTACTGACAAAGCACTCGACTACATAAAATTGGCTAAGCCTGATTTTGTGTTTTTATATATGGTTGAAACAGATGAAAAGGGTGGGCATGAAAACGGCTGGATGAGCGAAGCATATTTAGATGTAATAAATCTTGCTATAAACAATGTAAAAAAAGTAATAGAAGCAACAAAAGGTGAATATACGGTTATTGTTACTGCTGACCACGGCGGTCACGACAGAGCTCACGGAACTGATATGCCGGAGGATATGACTATACCGATGATATTTTACGGCCCTGATTTCGAGGCAGGAAAAGAGCTTTCGGGTGTTAGTATTTTAGATATTGCCCCTACTGTTGCGGAGATTATGAACGTGCCGGCGGCAAGAGAGTGGGAAGGAAAATCGGTTTTAAGCAAATAATGATATGATACAAAAAGGTGCTGTCTCAATAATCATTTTTTATAAATATTTATGCACGAAATATTGTAGGGAACGCATTAATGCGTTCCACGGAATGGATAAATCCATTCCCTGCAACTAAACATTGCATAATTATTCGCTATATATGATTATTGAGACAGCGCTTTTAAATTTTGCATATAAAAAGCACTTGCAGATGCAAGTGCTTTTTGGTGGAAGGAGATGGATTCGAACCATCGAAGTCGAAGACAACAGATTTACAGTCTGCCCCCTTTGGCCACTCGGGAACCCTTCCGTATTCAATTTTGACGACTTTGTTATTATAGCATCAAACTGAAAAGATGTCAAGCCTTTTTTGCAAAAAAATTTAAAAGTTTTGTTAATGTGTTAAAATTAAACAAATTTATATAAACAAATTAAAAAAAAGAAACGAAAAAACAATTTTTACTTGAATTAGTTATATACAAGTGTTATAATAAAATAAAAAATATATTTTTTATAATGATAAAAAGGCATTAGGCTGTCTTATTAAGAGGAGGATTTTCTTTGAGCAGAAATTTAACGTTAATTGACATAGTAAGAATGATGCTGAAAAGATGGTGGATTATTCTTATAGCTTTTATTTTAGGGGCATCGGTGTTTTTTTCTTACAGCAAATATCTGACAATTCCTACATATACATCTTCGGGTTCGCTTTACGTAAATAACATACGTGATAAAATGTCTGAAAATGTCAATATGGCAGATATGGCAACTTCGCAGATGCTTGTATTTACCTATGTTGAGCTTTTACAGAGTAAAACCTTTATGTCGGTTGTTGCAGAAAAAAGCGGTTTGGGTTACGAAGGCGATCAAATATCGCGGATGGTGTCGATGGTGCCTAAAAACGAAACCGAAATTATGGAAATAAAAGCTGTTGCACACGACCCGAGTGAAGCACAGATTATTGTAAATACAATTTTGATGAACGCATCTTCAGAAATCGACAGAATTATAAAAAGTGGTTCTGTTGAGATTATTGATTTTGGCAATCTGCCGGAAAAACCGTCGAGTCCTCAAATACCGCTTAACACGGTTGTGGGAGCTATATTTGGTGCTGCTGTAGCAATGGGAATTATTTTGCTTTTGGAATTGCTTGATAACCGCATTAAAAATGAAGATGATTTGACAAAAGAATACAAATATCCTATTTTAGGAAATATACCGAATATTGAATTATAAAATACTTTTTAGATTGGAGAGGCAATAGTGAAAAGCTTTCAGAATAAACAGGCTCAAAAACCTATATCATCAAAACTGATTACAGGCGAAAACGTTTCATTCAGAGCAATCGAAGCATATAAAATTGCACGTACTAACATAATGTTTACTCTGGCGGGCAAAAAGGGCTGTAAAATAATTGTAGTAACAAGCTCTGTTGCCGGTGAAGGAAAAACAACAAGCTCTATTAATCTTGCTGTTACCTTTGCACAAATGAATGCTAAGGTGCTTTTAATTGATGCCGACCTTCGTCGTCCTAAGGTTAACCAGTATATGGAGGAAAGAAACGAAGAGGGTTTAGCAGATCTGCTTGCAGGCTTTGTAGATATAAGCGATGTTATAAGATACAGCGAAAAGCAAGGTATAGACTATATTTCGGCAGGGCATATTCCGCCTAATCCGGCAGAGCTTTTGGCAACACCGAGAATGGAGCAGGCACTTAACGAGCTTAGTGAGGTTTATGACTACATATTCTTAGACAGTCCACCGGTGAATCTGGTTGCGGATGCCTTGGTTATGGCAAAGCACGCAAGCGGTGTTTTGATTGTTTTAAAACAGAACGAAACACCTCGCGATTTAATGAAAAAAACCATTTCGTCGCTTGAATTTGCTGAAGCTAAAATACTGGGCTTTTTAATGAATGAATCTGAAGATAAACAGTATTCATATTCATATTCTTATCGCAAAAAATACTCTTATGATTATAGCAGTTATGCAAATAATGAGTATGTAAACGGTCCGGGATACGGTGACAGAAAGCCAAAGCCTAAAAAAACAGAAGAAAAAAAGAAAAGCTTTAAAGGATTTAAACTCAGCAAAAAGAAGTAATGCCTTTTTTAAGGGAGGGTATTTCCTTGAATTTAATAGATATTCATTGTCACTTTTTGCCGGGAATAGATGATGGTGCAGCAGATAGTGATGTATCAATTGAAATGCTTTCTGATTCGGTCAGTCAGGGTGTGGAGGTTGTTGCAGCAACACCGCATTATTACGGTAAAAAAAGAACCATAGATGATTTTATTAAGCTAAGAGAAGAAGCGTTTTTAAATTTATGCGAAAGAGCATTGCAAAAAAAGGTAAAGCTTCCTAAAATATTGCTTGGAGCAGAGGTCGCGTTAACAAGAGGTATATCTGCACGTGAAAATTTAGATTTGCTTTGTATACAAGACAGTAATCTGATTTTGCTTGAATTGCCGTTTGAACCTTGGGGAGAATGGGTATATAACGAGGTTGAGAGAGTAATATCTGACTGGCAAATGACTGTTATTTTGGCACATCCTGAACGGTATGTGCGAATGCCCTGGGATATGAAAAGACTAAAGCCGTTTTTTGATATGGGTGCAGTTCTTCAGATTAACGCCGAAACTGTTGTTGAAGAGAAAGGCCGGACAAAAAGATTTTTAAAATCCGGTTGCCCGTGTGTTCTGGGTTCGGATGCGCATAATATGTACAACAGAAAAAGTCAGCTAGGTGCAGCGGCAAAAAGACTGGCTGAGCTATATGGCGAATCGCTTTTAGAACAAATAAATGAAGTATATGATATAATAGGATTGAACTATTAAAAATAAAGCACATTCAAAAATGAATGTGCTTTATTTTTATGCTTTAGGAATATTAAAAACTGCGCTAATCCATATTGCTGCAATACAAATCGGCACAATAACCTTAACCATTAATGAATAGTACTTTTTGTGTTTAAATGTGGCAGAAAGCTCAGCCTCTTCAAAAATAGTTTTTACTCCTAAAAAATATCCTACAAAAATACAAGTCGCAATTGCGATTAACGGCATTAAAATGCTGTTTGCCGTATAGTCGATAAAGTCAAAAATATTTTTATCAAAAATCAGTACGTTTTTCCAAATACCAAATCCCAACGAGCTTGGTATTCCGGTTAAAAACAGTATTAGAGAAACCAAGAAGGTAGCCTTAAATCTGCTCATATTAAATCTATCAATTAGCCAGGCGATAATTACCTCCATAAGTGATATTATAGAGGTTAACGCGGCAAACAGTGCCAGTAAAAAGAACAGAGCACCGAACAAGTTTCCTAAAGGAAATTGCTCAAACACTTCGGGCAAGGTTTCAAATAATAATCCCGGTCCGACGTTGATTGCGTCGCTGTTTCCTCCTGATGCTGAAAAAACAGCAGGCACAATCATCAAACCGCCTAAAATGGCAACAGATGTATCAAAAAACTCGGTCATTTTTATACTGTGCTGAATATCTATATCTTTGCCCATATACGAACCATAGGTTATCATAATGCCCATAGCAAGCGATAACGAGTAAAATACCTGACCTATTGCCATTAAAACTGACACTAAAGAAAAGCGTGAAAAATCGGGAACTAGATAGAATTTAACCCCCTCAAGTCCACCGGGCAGAGTAATGCCTTTTATTGAAATTATAATTGTCAGAATTAAAAGTGCGGGCATCATAATTTTGTTACTGCGTTCAATTCCTTTTTTTACTCCGCATAAAAGAATAAGCATTGATAACAGAATAAACACAGAATGAAATACAATGGGCATAACAGGGGTCGATATATAATTGCTGAAGTAATTCGGTGATGCTGTTTGTGAGCTGTTACCTAATACAAATTCTATCAGATACTTAATAACCCAACCGCCCACAACTGAATAATTAGTTGCTATAAATACAGGTATAATAATTCCCATAATACCTAAAATTGTAAAACGTTTATCCAGCGTTTTGTAAGTGTTATAAACATCGCATTGACTGCGTCTGCCTAAAGCTACCTCGGTCTGCATAAGAGTTGAGCCGATAGTTACAACTAATATAATATATATTAAAACAAATAATCCGCCGCCGTATTTAGCGGCAAGATACGGAAACCTCCATATATTACCTAAGCCTACAGAAGAACCTGCTGCGGCCAGAACAAATCCGAGCTTTCCTGAAAAGGTACTTCTTTCTTTCATTTTTTATCCTCCACTAAAAACTTGTTTGTTATTTATATTGTAACCTTAATTTATGTTCTAAATTCATCCTTTATTGCATAATGATAGATTGAGGTGAAAAGAATGGACATCCCCCAAATAAAAAGAGAAATTTTAATGCAGCTTCCTGTATGTTTTCGAACAGTTTTATCAGATGTTGATTTTAACGGTCTTCAGGAGGTCAGATTCAGGTGTGCAAAACCTCTTATGATACATACCGATTCAGGTGATATGATGATTGCAGAAAACGGCAAGCCAACAGCGAGCCGAGAAAGTGCGTATATGGTATCGGCTGAAGAGATGGCAATGCTTTTAGCAGCATTTTGCGAAAATTCGGTTTATGCTTATCAAAGAGAAATATGTGACGGCTTTTTGACTATAAAGGGCGGACATCGTGTCGGAATAAGCGGCAGATGCGTTTTATCGGAGGGAAAAATTATTAACGTTACCGATATTTCTGGGCTTAACTTGCGGATTGCAAAAGAGTTTAAGGGGTGTGCAGAGAGCATTCTGGCAAGGTTAGCTTCAGATAATGAACCGGCTAATATAATTATTATTTCGCCTCCTCAATGTGGTAAAACAACCATACTAAGAGATATGGCAAGATTAATATCGCAGAATAAAAAAGTTACCATAATAGACGAGCGTTCAGAGCTTGCGGCGGTAAAAGGCGGCACGGCACAGTTTGATGTAGGTATAAGAACCGATGTGCTTGACCGTTTTCCGAAATCTATGGGAATGCTGCTGGCTATACGTTCACTTTCGCCTGATGTCATAATAACAGATGAAATAGGCGGAAAAGAAGATTATTTTGCAGTAAAAAGTGTTTTAAATGCAGGTTGCCGTATTATAACCAGTATGCACGGATACGATACCAAAAATCTGTCGGAGGAGAGAAGAGAAATGCTTAAAATGTTTGATTGCGCAGTTGTACTTACCAAAAAGAACGGGATACCTGAAGTTAAAGAAATAGTAAAACTGCGAGGTGAATGATATATGACAGCGGTGCTTGGAGCATTTTTTGTAATTTTTGCGTGTGGTGCATTTGCTATGAAAAAAATTGCTGAAAGTAACAAAGCGATAGAAAATATAAGAGGATTAAAACAAGCATTTTTACATATGGCAAAAAAAATGGAATTTGAGTCGGAGCCGATTGCATCGCTTATGAAAAAACTATCAAAAGAGGATTGTGGCGATGTTGCAGAATTGTTTGATAAAGTATCGGAAAAGTTAACGGATGGAACAAACCGCGAGCTTTCGCAAATATGGTTCGAAGTGGTGGATGAATATGCTAAAAAGCTTAATTTATCACCGAAAACGATAAAAATAATCAATAATGTGGGGGCAAACTTGGGTAAAATGGCGCAAAATGCAGAAATTGAATTTTTAGAAGCTGCTTCGGATGAGTTGGAGGATGAAATAAAATTTGCAGAAGCAGAGCTTTCTAAAAACTCAAAGCTTTTAAAAAGCAGCGGAATATTAGCAGGAATTTTTATTGTAATAATATTTATATAACGGAGGATAAAAATGGGTGTAGACTTAATTTTTAAAATAGCGGCAATAGGAATTTTGGTCAGCGTTCTTCATCAGGTTTTAGTACGTGCAGGTAGAGAAGAGCAGGCAATGCTTACAACCCTGGCAGGTCTTATAGTAGTTTTGTTAATGATTATAGGCGAAATCAGTTATTTATTTGAAACAGTTAAAACAATTTTCAACCTTTAAATGAGGTATTAAAATGGAAATATTAAAAATTATGGGAGTTGCAATTGTTGGCGCGGTATCTGCTTTAATTCTTAAAGAATATAAACCGCAGTTGGCGATAGTTGTCGCAATTGCTACGGCGGTGGTTTTATTTTTAATGGTTTTGTCGCAGGTTGAATATGTATTAAATGTTGTTACAATAACAGCAACGGGGCTTGACTTAAACACAGAATACATAGCGGCGATATTTAAAATGATAGGCATTAGTTATTTGTCGCAATTCGGCTCGGAAATTTGCCGTGATGCAGGACAAAATGCAATAGCTGCAAAAGTAGAACTGGCAGGCAAAATTATGATAGTGGCGCTGAGCGTGCCCATTTTAATAGAGCTTATGAATCTTTTGGTAAATTTGTTGCCTGACATCTGATTGAGCCGGAGGAATACATATGAAAAAAATAATATCAGCTTTTTTTGTATTATTGTTTGTTTTAAGTATGTGCACAAATGTTCTTGCGCAAGACAGTGCGGAGCTTCAGCAGGAATTTTTAAAATCAACAGCCGAACAGCTAAATAGTGTTGACTTAGGTGATTTTGACTTTTTAGAAACAGCGCAGAAGGTTTCGGAAGGTACGTGGTGGTTAAACCCAAAAGAAGTGCTTGAACGTTTGGCTGATTTGTTTTTTTCTGAGTTTAAATCTAATCTATCGTCTGTAATAAAAATAGTTATAGTTGCCGTTCTTACAGGTGTATTGTGTAATCTTCAGGGAGCGTTTAATAAAGAAGGGGTTAAAACCATAAGCTTTTTAGCTTGCTTTGTTGTAATTTCAAATTTTGCAGTAAATATTCTTGCGCAAATAATAAATATAGCGATTGACACTATTGACAGATTAAATCTTTTTATGCAGGGATTGATTCCTGTGTTATCTGCTGTTGTAGCGGCAGGCGGCACAATGATGGGACAAGCTCTAAGTCCGTCGCTGTTTTTGTGTATGCAGCTGATAACTAATCTTGCAAGAGGTGTGTTTCTTCCGATGATTCTTTTAATTACGGCTCTTTCGGTAGTAAATAACATAAGCGGAAGATTTCATATAACACGATTAATAGACTTTGCGCGGCAGCTTCTTAAATGGTCAACAGGTATTTTGCTTACGGTGTTTATCGGACTTTTAGGAATTCAGGGATTTTCGTTTGCGTTTGCCGGAGGTGTTGCGGGCAAAACTGTTAAATATGCCATATGTAATTTTATTCCGATAGTAGGAGCAGTATTGTCTGATTCGATTGAGGCGGTATGCGCAAGTACATTGATTGTAAAAAATGCAGTAGGCATAACAGGTGCGTTAGCTCTTGTTTCGATATGTGCGATGCCGCTTATAAAGCTGTTAACTCTGTCGCTTATGTATAGGCTTGCTGCAGGAATATCAGAACCGGTAACCGATAAAAGAATAGTAAATTTACTGTCAGATTTAGCAGGCAATATAACCCAGACCTTTGTAATTTTGCTTATGGTTTGCGTAATGTTTATTATAAGTGTCGCGATGCTTTGCGCGGTAACCAATATACCTGTGATGATGAAATGACGGAGGATTGCTATGGATTTTTTACATCAATACATATCAGGAATTGTTACAGCGTGTGTGCTTGCAATTTTGTTGGAAAATATTTTGCCTGAAACACATCATAAAAAATATATTAATGTAACAATAGGGCTTGTTGTTATGCTGATTATAATAAAACCGCTTACGGGAATCGGTGAACTAAATCATGTATTTATAATGCCCGAAACTGTAATTGACGATGAGGATTTATCAATAAATATAAATCGTAATAACGTAACCAAAGAATTTAAAAAAAGATTGTCGCAAAGACTGTCAGAAGAAGTTTTAAATAAGAGCAAAAAGAAAACGGAAATATTAGTTTTAGTCAGCACAAACGACAATGGAGAAATAACCGGAATAGAAAAAATAGTGGTATATCCTTTAGATGAAGAAATAAAAAACATAATAGCCAAAACTGCAGGTGTAACACCGGATATTGTAGAGGAGAAAAAATAAATGAAGCTTTCTGATACATATAAAAAATATTTTGAAAAAATAACGAATAACAAAAGCCTGCTTGTCATATTATTGATAGGGGTAGTGCTTTTGGTGCTTTCGGGGATGCCGGTCGGCAGTAATAAAAAAGAAAGCGAAACTAAAAATCAGGCAGAGTTAATTAGTGGCGCAGAGTACATAACCGATTTAGAACATAGGCTTGCAAAAATTTTGTCCTCGGTTAATGGCGCGTCTGATGTGTCGGTTATGATTACCTTATCAGACGGAGGTCAGAGCGTGTATGCGCGTGATGAAAAAAGTGAAAACAAAACCTCTGATCCGAGAGGAGAAAGCAGTACAAGTGAAGGTACATATGTTTTAAAAAATAATCAGGGCGGCGGACAATCGGCTGTTTTAATAAAAAATAAACTGCCCGAAATATCAGGGGTTTTAATAACTGCTAAAGGGGCAGATAAATCAGAGATTAAAAATAATCTTGCAAATGCGGCAAAGGCCGTACTTAACGTAAAGGCGCACAGAGTTATTGTGCTTAGTAAATAAAATTTAGGAGGATAAAAAATGAATTTTAAAAAGGTTAACTTTAAAAAAATCTTTAAAAGAGAAAGAGAGAAAAGTCCTAAAAAGAACAAAATGCTTATCTTGCACAAGAAACAGATCGCGGCTGTTTCGCTCATGCTGATGATAGGGGTTGCAGGATACTTAAACTGGACTTTTCAAAATGACGCAGTTGACCCGGATGTAGCTGTAATGTATAATGAAGCGGCAAAAAAAATAGGCGAAGCACAAATGGTAAGTGCTGACAAAACGGACAGCGAAGAAAAAAGTGATGAATCAGAGAAAAAAGAACAAACCGCTAAAAATACAAATAATTATTTTGCGCAGGCAAAGCTCGACAGAGAAGTAAAAAGAAGCGAGGCAATGGAAATGCTCACTCAGCTTTTAGAAAACGAGGGCGCAGATAAAGATGCCAAAAAAAATGCAGAAGATCAGATTCACAAAATGGCGGACTATACTGAAAAAGAGGTCGCAATAGAAAATATGATACGTGCCAAAAATTTTGGCGAGAACATTGTTTTTATGAGTGAAGATTTGGTAAGCATAGCTTTGGAAAGCAATGGCTTAAACGAAATTGATGCCGCTCAGATTTTAGATATTGTAATATCTGCAACCGATTATAGTGCAGATAAAGTTAAAATTGTAGAAATAAGTAAATAATAAAAATGCCGCACGGTTAAATATGTGCGGCATTTTGTGCTGTTTGGTATTGTTTTTTAAAAAAACGATTGTAATTTGAGATTGAAAGTGGTATAATTGACTCATACAGAATTTTATTTGTGCATCAATTTTATAATATATGATATAATATGGTAATATAAATTAAGGAGGACTTAAAATGGCAGAAGAATTAAACATAAATACAGAAGAGCTTGAAGAATTAGGCGAAGTTAAAATTTCGGAAGATGTTATTTCGGTTGTAGCAGGATTAGCGGTCAGCGAGGTTGACGGTGTAGAAGTTGCTAACTCCATAACAGATGGCATTGTTGAAAAGTTTGTAAAGAAAAACTACAGCAAGGGCATACGTGTAGAAATGAACGAAAATGAGGTTAGCGTTGATGTTCATGTAGTGGTTGAATACGGCATAAAAATTCCTGATGTTGCATGGGAACTGCAGGAAACGGTAAAGAAAAACATCGAAACAATGACAAATCTTTCGGTTTTAGGTGTTAACATTTTTGTTGAAGGAATTTCTATTGAACGTGACCCTAAGCCTGATGTTAAAGAAGCTAAACGAGCTGCAAAAGAAGAGAAAAAAGCAGCAAAAGCGGCGGCAAAGGCAGCAGAAGAAAAAGCGGAAGAATTGGCAGAAGAAATTTGTGCTGAAGATGCTGCGGAAAAAACAGAAGGTAATGAATAATAAAAATTAAGGGTGTGGCAATTTGCCATGCCCAAATATTTTAATATGGATTAACAAGGAGATAAAATATGTCAACAAATACATACAAAAGTCCGCTTACATCACGCTATGCAAGTCGCGAAATGCAGGAACTTTTTTCAGAAGACACAAAATTTAAAACGTGGCGCAAGCTGTGGATAGCACTTGCCGAAACGGAAAAAGAGCTGGGTCTTAATATTACTGACGAACAAATAGCAGAGCTTAAAGCACATCAGGATGATATTAACTACGATGTTGCCGTAGCAAGAGAAAAAGAGGTGCGTCATGATGTTATGTCGCACGTTTATGCATATGGTGTGCAGTGCCCTAAGGCAAAGGGTATAATTCACTTAGGCGCAACCTCATGCTATGTCGGTGACAATACCGATATTATAATTATGACGCAGGCAATGAAGTTAATACGCAAAAAGCTGGTTAGTGTTATAGCTCATCTTGCGGATTTTGCATTAAAGTATAAAGATATGCCTACTTTAGGCTTTACTCATTTTCAGCCGGCTCAGCTTACAACGGTTGGCAAAAGAGCAACCTTGTGGCTTCAGGATTTGGTTATGGATTTAGAGGACTTAGAGCATCAGATAAAAAAAGCAAAGCTTTTAGGCTCAAAAGGCACAACAGGAACACAGGCGAGCTTTTTAGAGCTGTTTGATTCTGACCACGAAAAAGTACGCAAAGCGGATAAAATGATTGCAGAAAAAATGGGCTTTTCTGACGTATTTGCAGTATCGGGTCAGACATATTCAAGAAAGCTTGACAGCCAGATTTTAAGCATATTAAGTGCTATTGCACAAAGTGCATATAAATTCAGCAACGATATGCGTCTTTTGCAGCATTTAAAAGAGATTGAAGAGCCTTTTGAGAAAAAACAAATAGGTTCATCAGCTATGGCATATAAGAGAAATCCTATGCGCAGCGAGCGAATCGGAGCTTTAGCCCGATATGTTATTGTTGACAGCTTAAATCCTGCAATTACTGCATCAACACAGTGGTTTGAAAGAACGCTTGACGATTCGGCAAACAAACGTATAAGTGTGCCGGAGGCATTTTTGGCGGTTGATGCAATTTTGTCAATATATTTAAACGTTGTAGACGGTTTGGTTGTATATCCTAAGGTTATAAACAAGCATATTATGGACGAGCTTCCTTTTATGACAACCGAAAATATTATGATGCAGGCAGTTAAAAAAGGCGGTGACCGTCAGGAGTTGCACGAGAGAATCCGTGAACATTCTATGGAAGCGGCTCGTATGGTAAAAGCAGAGGGTATGCCTAACGATTTGTTAGAAAGAATAGCAAAAGACAGCGCATTTAACTTAAATAAGAAAGAGCTTGCAACGCTCTTAGAGCCAAAAGATTATGTGGGCAGAGCACCACAGCAAACCGAAGAATTTATAAATGAGTGCGTTGCTCCTATACTTGAAGCATACAAAGACGAAATGGATGTAAAAGTCGAAATTAACGTGTAAGGCAGGCGAAAAAAATGAAACTGGGATTTATTGGCGGCGGCAACATGGCGTATGCAATTGCGTGCGGTGTTTTAGCTGCAGATTTATATAAGGCTGAGGATATATACATAAGCGACCCTAATGCTTTAGCTTTAGAAAAATTTAATAAAATGGGTATGAGTGCTGAGACAGACAGCAAAAATGCATTAAACGGTGATATTATAGTTCTTGCAGTTAAACCGTTTATTTATCCTTTGGCACTTTCAGAACTGGCAAATACTGCTGATAAAAATGAACTGGCAGATAAAGTGTTTGTATCGATTGCAGCAGGTGTTACAATAAATGAAGTAAAAGAATGGCTTGGCTTTGATGCTAAAGTTGTGCGTGTAATGCCGAATACTCCTGCTATGGTATTAGAAGGAATGAGTGTTTTGGCAAGCGAATGTGCACCTGCATCGGTTGGAGAATTTAATGCTGTAAAACAAATTTTTGAGGCAATCGGCGAGGTTGAGGTTATGAGCGAAAGCCTTTTAAATTCTGTTATCGCAGTAAGCGGAAGCAGTCCTGCTTATATTTATATGCTTATTGAAGCAATGGCAGACGGAGCGGTTCGTGACGGTATTCCGCGTGACAAAGCATATCGTCTTGCTGCACAGTCGGTGCTGGGTTCTGCTAAAATGGTTTTAGAAACAGGAAAGCATCCCGGTGAGCTTAAAGATATGGTATGTTCGCCAAAAGGAACGACTATTGCCGCAGTTGCAGAGCTTGAAAAAAACGGATTCAGAAATGCTGTTTTAGAAGCTATGAAAGCCTGCACCGAAAAATCGAACGCCACAAAATAAATTTCTAATAAATGACAGTTTTAAATTGATTTAAATTCCACATAATAAAAATATATTTTTAAAAGAGGTGGAATTATAATGAAAAGCTTAAGTTTTATTGGCGGTATTATTGCAGGTGCTGTTGTTGGTTCAGCGGTGACAATGTTTATCGACCCGATAAGTGATAAACAAAGAAGAAAAATGCATAAATCATCAAGTCATATGTTTAAAACTATGGGTAGCGTATTAGACGCAATGATTATGAAAGACTGAATTTATATGTAAAAATGATTCAGAACGCAAAAAGATAAAAAATAAGAAGTAAAAACTTAGTTTTTGCTTCTTATTTTTTTGGTAAAAATTACTGTATATAAAAAACAATATACATAAACTGCATAACAAAGCGGTTTTTGTGCGTTAATTAAAAATATTTCCATAACTTTTCCAGAAATTTTGCATTGATGCCCGATGTATCTCGTGTTATACTGGTAAAACGTAGGGAGGTCGTAACATGAGAACAAAAATTTTGGCTTTTTTGTGTTGTGTGATAAGCCTGATAACTATGTCGGCGTATTCCGGAGAAGCAAAAGAAGAAAAGGTAAATTTTGATACGCCGATATGCCTTACGGTTAATGATGTCTATTTAAAAATGGACACAGAGCCGTTTTTATTTGACGGATTAACATTTGTTCCCATTCGGTTTGTGAGTGAGGCACTGGGTGCAGAGGTTAACTGGAATGCAGAAAAAAATAGTGCGCAAATAAAAAATGACGGAGCAAATATTGAACTGCCGGCAGGGAAAAAATATGCATACGTAAACGGCAAAAAAGTGCCGGTAGGTCACAGCGTAAAGCTGGTTAATGACAGGACATATGTGCCGGTTAGATTTGTTTCTGAAAATTTAGGCTGTAATGTCGGCTGGGACAGCAGCAACTATACTGTAGAAATTTATAAAGACGGAGTAGTAGTTAATCAAAATCTTATAGGAAAAAGAGGATACAGCGATGACGAAATTTACTGGCTTTCTAAAATTATTCATGCAGAAAGTCAGGGAGAGCCAATGGAGGGTAAAATTGCGGTGGGAAACGTTGTATTAAACAGAGTTAAAAGTAAAATGTTCCCCAACACGATATATGGTGTTATTTTTGACCGCACTCACGGAACCCAGTTTTCACCTGTGTCAGACGGCTCTATTTATCAGACACCGCTGGGGGATAGTGTAGTTGCGGCAAAACGTGCATTAAGGGGCGAAAGCAAGGTTTCGGGTAGTCTTTATTTTTTAAATCCGCGCATTGCGACAAGCTCGTGGATTGTTAAAAACAGAATTTATCATACTACTATTGCAAATCATGATTTTTATTTATAGAACTAAGAGAGCATATTTATTTTTGCACACAAAAAAGCGTCCGTGTTACAAGTCGGACGCTTTTTTGTTTCCTTTAATTAAAAAGGAGGGAAAATGAAAAAAGTTTGTTTGTTGTGTTAGTTGTGGTATGTATATATATTACCACTTTTTTTAAAATTATTCAATTCACGCATTTAATGAAATCACACAAAAACAAAAACGATGTTTTGTGCAAAACACACAAAACATCGTTTTTATAATAATAATTAAGCAATAACCGGTTAATTTTGCGGAGGCTGCTGCGGATGCTGCATTTGAGAATTACCCTGACGCACCAATCTGAGAGTAAAACTCTCGCCTTCTAATGAACGTATTCCGGGTGGCAGTTCAAGTTCAACAGTAACCTCGCCGTTTTCTTTAATTTTGCTTGGCGAAATTCTTTTGGTTCTTATCTGAACCAAAGCGTCAATTTGTTCTTCTGAGCCTGCAACTTTTACCTGCTTTAAGCTTGCGGCATCAAGGCGGTATTCGCTGTGCTCCAAAAGTCCTGCGCCTTCTATAATCGGCTGAAGATCAACCAGTTTTGTTTTTAAAATTTCACAGCGTACTTCCGTTTCAGAAATATCGGTTGAGATATATGTCGATTTTATTTCTTTTTCATTTGAACCATAAATTTTAATAGGTAGAATTGTTTCAATGTCAGAACTCTTGTCTTTAATGTCTAGCTCTGCGACAACAGAAGAAACACCGTCTAAAATTGTTTTAGGTCCTTTTAGTGTAACCGTTTTAGGAGTTGACGTTATATTGCCTGCGGCAAATCCTTCCTTTGGTGTTCCGACGGTGCGGACGATTATATCTTTTTTTACTGTTACGAGTTTATCCACCGTTATATTAAGCGCAGATGGATTTTGATTTATAATTTCAAGATTGGCATAAGGAAGCACTATGTTTGTATAAAGCGTATGACTGCCGGTTTCGCCAATTCCGCTTACGTCTGCTAAAACGGTTATGTTTTCGGCGGATGCGTCCATAACATATTTTCGCTTGCCTTTAATTTTAATATCTATGGTGTTTTCTTTGTCGTTTAAAAGACTAAGTCCCTTTTTTTCGAGTGCATCCTTTTGAGAAAAAACAACGGGAACACCCTTAACTGTTCTTTCAATATCGGGGCTTTGCACCTGAACAACATAAAACCATAAGCCTATAGCTATTAAAACGGATATAATTTTTAATGCCATATCATCACGAAAATTCATTTTCATTTGCTGTCCCTCGCTTTCCAAAACTTAATGTTTTTAGTTTTGTCCTGCTCAGGCTCAGAAACCAGCTTGTTAAGCAGACGGCTGAGTGAGGATACAGATAAATTGCGAATCATATCGCCGTTTGTCATTACCGAAATTCTGCCGGTTTCTTCAGAAACAACAAGAGAAACACAGTCCGACTGTTCGCTTATTCCCAAAGCTGCACGATGTCTTGTTCCAAATTCCTTGCTAAGATTTTTGTTATTTGAAAGCGGCAGAACGCAAGCGGCCTTATATATTTTTCCGTCGCGTATTACTACAGCGCCATCGTGTAAGGGGGTGTTGGGAACAAAAATGTTTTCTACAAGCTCTGATGAAATATCAGAATTGATAAATGTTCCGCCGGTAAGCACATCATCAAGCTTGGTGTGACGCTCGAAAACCAATAAAGCACCGGTTTTGCATCTTGACATACTGTTAACCGCAAGACAGATTTCGTCAATCATATCAATATCAGAGCTGCTGTCGTCAAAATTAAGAATGTTACCGAACTTGCTTCTTCCCATATGCTCTAGGGCACGGCGCAATTCAGGCTGGAATATAATTAAAAGTGCAGTTAAACCGATTTGCATAGTGTTAAGCAAAATAAAATTGATAACATTAAGCTGAAACCAATCAGATAAGTACATAACCACGAGTAAAATCGCAACACCCTTTAAAAGCTGAGCGGCACGGGTCTGCCTGATAAATTTAATTACGGTATAAACAATAAACGCAACTAAAATAATATCAATAATATCGGTCAGCCGAATACTTCTTATAAAGGGATATAAAGCTGTGTTTAAAAAATCGAACAAAATTGCACTCCCTTTCTAACACGAATTGTAATATATAATTATTATAGCATAACATATGCTTAAAGTGCAATGAGGATTTATATAAATTTATTGTTTTTTAATAAATGATACATTCGTATTATAGACAACTTTTAAGGTATATGATATTATAGAAATGCTAAAGACTTTCTATAATGCTCAAATTGAACGTGCGAAAAAAATAAAAAATCCGCTTAGCTTTCTTGATTGGGTAACTATGGGAATGGTAAGCGGAGCTTGGCAGGGAATGCAGCAACGAACTTATAAAATGCTTGAAAATCCTTCGGTATATAATGTCGGTAACTGGCTTACTATGGGCTTGCTTGATACTGCAAAGGGTGCAATTAATCCCGACGAACCGCTGTCGCTGGAGCATTGGCTTAACTCGGCAGAGCTTGCCGGAATGGTTGTAGGCGGATATGAATTTGGTAAGAATAGTGGCGTAAATAGTATAACAACCAAAAATGTCCCCAAAAAATCCATATTAGATGAGGGAGAAACACAGAATTATTATGAGCCGATTTATAGTGCTCAGGGGAATTTGGATTTGCGTGCTAAACGGCGCGCGCTTTATGATGAACTATATAAAAATGGTTTTGAAATAGATGGGGTTTATTATACATTAAACGAACATGCATATAACAGTATGTTTAAATCGGGTAGAAAAGACATTATGCCCGATGATATATTTGATGCGGTTAAAGGAAAACGTATTCAAGGTCAACCCGGAAGTATTAAATACATAAATGAGACGACTGGCACGAGAGTTTTTGTTAATATACAAACAAATGAAATAGTTGGTATTTGGCCGTCAGATTTTAAAGAATAGGAGGAAAGCAAATGATAAAAATAATTGAATGCACAAATAAAAAAATAAACTATAAAGCTATCTATAATCGTTCTGCACGAGTGATTAATATTGAGTCAAACATTATGAATGATGAATGCAAACCATATGAAGAATCAACCGGTTGTATGGTGTTTTTGATTGAAAAATATATAGGAGAGATTGAGATTATATATCCAATAGAGATAAAAAATACTAAGGCTTATAATTGCGATGAAATGGAAACAATTTATGGTACTCCTACAGTAATGGTTAATTTTGAAGATAAAAATGCGACGTTTGCGATTGAAGATGAGAAATTAATATTAATTCTGAATGATAAAGAAAAAGCGGATAAAAAATATGTTTCGGGTGAATGTAGCTTTTATGTCGCGGGTGATGAAGTAGTTGCGATTGCTTGTGAAAATGTACATATAATTTGATTAATCAAAGAAAGTATAATTGTTTTGCAAGGATAATTAATCCCGACGAACCGCTGTCGCTGGAGCATTGGCTTAACTCGGCAGAGCTTGCCGGAATGGTTGTAGGTGCATATAAAGCAGGTAAGGTTGTTGCTGGAAATAGCAATGAGACAAGAAACTTTGTAGCAGATAGCCTTGATGAAAATATTAAGATAAATCCCAATGATGTCAAAATTAACCTAGGAAAGCAGGATAAGCATATAGTAGGTACAAATAATTATAATTTAAGTTTAAAAAATGGAGTTAAACGTAGCATTCTGAAAGAAAATCCGCAAAACTTGCTTGATGAACATGCTGGTTTAGGAACATTTATTACAGAAAACAAAGAATGGGTAGACTTTGGTAAAGTTATAGGACAATATTATGATATTAATACAGGTACTTATGTGAATACCACAAAAGGTATTATTCACTACGATAGCAAAGGTAGTGTCCATATTGTTCCGGCAAATCCAAAAGGAATGCGATAAGGAAGGAGTATAAAATGAAATATACAAATTTGATGTCAGTATTATCGAATGTTTGTAAAAATAAAATTCCTATAAAGGTATTTTTTGAAAATGGTATTGTTATTAAAAGCTATAGTAACATTGGCGTTTATGAAACTGACAATGGATTAGAATGTGATGCTGAGGGATATTTAGAGTATTATGCTTGTAGTATAAAAGTTTCGAAAATTGTTCAAAATCAGGATGATTTAGAGATAGGGGAATATATTGAATTATCGGAATATAATGAGCCGAGACGAATAGAGTTTGAAAATGGAGAAATTCTTTGGGAAAAGAGTAATGACAAAAATTAGTTAAAAAGGCTGTCGCAGAAGCGACAGCCTTTTTAACAATTATCGCTTTAATAATACTTCGTCTTCGTATTTTTTAACTTCATCATACCAGCTGCTGTCAGCATTAACACCGCACTGGGAGCAGTATTTTGCCCATACTGCGCCAAACGGCATTGTTTTCATTTCTTCCTGCATAACCATCAGCTCGGTAAGGCGGTTTTCGTCCTGCAGCTTTTTAAGCATTGCATTAGGGGTACATAAAGCAGAAAGCAGAGCTTTTTGCATACTGCGGGTTCCTACTGCCCAGGCTGCAATGCGGTTTATGCTTGCATCGAAAAAGTCAAGAGCGATATATACTCGGTCTAAAGCATCGTTTCTTACAATCTCTTTTGCAATTTCTTTTGTTTCATCATCAAATAAAACAACGTGGTCAGAATCCCAACGGACACCGCGTGTTACATGAAGCGCAATCTCGGGGAAGAAGCACAAAAGTGCAGGAATTTTATCAGAAACAACCTCGGTCGGATGATAGTGTCCATTATCCATTAACGGCAGGCATCCCTCGTGGGTTGCGGCAAAGCTTAAAGTAAACTCTGCACTGCCCGATGTAAAGGATTCGACACCAATGCCGAAAACCTTTGATTCTACGCAAGGCTTAACCTTGTTTTTGTCAAACGGCTCGGATAAAATTTCTTCGATTGATTCTTTATATCTTATACGGGGACCCATGCGGTCAGCCGGAACATCCTTATAGCCGTCGCCGGTCCAGATATTCATAACGCATGGTATGCCGGTTTCTTCAGCAAAATACTGCGAAATTCTTATGCAGGCTTTTCCGTGCTCAATCCAGAACTTTCTTGTTGCTTCGTCCGGACTTGATAAAGTCAAGCCATCTTTAACCTTAGGATGTGAGAAAAATGTGGGGTTAAAGTCAAGACCCATGCCGCGTTCTTTGGCAAACTCAACCCACTTTTTAAAATGCTTTGGTTCAAGCTCGTTTCTGTCGGCAAATTCACCATTCTCAAAAATTGCATAGCAGGCATGAACATTTATCTTTTTAGCTCCGGGGCATAAAGACAAAGCCTTGTCTAAGTCAGCCATAAGCTCCTCGGGGGTACGGGCACTTCCCGGATAGTTACCGGTTGTCTGTATTCCGCCCGTTAAAGGGCCATCCTGGTCAAAGCCCTTTACGTCATCGCCCTGCCAGCAATGGATAGATATGGGTACGTTTTTAAGTGTTTTAATTGCCGCATCGGTATCAACGCCGAATTTAGCATACATTTCTTTTGCTATCTCATAACTTTTTTCTAACATATTCATTCACCCTCGCTTTTTTGTGATAATTTAATTATATTATTTTTAAATTTTTTTTGCAATAGCGTATTTTTACACAAAAAAATTGCATTTTTTTATTTATGTTATTTAATGAAGAGAAAATATTACCATGTATATTTTGCAATTTTTCAGGAACTTATAGCGCATCTTTAACGTTTAACTATGTGTAGGCAGTAAAGAGAGCACAGCAGAGGAACTGACATAACAGTTAGATGAAACAAGTTAAAATTCAAGGAGGAATCTTTCATGTCTAAAGTGAGAAAAATTACTTCGTTCATCGTAGCGGCAGTTATGACAGCCGGAATGTCTTTAACATCTTTTGCTGCACTTCCGGGTGACGCAGTAGGGTCGGCTTATGAAGAAGCAATCGAAACTCTCGGAGCTTTGGAAATTATGGTCGGTGACGAAGAAAGCGGCAACTTCAGACCGGAGGCGCCGATTAAACGTTCAGAGTTTGCAAAGGTTGCAGTCGAGGCTATGGGCCTTGGTGCAGTTGCAGAAAGCTCAACACAGAAAACAAAATATCCTGATGTGGTAGAAAATCACTGGGCAAACGGATATATTAACGTAGCAACTCAGCAGGGTGTTGTTATCGGTGACGACCAGCAGAACTTCCGTCCCGATGATTCAATCACTTACGCAGAGGCAATGACAATTTTAGTAAGAATAATCGGTCACGAGCCGTCAGCAGAAGCAAAAGGCGGATTTCCGTCAGGCTATCTGGTAGTAGGTTCGCAGAACGGCATTAACAAAAATGCAACTGCAAATGCTAACGAAGCAGTTGTAAGAGGTATGGTAGCACAGATGACCTTTAACGCCCTTACCGTTAAGCTTATGGAACAGGTAGGCTTCGGCAACGACGTAAAATACGAGGTTGTTGACAAAACTCTGCTTGAAGATACCTTAGATACCCAGAAGGTATACGCGCAGATTACTGCGGTAGGCACAAGCAGCATTAACGGAACAAGCTCGCTTAAAGACAACGAAGTTCGTCTGGGCGAAAAAGTTTACGAGGTATCTGACAAAGCATTAAACGATGTAAGAAATCTTTTAGGCTTTAATGTAGTAGGTTATGTAAAAGAGTTTGATAACGGCGATGAAAAACTGATTTTAGCACGCGCAGAAAAGAGTAAGAATCACTCAGTTAAAATCAGCACTGACGATATTGAATCTGTTACAAGCACCGAAACTATGCACACATTAGATTACTGGTTAGATAAAGATAAAGACAGCGACACACAGCAGATTGATATAGCAATTGATGCAAAAATGATTTATAACGGCAAGGCTGTTGACTTCGATGCGGCACTTATTAAGCCGGAGGCTGGTCGTATTGTTGCCCTTGACCACAACAACGACGATATTTACGACATCGTGTTTGTAACTTCTACCGAAAACTATGTTGTAGAAGAGGTTGTTACAAGCAGTAACCGTATAACCGATAAATACGGCAAACCGTCTTTGGTGTTAGACCCGAAAAACGAAGAAATTAAATTTGTAATTTCTCGCGGCGGTCAGCTCCTTTCAGTTTCTGACCTCGAAGAGTGGGATGTATTGTCAGTTGCAAAAAGTAAAGACGGCAAAATCATCAATATCGAAGTTTCAAGCGAAAGCGTTACAGGTAAGGTGGCAGAAAAAGACGGCGATAAAATCTTTATTAACGGTGAAGAATATAAGGTTGCCAAAAACTATACCGAAACAATTAACTTAAACGACGAGGGAACATTCTACCTTGACGTTGAAGGAAAAATTGCAGCGGTAGACGCAACGGCAACTCTGTCTTCTAACTACGCATATCTTACTGCGGCAGGTATGAAATCAGGCTTTGATAAAGTATTGGAAGTTAAGCTGTTCACTAAAGAAGGCGAAACAAAGGTTCTTACTTCAACTGAAAAAATCAAGCTTAACGGAAAGTCAGGCAAGCTTGCAGAAGAAGCTCTTAATGCCTTAAAAGATGGTGACGGCAATGTTGCAGCTCAGCTTGTTACCTTCGAGCTTAACAAAGACGGAGAAATTTCGCAGCTTAATACTGCAGTTGATAAGACAGAAAGCGGAGAAATCAACAAAAACGTATTCACTAAAAACGTTCAGGCAAGCCTTAAATATAAAGAGGCATCTAAAAAGCTTGGCGAATATAATATAGATGCAAACACAATTGTATTTGACATCCCCGAGGGTAAGACTCATACAACCGATTTTGCAATCGGAAACATTGACTTGTTCGAAGATGGCACAGAATATAACGTATCTATCTACGACATCGGTGAGGATATGACTGCGAAGGTTATAATCGTAACCAACTCTCAGGGTGTTGCAAACCTTGAAGCACCGCTTGCGGTAATCGACCAGATTACAACTGTAAACAACGACGATAACGAAAACGTTCAGAAGGTTTACGCTTATGTAAACGGTGAAAGAGTATCTTATGTAACCGCAGAAGACGGAATATTAGTAAACGGCGAAGATGCTGCATTAAAACGCGGTGACATCGTACAGTTTAAATTAAACAGCAAAAACGAGGTTGAAAACATCAGAGTTCTGTTCGAAGTGGCTAACAAAGGTACAGAGGCAGAAACTCAGGTTGCAGAAGACCTGCTTACCGTATACGGAAGAGTTGTTAAAAAGTTTGCAAACTCTATCAACGTTCAGGTAGGAGAGGGTAAGGTTAAAAACTACTCTATAAGCGATGCAAAAGTATACGAGGTTGATACTGCAAAAACCAATAACGCAATCAAGGTTGTTACACCGGGCGACATTGCTCAGTATGACGAGCTTGACCAGAGCCGAGTATTTATAAAGATTTATAAAGATGCGGTTCAGGAAATTGTAATAGTAAAATAATTAAAGCCAGCCAACCAAATTAATATATCACACAACGCCAAAGCAGGTCGTGCTATACAGCACGACCTGTTTACTATTACACGGAGATAAATTTGGATTTATATATCAAAGATGTGTTTTTAGTGTAATTATGTCCTATGGTCACTTTGCTAAACCCAAATTTATTTACGCTTGCTTTTTTATTCTGCATATGCTATAATTAAAAATGCCAAACATAATTCCATATTTTTAAACTGCTATGTATGTGTTTTTTTATACTTTCTGGTAAAAATGCATGCTCTATTTCACATACAATAGTAGTTGTATCTGAATTATGTTTGGCGACATTATGAGCTGTGCATTTTTCGGTGCATCGGCTTTCGGTGCACCTTTTTTTGTTTGTATTTTTTTACATATAAAATTAAGGTACACCATGCAGGCTCTTTTGTTGCGGCACAATTATATCGAAAAAGAAAACCCACCTTTTTGGTGGGTTTTCGTCTTTATATGTTTTAATTATGTATAATTTACTTAAATGATTTTAAATTAACCGGTGATAAGTCTACAAGACCCGGAACCATAACGAGTGCCTTATATACAATCATCGAAATTGCAAAGTCAAATAAGTGGTGAAGCAGCGTAATTCCGCCGGTAACGCCCCACATAAAGTACATTGTTGCATCGGACATGCCGAAAAGCGAAAATACATAAACAACCAAAACTTCGCCTAATGAGTGCAAAATACCGGTAACGATAATTGTAAGAATAAGATTATAACGTTTTTTAAGCATATAGCATCCTGCAAGTGCAAATAAAATATGAGAAAAAGCTCTCATTGCAACGACCGGACCTAAAACTGCAAAAAATGCAATTGTGCTGCCGATAACTGTACAAACAACGGTAAACGGATTAACGAACATTGACAAAATAACTGCTAAGTGAGATGCCGGTGTAACCGAAAACGGCTGAGGTACAGGTAATTTTGGCATAAACAGCGGAATAACGATAGCGAGAGCCGTTAAAAGACCTGCGATGGTTAGTGATTTAATACTTTTGCTTGCTTTTGTGTTCATAATAAACCTCCAAAGTTTAAATAGTAACATATATTTTTTTTGGCTCATACAATGTGTATGAGGTGATTTACATGATTAGTATGATTATAGCTGATTCCGTTATCTTGTTTCTTCTTATTTATGCGCTTTTCGATATATTTATAAGCTTGTCTGACTGGCTGTCAGAAAAACTGCTTTGTAAAAAAGAAAATGTAAGTCATTTTGTTATATTGCTCGATAAAACTCAAAACATAGAATTACATGTTAAAAAAGCAATAAACGAAATCGGCAGCTTAAGCAACATAGTCATAATGTATGAAAATGCATCCGGCGATAAATTTAAAACGGCACAAAAACTGTGCGATAAATATGAATCTGTTGTTTTGCTCTCTAAAGATGAATACTTAAGATATATAGAGATAAAACAAATGGATTAATATATACTTTCGATTACTGCACCGCCGATTACCCGTTCTTCTGAATAAAAAACGACTGATTGTCCGGGAGTTACGGCTCTTGCCGGATTGTGCATTTTTATATGCACTCTTCCGTTTTCTAAAGGAGTAACTGTACATGGTGCTAAAGGTGCTGCATAACGTATTTTGCAAAGCGCATCAACAGGTGATTTAAGTTCGTCAGAATTAATAAGATGCAAACTGTCAGCAGTAAATTCTTCCGAAAACTCTGTTCCTTTTTCGCCTAAATAAACGGTATTTGTTTTTGCATCAAGACCGGTAACGAACATAGGCTTTCCGAATGTTACACCAAGACCTTTTCGTTGACCTACGGTAAAGTGCGCAATGCCGTTGTGTTCGCCTAAAATATCGCCGCTTAAAGAGCGGAACAGACCTTTTTGGTCTTTAAAACCTGCATATTCCTTTAAAAAACGCATATAATCACCATCAGGTATAAAGCATATATCCTGGCTGTCAGAGCGATGTGCAACCGACAGATTAAGTGCTTGTGCTAAAGCTCGGGTTTCGGTTTTGGTTATATTGTCAAGCGGAAAAAGTGTGTGCACAAGCTGCTTTTGGGTCATATTATAAAGAAAATAGCTTTGGTCCTTCGATTTATCGCTTGACGTGTAAAGATGATATTTATCGCTTTTATCATCTTTTATTATCCGTGCATAATGTCCTGTTGCAATAAAATCGGCATCTTTGCTTTCGGCAAGCTCTAAAAATCTTCCAAACTTGATTTTTTTATTGCAAACCACACAAGGATTGGGTGTGCGTCCATTTTTATATTCGTCAGCAAAGTAATCCATAACATCCTGCTTAAAGGCTTCTGAAAAGTCGATTACCTCGTGCTTTATGCCAAGCTCGCTGCAGACTGTTTCTGCATCTTTTGCATTTGCGTCAGACCCTGTGGGTGAGAGTAAAAAAGTAATGCCTAAAACTTCGTATCCCTGTTTTTGCAAAAGAGCAGCCGCAGCTGAAGAATCGACACCGCCGCTCATACCTACCAATACTTTTTTCTTCACGCACTACACACCTTTAAGGTTATATTTTAATTACTATTATATACCAAGTTTTTTATGAATGCAATAAGCAAAAACGACAAAAATTATTAAATAGCTTAATTTTTTTATAACAAATTTATTTAATAAAATAATATAAAATTCTTAAATATATTAAAAAAGTCTTTTCTTTTTGATAATTATGTGTTAAACTGTATTATATAATAGTTTTATTATTGGCTTTTTGCAGCAATAATACTCCGTAGTACATAATGATTTAAAATTATTATGTACAAATGATATACGGAGGAATTTATAATGTGTGGAATAGTAGGATATATCGGCAAAAAACAGGCAGCACCTGTGCTTATAGGTGCACTTAAAAGACTTGAGTACAGAGGATATGATTCTGCAGGTATTGCAGTTAATAGCGGTAAAAAGATAAATGTTGTAAAAACCAAAGGAAAGCTTAATGTTTTAGCCGAAAAAATTGAAGGCGGAAACGCAGTTAAAGGAACAACGGCAATAGGGCATACCAGATGGGCTACTCACGGAAAACCTTCTGATATAAACGCTCATCCGCACACAAGCGGTTCGGGCAGAATTGCTGTTGTCCATAACGGAATTATTGAAAACTATATTGAGCTTAAAGATTTTTTAATTAAAAAAGGATACCGTTTTATATCTGAAACCGATACCGAGGTAATAGCTCACCTTGCAGATTTTTATTATAAAGGCGACCTTTTAAAAATGACTGCAAGGCTTACGCAAACGCTAAAAGGCTCTTATGCGCTGGAGATTATTTCGCAGGATAAACCTGATGAAATTGCAGCGGTAAAAAAAGACAGTCCGCTTATTATAGGACTGGGTGATGGCGAAAATTTTATTGCATCTGATATACCGGCGGTTTTGCCTTATACGCGTAATGTATATATAATAGAAGATTATGAAATTGCACTCATAAAGCGTGAAGGTGTTGCGCTTTACAATACAGAACTAGAACATATTAATAAAGAGGTGTTTTACGTGAATTGGAATGTTTCTGCAGCAGAAAAAGGCGGATATGAACATTTTATGATTAAAGAAATCATGGAAGAACCCCAGGCTATTTTAAATACCGTTTCTCAAATGGTAGGGCAAGGAATGATGAAAATCGATAAGATACCCGACAAAATTAATATTGTTGCCTGTGGTTCATCATATAATGTTGGCGTTGCAGGCAAATATATTATCGAGCAAATCGCTAAAATTCCGGTAGAGGTTGATACTGCATCTGAGTATCGCTATCGTGATGCTCTGCTTACAAAAAATACGTTGGTTGTGGTAATAAGCCAGTCGGGCGAAACAGCAGATACTCTCGCTGCATTGCGTGAGTCTAAGCGTAGAGGTGCTGAAACCTTAAGCATAGTAAATGTTATAGGCAGTACAATTGCGCGTGAGGCTGACCGTGTGCTTTATACTTTGGCAGGACCTGAAATTTCTGTGGCTACAACCAAGGCGTATTCGACTCAGCTTGCGGCAGTTTATATGCTTGCATTAAGCCTTGCAAAAGCCGAGGGCAAGCTTTCGCCTGAGCTTGAAAAGTATTATGGAGAAGAACTCTTTAAGCTTCCGTCTTTAATTAATAAAATTCTTGAACAGAAAGATAAAATTAAAGATTTAGCTTCTAAATACTTTAAAGCTAAAAATGTGTTCTTTATAGGCAGAGGCATAGACTATGCACTGTCTTTAGAGGGTGCTCTTAAACTTAAAGAAATATCGTATATTCATTCAGAAGCATATCCTGCAGGCGAGTTAAAGCATGGTCCTATATCTTTAATTGAAGACGGAACACTTGTTGTTGCTTTAGCTACGCAGGAAAAATTGTTTGAAAAAACCTTAAATAACATTAAAGAGGTAAAGTCGCGCGGAGCAGTTGTTTTATCAATTGTTGAAGAAGAAAACACACAGATAGAAGAATGCTCAGATGATGTTTTCTATCTGCCCAAAACAAACAAAATGTTTACATCATCGCTTGCGGCAACTATTCTTCAGTTATTTGCTTATTATGTGGCAAACTTAAACGGAAACGATGTTGACCAGCCTAGAAATCTTGCTAAATCGGTAACTGTTGAGTAATGTGTGGAGATTAAAAATGGAATTTAAATTTGACCACAAGCCTATGTGCCTTTTTTGCACCCGAGCAAAAAAAATTCCATATGCAGAAGAAATGCTTTGTTCAAAGTATGGTGCTGTGCCTAAAGAGCATTCGTGCAAAAAATTTAAATATAATCTTATGGCGCGTGAAGTAAGGCGCAAAAAGGATATAGATACCGGCAAGTTTTCGGCTGAGGATTTTAGTTTAGATTAAGTAAAAAGCAGCTGCGTTAATATCAGACATCGTTCTGTCCGATTTTTCGCTGCTGCTTTGTTAAAATACTCGCAAATAATTGCTTAAGGGGGCACGAAGATGCAATTTGTAATAGTAACCGGAATGTCGGGCGCCGGCAAAACAAGTGTTGCTCATATTTTAGAGGATATTGGATATTATTGCATTGATAATATGCCTCCGAGCTTAATTTCAAATTTTGTATCACTTTGTCAGAACTCAAGTCTTTCAATGGATAAAATTGCATTTGTAATAGATGCCCGAAGCGGAGAACGTATTTCTGATTTGTCTGATGAGCTTGTTACTTTAAAAAAAGGCGGTCATAAATGCGAACTTCTTTTTTTAGAGTCGAGTGATGAATATATTGTAAAGCGTTACAAAGAAACACGACGAAAGCATCCGCATGCAGGAAACGGCAGAGTGGAAGACGGAATTAAAGAAGAAAGACGTTTGTTAAGCTCGTTAAGCGAGCAAGCTGATTATGTTATAGATACCTCGGGACTTTTAACGCGTCAGCTTCGCGAACAGATTTTAGGATTGTTCGAAGAACGCCGTAAATACGAAAATATAAGCGTAAATATTATATCGTTTGGATTTAAAAACGGAATACCGCTTGACAGCGATTTAATGTTTGATGTGCGTTTTTTGCCTAATCCGTTTTACGAACCTGAATTAAAAGAGTTAACCGGATTAACTGAAGAGGTCAGCAGTTATGTTTTAAAATCAGATGCGGCACAGAATTTTTTAAGCAGGTTGGAAGAAATGATAAAATTTTTGCTTCCGCAATATGCTGAAGAGGGAAAAATGCAGCTTGTTATAAGCATTGGCTGTACGGGCGGCAAGCATCGCTCGGTAACGATTGCCGAAGCGTTAGGAAAGTATTTGTTAAAGAATAATTATTTTACCGTCGTAAATCACAGAGATATAAATAAATGAGTTGTTGCCACAGGCAACAACTCATTTATTATTTTTATAGTTACTTATTTATAAAGTCGCTTTGAGCTGCGGTTTTCTTTTCGGATTGTTCTTTATAGTTTTTAATTACCGCAGTTGCTTTGGCAGTAGTTAAAACTGTTCCTGCACCGCCTATACAACCCCCGGGGCAAGCCATTCCCTCTAAAAGATACCCGTTTTTCTTGCCGGCTTTAGCCAAGGTCAGCATTTTTCGGCAGTCAGATAAAGAATCAGCTTTTTCAACCGGAACCTCCATATCAGGATGTTTGGTATGAATTACATCGACAATAGCCTTTGCAACTCCTCCGGTTACAGGGTAGCCCCTGCCGCCTGCTGTTGCATCACAAAGAGGCTCCGGCGCCACATCTTCATCGGGCGCAATTCCTTTTGCGACCATCATACCCAAAAGTTCTTCAAAGGTTATTACAAAATCGACATCGCTGCGCACGCTTTTTCTCATTGCTTCAAGTTTTTTTGCGGCACATGGTCCTATAAAAACGACCTTAGAATCAGGATAATCCTTTTTTATCATTCTTGCGGTCAGTACCATAGGCGTAAGACCGTCTGATACGCAATGAGCAATTTCGGGGAAAAACTTTTTTGCCATAACTGCCCAGGACGGACAACACGATGTAGCCATAAATGGCTGTTTGTCGGGTACGCTTTCTAAAAAGTGCTCTGCTTCTTCAACTGCACCAATGTCTGCGCCGACTGCAACTTCATATACATCATAAAATCCGAGTTTCTTTAAAATTGGCTTTATCTTATCGGGGTCTTTTATTGAATCAAACTGACCTACAAAAGCCGGAGCGATTTCGGCAATGACCTTAGTATCTGATTTTAGTGCGTGAATAAGCTGAAAAATCTGAGATTTATCGGCAATCGCCGCAAACGGACAGTTTACAAGACACATTCCGCACGATACACATCTGTCGTAATTAATTTTTGCGCGACCTAATTCATCAGATTCAATAGCATCAACACCGCATGCCTGAGCGCACGGACGCTGATAACGAACTATTGCGTTATACGGGCAGGCGGTTTTACACTTTCCGCATCTTATACATTTTTCCTTATCAATTACCGCAAAGCCGTCTTTCATTCCTACAGCGTTTGTC
Organism: Clostridia bacterium; assembly: GCA_017546245.1. Lineage (GTDB taxonomy): Bacteria > Bacillota > Clostridia > UBA1381 > UBA9506 > RGIG1666. Next base: position 10,620 of record JAFYXI010000041.1, on the reverse strand, counting down.
GGACATACTGCTGTGCAGGGATGTGCTAAGCACCCTCTGCAGTTGTTCGTTACCATGAACGAATCTTCGGGGCAGGCCTCGCAGGCAAATTTAATTACATTAACAAGCGGATGCTCGTAATAGGTTTCCGGTATTGCGCTTTCTTCTATGCCTTCGTTTAGCGGAGCAGGCTTGTCAACAGGGCGTAAATTAAGTCCCATTGCAAGTCTTATGCGTTCTCCTACGATTGCACGTTCTTTAAATACGCTGTCGCGATAATGAGCAATTTCGCCGGGCACTATTTTATAAGGAAGCTTATCTATTTCTTCAAAAGGCTTTTCTTCAAACGCAAAGCGCGCGACCTCGGTAAAAACCTTTCTTCTTATGTTTGTAACCGGAGTAAAAATTCCTCTCAAACTATATTCCTCCCTAAATTTTGTTAAAATTATTTTATTATACTTATTATAATTTTTCAATCATAATTTTATGTAAAAAAGCTTAAAAATAAAAAATTTACAAAAATTGGTAAAAAGCACTTGCATTTTCTGGAAATAAATGGTATACTGTAAACATCAACTGTAAAAAATATCCAATTTTGGTAAATGATTGGAAAACTAGGAGGAAAAAATGGATAAAAAAATTTCTATTGTCTTGGTAGACGACAGCAAACCCCTTTGCGAATACATTACTGATTATTTTTCAAAAACCGATGAACTCGAGGTAATAGGTGTAGCTCACGACGGAGAAACAGGTTATGAAATGCTATGCTCGTTAAAGCCTGATGTGGCACTGCTTGACATAGTGATGCCGAATGTCGACGGACTTGAACTGTTAGAAAAGCTAAACAGCCAGAAACCTGACAAAAACATTACCTATATTATGTTATCGGCGGTCGGAAACGACAGTATTACCACAAAAGCAATGCAGTTAGGGGCGCATTATTACATTGTAAAGCCGTTTGAAAAAATGGATGTTTTAACAAAGAAAATTGTTCAGGTATATAAAATCGTAAACGGCATTCAAAGCAGTAGTCCAAATTTATCATCAGGAGTTGTTAAAAACTCGGTGTCTGACAGTAAAAGCCGAATCCCGAACGGAATTAATGAAGATAATCTGCAGGCGGTAATAACAGGAGTTATACACGATATAGGTGTACCTGCACATATTAAAGGTTATAACTATCTGCGCGAGGCAATAGGTCTTTGTATTCACGACAGCGAATTTATAAATTCAATTACAAAAATGCTTTATCCAACGGTTGCCAAGAATTATCAAACCACCTCATCGCGTGTTGAACGTGCTATCAGGCACGCAATTGAAGTGGCGTGGGGCAGAGGGAGCGAAGAGGTATTAACAGAGCTTTTTGGTTATACCATTGACAATAATAAAGGCAAACCAACAAACGGAGAATTTATCGCAATGATTTCAGACAGCATACGCCTTAAAATGAAAAATGCAGTCTAAAATAAATCAAATCTTTTCCCCTTTATAATCGTAAAAGCCGCAGAATTTTTCTGCGGCTTAAATTTTTATATCTTTTAACAAAGGCGGATTAAATCCTGCTATTAAAGCAAGTGTTGTAAAGGCAAGGGCGCTATGGATAACGGATGAAGAATTATAAATGCAAACGGGAAATTCCTGACATTCTATAATAGCACCTTTAAGATTTACAATGTTTCGCTGAAGACAGTACTGAAACTTAAGGCAATTATCATCATAATGAATTGAAGATGCGGTTACGGTTGCGAAACTGTTTAGTCCATAGGTAATAAAAATGCATTTAGATGTGCAAGGTGTAAGCGTCACATCGTCAGAGTTTAAAAGATGTATATAATTGGCCTTGACAGGTGTGTTTAAGGTTTTGTTTTCAATTAAAATGTCATAATGCGTCCCTTTTTTTAAGCTATCAAAAATAAAATCGGCATCAGAATCGCAGATGGTGTTATTGCAAATAAATCCGTGATGTGCAAAAAAGTGATTGGCAAGCTGTGTTATTTTAAAGTCAGATTCACAAATTCCAACAGTTATCAACAAAAACACCCCGATATTTTTCGTTAGTAAAAATAGTTTGCTCTCTTTAATTCGTTTTAAACGCATTAATTTTAAAAAGTTGATGGCGTTTTGTTCTTTTATTGTTTTTAAAAGCATATTCTTAAATGAAAATGTATTTATGCCGTTTGTGCGGTATTAAAAGGGAGGAAAACGTGTTATGACCATTGATTTGATAAAAGAACAGGTCAATTTAAATGAATTAACTGCGAGCACATCTTCTGTAATAATGGTTGACGGAGATGTAATAGTACCCGATGTAAAGCCGGATATTAAAGAAATTCTAGTTGCCGAGGCAGTTGCTAAAATTACGAAAAAAGAGCTGTCAAAGGGCAAGCTTTCGGTTAGCGGAGAGGTTTTAATAAAAATTCTGTACGCACCTGAAACAGATAGCGAAACTTCGGCAAAAATTAAAAATATGTCAGCTAAATTTGAATTCCGTGACAGTGTTGACTGTCCTCTGGCAGACAGCTTTGTAAGTGCGCAGGCGGTAGCAGAGCATATTGAGCTTTCGGTTATAAATTCAAGAAAAATAAATATGAAGATTGCAGTAGCAATTAAGGTTAGCGGTTATGCTAACAAAGCATTCAGCCTTTGTACAGATATTCCGGAAAATTCAGGGCTTGAACACAGAATGAAAAGGTTAAGCCTTTTTAACAGCGTGGCAGATACAGAAAAAAATCTTATTATTGCCGAGGCAATCGAAGTGCCTCCGTCTAAACCTGAAATTGATGAAATATTAAAAATGAGTATTCGTGCTATAAAAAATGACTGCAAGGTTATGAATAACAAGGTTATGATAAGAGGAATTTTGAATGTATCTACCTTATATTCAGCTATGTCTGACGGATATTCTTTGGTAAATATAGAGCACGAAATTCCTTTTACCGAAATTTTAGATATCGACGGTGCAACAGAAGACTGTATTTGCAATGTAAGCTATGATGTTAAAGATGTATCATTTATGGCTAAAGCAGATTTAAACGGAGAGCAGAGAATAGTGGCGCTTGAAGCGGAGACGGTTGCTTGTGTCGGCTTGTCACATATGGCAGAAATGAGTGTGTTGGAGGATTGCTACAGCCCTGAAGCATCAACTCGTTTAACTAAAGAAACATTACGGCTTAACGAATTGATTAATGAGGGCGTATCGACACTTTCGTTAAAAGAAATTATGTCTGTGCCCGAAGGAATGCCGCCTGCTGATGCCGTCTATAATATAGACATAAAACCCGTAATTACTGAAACGGATATAGTTGACTCGAAGCTATACATAAAAGGTAATGCGGCGGTATTTTTACTGTATGTATCTGAAGGCTGTGAAACGCCTCTTACGGCTTTAGTTAATGAATATCCTTTTGAACAGGTTATATCACTTGAAAATTGTAAAAATGAGCATTTAGCAGATGCTAAAGTATCGGTTTTATCTGCCGGATTCACTTTGACATCTCAAAATGAGGTGGAAATAAGATATAGCTTAGAGTTTTATACAAGAGTACTTTGCCCTTATGATGCAGAGGTAGTTTGCGGATGCGATGTAGCAGAAGATGCTGAAGATGAAAAAATAAAGCAAATGCCCGGCCTTATAATTTATTTTGTTCAGCCGGGAGATACAATGTGGGAGATAGCAAAACGATATAAAACCACATTTGCCAAAATAATATCGGCTAATAAAATAGATGATGCAAACAAAATTTTTGCAGGTCAAAAATTATTGATTCCAAGAGCGTAAAAATAAAAAGGGGCTGTCTCAATAATCGTATATAGCGAATAATTATGCAATGCTTGGTTGTAGGGAATGGATTTATCCATTCCGCGGAACGCATTAATGCGTTCCCTACAATATTTCGTGCATAAATATTTATAAAAAATGATTATCAAGACAGCCTCTTTGTTATTTAATTTTATAATTTAACAATTTTACATTTAAACGCTCTGCGCTAAATCCAACACTAAAGAAAATTATTCTTCCCAGTTGTGATAAACATTCTGTACATCGTCGTTATCTTCTAATGTATCGATAAGCTTTGTCATAAACAAAATATCTTTTTCATCAGTAAGTGCTACTGTTGTCTGAGGAAGCTTTTCAACTTCGGCAGAAGCGAAGGTGTAACCCTTTTCTTCTAAAGCATCACGAACAGTGCCTAAACTGTCTAGAACGGTAAGAATTTCAAAGCATCCTTCCTGAGCAGAAAAATCTTCTGCGCCTGAATCGAGAGCATCCATCATAACGGTATCTTCGTCTAAATCGCCCTCTTCATTGTCAATGATTATAACACCTTTAGCATCGAACATAAAGCTTACGCATCCCGACTGACCAAGGTTGCCGCCGAATTTATCAAAGTAATGGCGCATATCACCTGCGGTACGGTTTCTGTTATCAGTAAGAGTTTCAACGATGACTGCAACGCCGCTCGGACCATAGCCTTCGTATGTTATTTCTTCATAGTTGTCTGAATCGTTAGCGCCGGATGCCTTTTTAATACAACGCATAATGTTGTCGTTAGGCATATTGTTTGCCTTTGCTTTGGCAATAGCATCGCGCAGCTTTGCGTTAGAATCGGGGTCGGGACCGCCTGCTTTAACAATAACGGTAATTTCACGACCGATTTTGGTAAAAATTTTACCTCTTGCTGCATCTGTTTTTTCTTTTTTTCTTTTAATGGTGGACCATTTGGAATGTCCTGACATTATTATTCACTCCTGACTTTTATAACAATTTAATATTTATCCTTTGCATAATTTTTTTTGGCTTTGAAATAATAAATTTAAGCCTTAAAATTCCGAAAGGAGATTTTTTATGTTGCAATATTTATGGGTTTTTTTAGTTGGCGGTGCGCTTTGCGCAATCGCACAGATTTTAATTGATAAATGCAAGCTTACCCCTGCTCGCATACTGGTAATTTATGTTACGGCAGGTGTTGTTTTAACTGTTATCGGTGTTTACGAGCCTTTAGTTGATTTTGCCGGATGCGGAGCAACTGTACCGCTGACAGGTTTTGGCTACTGCTTAGCTAAAGGAGCGGCTAAAGGAGTTGCCGAAAAAGGCTTTTGGGGAATTTTCTCCGGCGGTGTTACAGGCGCTTCGGCAGGAATCGCTGCCGCAGTATTTTTCGGATACTTAGTTGCACTTATAGCAAAACCGAAAGAGAAAAAATAACACCTTTTATCTTAGCATATCAAGATTACTCATTGAGTTAAAGCGGTCGCCTGCCACAATTATGTGGTCGATTACATGAACATCGATAGCTTCCAGGGCTGTTACAATGTTTTTGGTAGCCTCGCGGTCGCTTGGCGATGGGATAAGACTGCCGCTCGGATGATTATGCACTAAAACAACATTTACAGCGTTGTGTTTTAAAACCTCGCTTACTACAACTCGCGGATATGCTTCTGTCTGATTTACAGTACCTTTAATAATTATACCGCTATAATGAATACGTCGGTTAGAATCAAGGCAAATAATGCCAAACTCTTCGTTTTTCTTGCCGACATACATAGATACGGCATATTCGCCAATAGCTTTTGTGGATAATAGCGATGTGTTTCTGTCCCATTTAGATGAAGTATATACACGGCTTAAACTTGGTATAAGATTAAGCAAAACAGCCGCGTTTTCACCGATTCCGTCTACCTGTTTTAAATCCTCGACATCGGCATCCAAAACGTTTGCGACAGAACCGAAGTGATTTATTAAACGATGGGCAAGCTCGTTAATATCTCTACGCGGAATGGCATAATAGAGCAAAAGCTCTAATACCTCGTGCGGAGCAAAGCTGTCAAGCCCTTCTTTCATATAGCGGCTTTTCATACGCTGTCTGTGTCCGTCGTGTGTCATAAAAAATGCTCCTAAAAAATCAAACCTTTAAATTACGGCTTCCCGGTTTAACAAGCGGAAGCCCCTGTTTGCACAACGGGCAATCGTCCGGCTCGTGAGAAATAACTTCCATTGAAATTACAGATTCAAGCGGAACACCAAAATCAATTTTGCCGCCTGTGCGGTCAACAACAACGCCCAAGCCGACAACATCACCGCCGTGCTTTCTTACGATGTCGATAACCTCGCGAACAGAACCGCCGGTTGTAACAACGTCTTCAACAACCAAAACTTTTTGTCCCGGTTCAATTGTAAAGTTGCGGCGAAGAGTCATTTCACCGTTTTCGCGTTCTGCGAAAATGTTTTTAACTCCTAAATGACGGGAAACCTCGTAGCTCATCTGAATTGCACCGATAGCAGGTCCGATAACAAGCTCAACGCCCTTATCTTTAAACTTTTCAGCCAATGCAGCACAAAGCTCTTCGCTGTATTTTGTGTACTGAAAGATTTTTGCGCACTGTAAATATTTGTCTGAATGACGGCCTGAGGTCAAAAGAAAATGACCCTCCTGCAGAACATCAGCCTCTTTTAAAATTTCTAAAACTCTTTCTTTGGTTATCATAATTTCAATCCTTTCTTTGATGTCTGTTTATACTCATATCTTCTATTTTACACATTTTATAACAAAAATTCAACCTATTTATTTATTTTTTATCAGAATTATAGCGAAAAAATATAAATTGAATATAATGGTAATAAAGAAAAGACATAAAACTCTTTAAGAGAGGGGGTAATAAAATGGGATATGCCATTATTGTTTTTTCTTCATCGACCGCTGCATCAAGATTAAAACGACTGGCATCGAAAGCAGGAATTAATTCTGCCGGGGTTGTTCAGACACCAAAATCGGTTTCTAAAAACGGATGCTCGTATGCGCTTAAATGTCCGACAAGTGTTCTTTCGGTTTTAAAATCATTAGCAGATGAATACGGATTAAATTATACTAATATTTACAGAGAATTAATAAGTCCTGACGGAACAAAAAGCTATGAGCTTTATTAAAAAATGCGGTGCCTAAATTCCGGCACCGCATTTTAAGATTTGCAAGAACGCAATATTGCATACTAAGGTCGTTTGTGATATAATTAGTTCATTTGAGTGAGATGGCATGCTGAACGAAGCCATGATGATTTTAAAATTGAATTAGCATATAATATTGTTAGTGTGAATTTAATTATCACTTTTGTTTATGACATCTGCTATTGCTTCGGCAATATATCCGCCTGCGCGTATTGCTTCTTTTAGCGTGTTAGTACTTGAACCGACCTCAATAATTATAGAGCCTTTTGTCATATGCTGATTAAAACGTTCTGTGCGAACGTTTATCGGTCTGCACAGATTCGGATGTATTTCATCTAATCTGTTTTGAATTTTTGTGGCAAAGCTAAGATTGTGCCGCCAGTCGGGATGGTGTAAATCCATAGCATCAGTCCCTACAACAAACATAATTTGTGCGGCATTTTTACCGTTTTCGGTTTGGGTTGGCTTTAGGTGTAATTCCGACGGAGTTCCTGAATCGCGCACCGTATAGTCGCGGTGGATATCCAAAACTATTTCTAATGACGGATGTGCAAGCAGATTTTTTTGTATAACACTCAATGCGTTTTTATATGAACCGTTATAGTCCGGCTGGTCATTTTTAGTTGTGTCGTGAATGGTTATAATTCCTGCGCGGTTAAGCGAATCTGCTATTTCTTTACCTATTCTGACGACATTTTGACTGTCGTCAGTACTGCGTCCGCCGGGACTGTCGGCATATGCCTCTGATGTATGTGTATGTACGATTAAAACACGCGGCTCGTTTTTTTTAGAACCAAAGCTTAAAGGTGTGTTTAAAAGTGTGTTTGCATCAACGGCATATTCTGTTGCATTATTAAATGTAAGCCCCTTTGCAGCCATACTTAAGGTCTGAACCTTTATATTGTTGATTTGTTCTGTTTTTTGTTCGATTTCGCTGTTCTTTTTATTCGTGCGCTTGGCTCTTATGCTCATATCCCACTTGGCGGCATATTTTTTTGCCATCGCATCGTTTGAAGTGATAACGGGAAAAACAGAATTTATAATATCGTATTTATTTGGCAAAACGATTTTAGAATTATCGGGCAGCATAGGAAAAACCGAACGCAGACAAAGGGTTAGCGCGTTGGTATTTGCCCATAAGCTTGTCTTATGCGTTGCAGATGAAAAAAGAAGAATTGACACAATCGAGCAAATAATAAAAATAATCGCATAAAAAGAACGTTTTAAATGGCGAAAAGTGTAAGTTCTGCTTAAAAAACGTTGTTTTCTGCGATTGTATCCCGTATGCATGGCAATTACCTCCTGTTTTATATATGTATATGCGGCTTGTCTTAAAAATATTCCTAAGAGGTGTTATATGGATAAAGAATTTAATGGTTACGAAAAGCTTTCAGAAAGCAAAATAAGGCAGCTTTTAAAAAGAAATACCAAAAGAAAAATTATAGTTTTTGATGAAGTAACATCTACCAATACGTTAGCAAAAGAGCTTTTAAAATCAGAGGAAGACGGTGCATTGCTTTTGGCCGAAAGTCAAACGGCAGGCAGAGGCAGAATGGGAAGAAGCTTTTTTTCTCCTGACGGCTGCGGAATTTATATGAGCATTGGTTTAAAACCAAAGATTTCAGCAGAAAAGTCGGTGCTTATTACTGTTGCGGCGGCGGTTGCGGTATCGCGCGCACTTGATTTGCTTTTTAATGCAGATACCGAGATAAAGTGGGTAAACGATATATATTATAAAGGAAAAAAAGTCTGCGGAATTTTAACTGAGGCTGTTTTTGAAAACGACAGCGGCAAAATTTTAAATGCGGTTTTGGGTATCGGCATAAATGTGAGTATGCCAAAAGGCGGCTTTCCTGATGATATAAAAGATAAGGCAGGTGCTATTTCTTTGGCTGATGATGTAAGCCGAAATCGTATAGCGGCTGAGGTGGTAAATCAGTTTGATATATTATATAATGATTTGGAAAAAGCAGAATTTTTAGTAGAGTACAGAAAAAAATCCTGTTTAATCGGTAAAAAAGTTGTAGTTATGCCAATACATAACGAGCAATATTATGCAACAGTTAAGGATATAGATGAAAAGGCACAGCTTGTGGTTGAAACAAAAGACGGCAAGGTTTTAGCGCTTTCGGGCGGGGAAGTGAGCGTTGTCCCACAAATGTAATAATAAAGTGCTTTTCAAACTGAAACTTATGTGCTATACTTAAATTAAATATTTATAAAAGAGGGATGAATATAATGAAAAAGTTAATTTCTGTTTTGTTGACCTTATTACTTGTGTTTTCGAGTATTGCTGCTTTTGCGCAGGTATTTTCAGATATAGAGGGTCATTGGGCGGCTGAAGAAATATTAAATGCGCACACTAATAAGATTATAAGCGGCGACGGTGACGGCAGATTCCGTCCGAATGATAATATATCAAGAGCCGAGTTTATGAAAATGGTAACAGCAATGCTTGCTGAAAAATTCCAGACCAATATTCCTGATTTGGAAAAAGCAGAGCATTGGGCAGACAAATATTATAATTTTGCAATTCAGGCATATCTTTCAACCGATAAGTCGGTAAGCTATGACGGCATATCTCCGGCAGTTATGTCAAAAGAAAATTATGATTTGCCGATTAAGCGTTGGGAAATGGCATATATAATTGACAGCGCTTTTGTAAACGTGTTTGGCACAAGGGCAGAGGGCACAACTAATGATATTGATTCTATAAAAGAAACATACAACTCAGAAATCGGTGCAGCGATAGGCAGTTTAGTAGGTATGGAAATTGTTAAAGGTGATGAAAACGGCAACTTTAATGCAGCAAACAGCGGAACAAGAGCAGAGGCAGTTGCTTTGGTAAACCGCACAATGAAATTTGTTGAGCAGATAATTGAGTATCATGAAACAATTATGGCCCAGCAGCAGGCAGAACAAGAGGCCTATGAAAAGGCGATAGATGATAGCTTAGTTACTTATACAGAAATTCCTGAGGGGAATCCTGTCGTTAAGTTTACTATGGAAAACGGAAAGACGTTCGAAATAACTCTTTATCCTGAATATGCACCTCAAACCTGCGCTAACTTTATAAAGCTTGTTAAGGATAAATTTTATGACGGACTTACCTTCCACAGAATAGTAGAAGGGTTTGTAGCTCAGGGGGGAGATCCTGACGGAAACGGAACAGGCGGTTCTGACGGAGCGGTATATGGTGAGTTTTTAAGTAATGGCTTTACACAAAATGAATTAAAGCATGAAGAGGGTACTGTATCAATGGCAAGAACTCAGCATCCTAACTCTGCGACAAGCCAGTTCTTTATCTGTTATGATGCTGCAAGCTTTTTAGACGGTGAATATGCAGCATTCGGTAAAGTAACAAAGGGTATGAGCACAGTTGAAGAATTTTTAAAGGTTGAAAGAACCGCAGATGCAACAGGCGAGCTTTCGACTCCTGTAACACCGATTAAAATTAAAAAAGCAGAGATAATTAAAAAGAAATAAAAATAAAAGGTCTGACCAAATGGTCAGACCTTTTTGTCGGAATAATCCGAACGTTCTTTTAAGATAATAATTCTTTGGCAATGGCATTAATTTGTTTTCCGTCAGCACGTCCTTTAGTTTTAGGACGAACGGCTGCCATTACCTTTCCGATGTCGCGCATCGACTGCGCACCTGTTTCGGAAATCACTTCTTTTATAATCTCGGTGAGTTCC
>JAFYXI010000040.1 GCA_017546245.1 Clostridia bacterium | reverse complement strand
TGATAGGGCTTTTTAAGTATTGGTTAAAACGTAATTTTAAAGTTATATATAACCCTAAATCAGCTAACTCTTATACTCTTTCAACATTAGCTGCCTGCGGGCCTTTTGCTCCCTCAACAACCTCGAACTGAACTTCCATTCCTTCGTCTAAAGTTTTGTAGCCTTCCATGTTGATTGCAGAAAAATGTACGAATACGTCGGTACCTTCGCTTGATTCGATGAAACCAAAGCCCTTTTCTGCGTTGAACCATTTTACTTTACCAGTCTGCATTAGATATTTGCCTCCTAAAAAAATACTTTGTGCCCAAGCACTATGTATACTCTAACACAAACCGCCTGACAAGTCAACACTTTTTTCATAATTTTGGCAAGAATTTTTGTAATTTTCTGGAAATTGGAGCAAGTTGGAGCATATTGCCGAAAATGCGTGAAAATGCCGTTAAAACGTTATTTGTTCGCCCGAAAAACTGATTCCGAAATGTTCGTATGCTTTAACGGTTGCCATTCGACCTCTCGGGGTACGGTTTAAAAATCCCAACTGCAAAAGATATGGCTCGTAAACATCTTCTATTGTGTTCGGATCTTCGCCGATTGATGCTGCAAGTGTATCAAGGCCGACCGGACCGCCGCCGAAGTTCTGGATTATAAACAGCATCATTTTGCGGTCGATCATATCAAGGCCTATCGGGTCGATTTCCATATGCGAAAGTGCCAAGTCTGCAAGCTCACGGGTCACCACTCCATCACCCTTAACCTGTGCAAAGTCACGCACTCGCTTTAAAAGACGGTTTGCAATACGCGGTGTTCCGCGTGAACGGCGTGCAACCTCCATAGAGCCTTCCGGGTCAATTTTAGTTCCTAAAATATTTGCCGAGCGCGAAACTATCATATCAAGCTCTTCAGGGGTATAAAGCTCTAAGCGGCTTATAACGCCGAATCGGTCACGAAGAGGAGCTGTTAAAAGACCTGTACGTGTTGTTGCGCCGATGAGTGTAAATTTTGGCAAATCAAGTCTTACCGAGTGCGCACCGGGACCTTTTCCTAAAATAATATCCAACGAAAAGTCCTCCATTGCAGGATATAAAATCTCTTCAACGCTGCGGCTTAAGCGGTGAATTTCGTCAATAAACAAAATATCGTTAGGCGAAAGACTGGTTAAAAGAGCAGCCAAATCGCCTGCTTTTTCAATTGCAGGACCTGAGGTTATGCGGATATTAACACCCATTTCGTTTGCGATAATGCCTGCCAGTGTAGTTTTACCAAGTCCCGGAGGTCCGTACAAAAGAACATGGTCAAGAGGCTCACCTCTGCCCTTTGCAGCGCCAATAAAAATTTTCATATTTTCTTTTACTTTTTCCTGACCGATATATTCAGAAAGGGTTTTAGGGCGCAGACTGTATTCAATTTCGTTATCTTCGCCCAAGGTGCGAGAAGAAACAATTCTTTCTTCAGACACAAAATTTTCTTCAATAGCCATTGTTTAGCACCGCCTTTACGTATTTAACAAATATTACTGTTTTGCAAGGAATAAAAGAGCTTTTTTAATTGCCTCTTCGGTTGATAATCCCTCGCCTGCCGATGCAACGGCACGCATAGCCTCGCCCTGAGAATATCCGAGCACCATTAATGCCTCGACAGCGTCGTTTCCACTACTTGTCGGTACAGCAAAGTCTATACTTTCTGATACCCCACCGCCGACTAAGTCATTGTTTTTAACTTTATCTTTAAGCTCTAAAACTATTTTTTGTGCAAGCTTGGGTCCAACGCCCTGCGCCTTAGTGATTGATTTATAATCATCCGTCACGACAGAAAGCGCAAGCTGTGCAGGTGTCATTACTGAAAGCACTGCGAGGCCTGCCTTTGGCCCTGCACCCGATACGGATATAATAAGCTTGAACATAGAAAGCTCTTCTCGTGTTAAAAATCCGTATAAGTCCATTATGCCCTCTGCTACTCGCAAAAAGGTATGAATTTTTACCTGCTGACCTGCAGATATGCGTGATAAATTTGCAGGTGACATATACGCACGGTAGCCGACACCGCCGGTGTCTATTACCGCTGAGTTTTCGTCTACATATTCAACTGTTCCTGTTAGCATTGCTATCATTTAAATCACTCCTGTATGTGTTGTAATGTAAATTTTGGTTTAGTGCGCTATGTTAGCACGACCTAAATGCCTTCCCCTTGAGGGGAAGCCTTTTATGCATTGCAAGTTACATCTCTAAACAAAGATTTACACACTCTCTTCGTGCACCATCTGCTGATACCTCGCATTATGTGCATGACATATTGCAACAGCCAAAGCATCGGCAACGTCATCGGGCTTTGGTGTAGATTCTAAATTCAAAAGCGATGTAACCATTTTCTGCACCTGTTTTTTATCGGCTCTGCCGTATCCGCAGACTGCCTGCTTTACCTGAAGAGGTGTATAGTCATAAATCGGTACGCCCTGAACAGATGCTGAAAGCAGGCAAACTCCACGTCCGTGTGCAACAGAAATAGCGGTTTTAACGTTTGTATTAAAAAACAGTTCTTCTATTGCAAAGGCATCGGGTTTAAATCTTTCAATTAAAATATGTATGCTTTCGCTTATATCACGCAGGCGGTCAGACAGCTTCATTCCTGCCTCGGTGGTAATTGCGCCGTAGCTTATGGTATGAAACTTGTTGCCGACATATTCTAAAACACCGTATCCTACGATGGCGATTCCGGGGTCGATTCCCAAAATAATCATACTTTTCGTACCTTTCTGAGCAATTAATGTATAATTATACAAATATTCATAAATTATTCTGTATATTTTCTTGCATATTTTTTATAAAAAGGGATTGAAATTTTGCAATTATTACATTATAATATATCTTGTACGCATTGAATTTTTATTCATAAGCTTTCAGATGAGCTTAGATAAATATTATGCAAAATAAAATTATAACTATATTCTATCACGTTTTAGGAGGAAATGCAAATGGCAAAAGAAAAAGTTATTCTGGCATATTCCGGCGGACTGGATACATCAATTATTATTCCGTGGCTTAAGGAAAACTATGACTACGAGGTTATCGCAGTTGCAGCTAATGTCGGACAGGGAAAAGAGCTTGACGGCTTAGAAGAAAAAGCAATTAAAACCGGCGCAAGCAAACTGTACATAGAGGATAT
>JAFYXI010000039.1 GCA_017546245.1 Clostridia bacterium | reverse complement strand
GGTTATGCGCCGTATGAATATTGATGACTTAAGATTGTTCTATGATAACGACTTAAGATTCTTAAAGCAGTTCTAAGGGAGGTAGAAAACAATGAAAATACCAATGAGTTGGCTTAATGATTATACAGATATTTCGGGCATCACTCCCGAAGAATACAACCACGCTCTTACTATGACAGGTTCAAAGGTTGAGGGTGTTGAAAACATCGGTGACGAGGTACAGAACGTTGTAACTGCAAAAATTCTGTCAGTTGAGCAGCATCCCGATGCTGATAAATTAAAGGTTTGCCAGGTTGATACAGGCAGCGAAACAATTCAGATTATCACAGGTGCAGACAACGTAAAACCCGGTCAGATTGTTCCCGTTGCTTTAGACGGTGCAATCCTTCCCGGCGGTATGAAAATTAAAAAGGGCAAGCTTCGCGGTCTTCCGTCAAACGGAATGATGTGCTCATACGAAGAAATCGGAATGACTAAAGAAGATTTTCCCGATGCTGAATACGGTATACTTATTTTAGACGAAAATCTGCCTTTAGGCAAAGATATCCGCGAGGTTTTTGGCTTAGACGAAAACATTGTTGAGTTTGAAATTACTTCAAACCGTCCTGATTGCTTAAGTGTAATCGGTCTGGCACGCGAAACGGCAGTTACATTTAACCGCCCGTTCAGCGTAAAAGCTCCTGAGGTTAAGGGCGCAGACGGCGACATAAACGACTACATTAAAATTGATGTTAAAGACACCGAAATATGCAAACGTTACAGCGCAAAGGTTGTTAAAAACGTTAAAATCGGACCGTCTCCCAAATGGATGGTTGACCGCTTAAAAGCCTGCGGCATTCGTTCAATCAATAACATTGTTGATATTACCAACTATGTTCTTTTAGAATACGGTCAGCCGATGCACGCGTTTGATTTAAGCTTTTTAGAGGGTGCACAAATCAACGTCCGACGTGCAGCAGACGGCGAAGAAATGGTTACCTTAGACGGTGAACAGAGAAGGCTCGACAGCACTATGCTTGTTATCTGCGATGCTAAAAAACCGGTTGCAGTTGCAGGTGTTATGGGCGGCGAAAACTCTGAAGTTAAAGAGGATACAAAAACCATTCTTTTCGAATCTGCTAACTTCTTCGGCACAAGCGTAAGAAGAACAGCTCAAAAGCTTGGTCTTCGTACCGAAAGCTCTGCAAGATATGAAAAGGGTCTTGACCCGAACAATACCGAGCCTGCTCTTCTTCGTGCATGTGAACTGGTTGAAATGCTCGGCTGCGGCGAAGTTGTCGGCGGATGGATTGACATCAACAACGCAGAAGAAAAGCAAAACAGAATTCCGTTTGACAGCGATAAAATCAACAATTTCTTAGGTTGCGATGTAAGCCGTGACGATATGGTTAAAACTCTTACTGCTTTAGGCTTTACCTTTGACGGCGGCGATGTGATTTCTCCGTCATTCCGTGCGGATGTTGAAGGATTTGCCGATGTAGCGGAAGAGGTTGTTCGTATCTTCGGCTATGATAAGATTCCGTCAACCTTAATGCGCAGCGAAACCGTTGCCGCAGTTAAAACACGTTCACAGATGGCAGAAGATAAGATTAAAAATATTCTTACCGCTTGCGGAATGTACGAAATTATAACCTACAGCTTTACAAATCCGAATCTTTTTGACAAGCTGTGCATTCCTGCAGACAGCGAGCTGCGAAACGTTGTTAAAATTTCAAACCCATTGGGTGAAGAAAACTCAATTATGAGAACAACCGGTCTTTCATCTATGATGGAAACCTTGGCACGTAATGCAAACTTTAAAGCAAGCGATGCAAGACTTTTCGAGCTTGCAAAAATTTATCTGCCTGTTGACGGCGAGCTTTTACCTGACGAACAGCAGGAAATTGTTTTAGGTATGTTCGGCGGATGCGATTTCTACGATTTAAAAGGAATCACCGAGGCTCTCTTAGACGGAATGAACGTTTTAAAATACCGTTTTGTTCCTCTTACAGATGATCCGACCTTCCATCCGGGACGTGCAACTGCCCTTATGATTGGCAATAAGCAGGCAGGTGTTTTAGGTCAGATTCATCCGCAGGTTTGTGATAATTATGATATAGCAGGCGAAGTATATGCCGCACAAATCAGCTTTAAGGCTGTTTTAGAAGCTGCTGCTGACGAAAAGCAATATAAGCCGTTACCAAAATATCCTGCAGTTGTTCGTGACCTTGCAATTTTGGCTGACGAAAACGTTTTGGCGGCAGATGTTGAAGAAATTATTAAGAAAAAATCCAAGAACTTATTTGCAGGCTTGGTATTGTTCGACGTATATCAGGGTAAACAGGTACCGGAGGGCAAAAAATCTATGGCATATTCGCTCACTCTGCAGTCTGACGAAAAAACCCTGACTGACGAGGACACAAGCAAAACCGTTCAGGATATTTTAGATGCGTTAAAGGATAAATTGGGCGCAGAATTAAGATAGTAATTTAAGCAATATGTATGAATTTACATGCGATAAACGAAAAAAGTTGCAGTAATATGCCTTTGCATGGTCTGCGCTTTTTTCTGCATCGCAGGCGGAGGAACTATGGAACAGACAATAACTATAACTCCAACAAAGCTTTCAGGCAGACTAACTGTGCCGCCGTCAAAAAGTGCGGCGCACCGTCTGCTTATTTGTGCTGCACTTGCAAAAGATAAAAGCATAGTAAAAAACGTAGCTTTATCTCAGGATATTTCTGCTACAATTTCTGCAATGCGTGCTCTTGGCAGCACAATATCCGAATGCGACAACGGCTTCGTTTGTTCCTCGAACGAATATAATATCAAAAACGAGCCGATACTTATTGATTGCTCAGAATCAGGCTCAACACTTCGTTTTTTAATCCCTATAGCTCTCGCTTTTGGCGGCAGCTTTCGTTTTACCGGTCGCGGCAGACTGCTTTCGCGTCCGCTTGATGCATACTATAAAATCTGTGACGAAAAGGGTATTAAATACAAAAAAAACGAAAACGAAATCTTTTTTAGTGGAAAGCTTACAAGCGGCGAATACTCACTTGCAGGCAATGTAAGCTCGCAGTATATATCTGGTCTTTTGTTTGCCTTGCCGCTTATATCGGGCAACAGCACAATTAAAATTACCACGCCCTTAGAGTCGGCAGGATATATCGATATGACACTTTCTGCTTTATCTGACTTTGGCATTAAAGTTGAAAACAGAAATTATCAGGAGTTTTTTGTTCCGGGCGGTCAAAGCTACAAAGCCCACGATTGCACCGTTGAGGGTGATTATTCTCAGGCAGCATTTTATCTTGTTGCAAATGCTCTTGGCTCTGATGTAGCTTTAGACGGACTTAATAAATCTTCAGTTCAGGGCGATAAAGAGATTATCAACATTATAAAAAATATGGGCAAGCCGCTATCGGCAATGGATATTGACGTAAGTCAGATTCCTGACTTAGTTCCTGTTTTGGCTGTTCTTGCAACTCAGGCAAACGGCACAACCCGTATTTATAACGCCGCTCGGCTAAGGATAAAAGAAAGCGACCGCTTAGCAACAACCACTAAAGAGCTAAAAAAACTGGGTGCAGATATAACCGAGCTTTCAGACGAGCTTATAATTCGCGGTAAAACCGAGCTTTCAGGCGGCGTTTGCGACGCTCACAACGACCACAGAATCGCAATGGCACTCGCTGTTGCGGCAACTGTTGCAAAAGGCGAGGTTATAATAAACGGCTCTGATTGTGTTAAAAAATCTTACGGAAACTTTTGGCATGACTATTCTGCGTTAGGAGGAAAAATATATGGCTGATTCATTCGGAAAACTGTTTCGCGTTACCATATTCGGCGAATCGCACTCTAAAGCAATCGGTGCCGTAATTGATGGTGTTCCGTCAGGCCTAGAGCTTGATTTAGACGAAATAGAAAAGGAAATGCGCCGTCGTGCACCGGGTCAGAATAATCTTTCTACCCCAAGAAAAGAGGCAGATTTACCTAATATTGTCAGCGGATTTTTTGAGGGAAAAGCAACCGGAACTCCTCTTTGCGCAATTATCGAAAATACAAATACACGTTCAAAAGACTATGAGCCTGACCTTTTGCGTCCTGCGCATGCTGACTATACAGGCAAAATCCGTTACAATGGTTTTAACGACTATCGCGGCGGCGGACATTTTTCAGGCAGACTTACAGCACCCTTGGTTTTTGCAGGTGCAATAGCAAAGCAGTATCTGGCTAAAGAGGGCATTAAAATTTGTGCACATCTTTCAAGCATCGGCAACATTTGCGATGATGTGTTTGATATGTGCAGTATAGAAGAAGATATTATAAACGCAATCAACTCACACGAGTTACCGGTAATAAATGAAAATGTAATCGAAAAAATGAAAGAAACCATACTTGCCGCCAAGGCTGACGGCGATTCGGTCGGCGGAACAATTGAGTGTGCAATAATTGGTGCAAAAGCCGGGCTTGGCTCTCCGTTTTTCGAATCTGTCGAAAGCCGTATGGCAGCTATGATGTTTTCTGTCCCTGCCGTTAAGGGTATAGAATTTGGCGCAGGCTTTGATATAAGCAAAATGCGCGGCAGCATCGCAAACGACAGTTTTTGTATAGCTTCAGATAAAATTTTAACTAAAACAAATAATAACGGTGGCATAAACGGCGGAATAACAAACGGTATGCCGATTGTATTTAAAACAGCAATAAAGCCTACTCCGTCAATTTCGTTGGAGCAAGACACCATTAATATAAAAGAAATGACCGATTGCAAAATGAGCGTTCACGGCAGACACGACCCATGCATTGCTCACCGCGCCGTATGCGTTATCGAAGCGGCAGCTGCAATCGTTATGGCAGATTTGGTTTTGGAGGCTAAAACCTATGGCAGATAAAACAAAACTCGACGAATTAAGAGAAGAAATTAACCGTATTGATAAAGAAATTATAAGGCTTTTCGAAGAAAGAATGGCTGTTTCTTTTGAAGTCGGCGATTATAAAAGAGCAAATAATATGCCCGTATTTGTGGCAGAACGTGAGAAAGAAGTATTAAAAACACGTCGCAGTTGGCTAAAAAATGCCGAATACGGCGCAGCCAGCGAAGAGCTTTTTGATTGTATAATGGCTCTTTCGCGCGGACTTCAGCAAAAAACAGTCGGCGCACCCGTTTATGAGGCTAAAGAACCTTTAAAAAATCCCCGTGTGGCATACAGCGGTGTTCCCGGTTGCTATGCCGAAGAGGCAATGAAAAAATATTTCGGTTCTGAGTGCCGCCCCATTCCGACTGCATCCTTTGACGCAGTATTCGAAGCATTAAAAAACAACGATGCAGACTATGGCGTTGTCCCCGTTGAAAATACATCAACCGGGGCAATTGACGATGTGCTGGATTTGCTTGCATCCGGCGGTCTTTACACCGTTGGTCAGACAGTTATTGAAATTAATCATTGCTTATTAGGAACTAAAGACTCTGATATTTCTGACATATGTGAGGTATATTCTCACGCTCAGGGGCTGGCACAAAGCAGAGATTTTCTGGCCACCTTACCGAATATAAAACAGATACCGGTATCTAATACAGCCGTCGCCGCAAAGCTTATAAGCGAAGATGGCGACCGCAAAAAAGCGGCAGTTGCAAGCGAGCACGCAGCAAATTTATATTCATTAAAGATTCTGGCAAAGGGCATTAACCGCAAAGAGCACAATCACACTCGCTTTGCTGTTATCGGTAAAAATCTTGAAATAGCCGATGATGCCGATATCGTAAGCATCGCCTTTACCTTAAAGCACGAAAGCGGCACGTTAAAAAGGGCAATTTCGCAGTTTGCATCCGCAGAGTTAAATCTTCTGCATATAGAATCAAGACCGCTTGCAGATAAAAATTTTGAATATCTGTTCTTTATCGATTTCAGCGGTAATCTTAAAAATTCAAAAGTCGCTGATGCTTTGGAAAAAGTTAAGAGTGAATGTCTTACAATGACAGTTTTGGGGAATTATAAAGCAAAATAGAAACAAAGGTTGGTTTTAACGTGAGAAACAAAAAAAATATAGTATTAATAGGCATGACCGGCTGCGGAAAGACTACGGTCGGGCGAGCACTTTCGTATCGCCTTAAAATGCCTTTTATTGATATGGATTCTCAGATTGAAAAAAAAGCAGGAATGCCGATACCTCAAATATTTGAGGCCGAAGGTGAAGAGGGGTTCAGAAAACGCGAAACACAGATAGCCGAAAAATTTGGCAGCGAAAAAGGAACTATAATATCCACCGGCGGCGGTGTCGTTACGCGCGAAGAAAATATGCAGCATTTAAAGCAAAATGCCGTGATTGTTTATATAAACCGCAGTGTAGACGACATCGCAAAAAATCTGCGTATGGAAAAACGGCCTATGCTAAAGGGTAAAACAGATACATTATATCCCATGTATGAAAAAAGGCATCCGCTTTATTTAAAATACTGCGACATTGAAGTAATTAATGACGGTGACTTTTTAAGCGGCGTAGAAAATGTTTTAACTGCCGTAAAAGACCTTATTTAGTTAATATTTTCTATTGACTATTTTGGCTACACATGCTAAAATAAATATGGTTTTGTTTTAGGGCGGGGTGAAAATCCTCACCGGCGGTAATGAGCGAAAGCTACAAGTCCGAGAGCCTTTTTAGGTTGAGCAGGTGCGATTCCTGAACCGACGGTTACAGTCCGGATAAAGAAACAAGGCACTTTTTGTGCATATATGCTCCCTTTGCAAAGCAAGGGGAGCTTTTCCTTTTTACAAAGCCTCATTAAAATTTTGGAGGTATGTTTATGAAAAACATCAACACAGCAAGAAAACTGACAACAATGGGACTTTTAGCGGCAGTATCGGTAATTTTGGTTTATTTTATCCACTTTCCGCTTTTGCCTGCCGCACCATTTTTAGAGTATGACCCGGCAGATATTCCGATTTTTATCTGCACCTTCTTATTCGGACCTTTAGGCGGACTGCTTTTAACAGTTGTTGTAAGTTTGGTTCAAGGTCTGACCGTAAGTGCGCAAAGCGGATTTATCGGTATTTTGATGCATATTTTTTCTACCGGCTCTTTTGCCTTAGTTGCAGGATTTATCTATAAGAAAAAACGCACAAAAAAATCTGCTATGCTGGCACTTTTGGCAGGAGTTATCGTAATGGTAGCTACAATGTGTGTATGGAATATTATTTTTACACCGATATTCAGCGGAATGCCGCGCCAAGCTGTTGTTGCGATGCTTCCGACTGTAATTATTCCGTTTAACCTTATTAAAAGCGGAGTAAATGCCATAATAACTGCAATAGTTTACAAAAAAATATCGGGTATTGTGTTTAAAGAAAAATTACCTGAAAATATACAGATGTAAAATAATGAAAAAGCGGTGCTTAAAGCACCGCTTTTTACATTAATATTGTTTAAGCCAAACATTCTTCAATTACTTTTGCTATTGCGTGTTCTTCATTGCTTACCGTTATAAAATCTGCCGCAGCTTTAGCATTGTCAGACGCATTTGAAACCGCATAGCCCCTGCCTGCAATTTTAAGCATCGACACATCGTTGTCGTTGTCGCCTACCGCAATTGTATTTTTTATATCAATATCAACCATCTGAGCAATTTTAGCAACTAAATTTCCCTTGCTTGAACCTTTTGGTAAAACCTCGTAATACTTCGGGTCAGAACGAATAAAATCATACATTTCTGACTCGGCATATTTTGCCAAAAGCTCTACTAACTTATCAATCTCTTCAGACTCATCTGCAAACAGAATTTTTGAAACAGGCTCGTCTACTTCAGTATAGTGACATATTATATCTTCAAAATTTTCATTTTTTCTGTGTTGCTCAACCGCTCTGTTCTTTTTACAAAAATAAATTTTATCAAAAGCATTAAGCTCAATTCCCATAGTCGGCATATTTTTATCTACATATTCCGCTAAAAACAAAGCCTCGTCACATAATGCCATATGCCATAACATCTGCTCTTTTTCCCAGTCAAAAATGCCTCCGCCGTTTATGCAGCCAATCGGAGCATTTGGTCTGACCATATTATAAATACGCTTAGAGCCGACAGGAAGACGCCCCGTAATAAAAGTAAACTTTCCTCCGTTTGCCTTAAAATATTCAATAGCCTCTAAATTTTCTTTTGATATACTCTTGTCATGTCTCAAAAGCGTTCCGTCTAAATCGGTTACCAAAAGCAGTCCTTCAAAATTTTTCATTTAACCAGTTCCTTTATAAATTTAATCTTGAGCGAATCATTTTAACATATTCTTTAGGAGAATGCCCCGTTTTTTTCTTGAACAAACGGCAAAAGTAGTGAATTGAACCAAAGCCGAGCCGTTCTGATATTTCTGTAATCGACAGTTTGTTTTCCCGCAGCAGAGTTTTTGCATCTTTAATTTTTAAATCGTTTATGTAATTTAATATCGTTGTGCCATACTCTGCTTTAAAGTTGCTGCAAAGAGTTGTTTTGTTTGTGCCGAATAAAAAGCACAGATTATCAAGCACAATCTTTTCTTTGTAATGCTCTGTCACATACTGATGCACCGCGGCTATACCGTTTACTGCCGCTATGCCTGCAGATTGTGCTGACAACGGCTCTAAACAACTGCGCACCAATGCTATTAAAAATGTTTCAAGCCTTAGCTTTATCATCTGGTCTGCACCGAAAGGATAGTCCGCACGTTTTTTCATATCAGACGTATTGGGCATATCATATGGCGGCGCATATACATTCATTGCCTCTTTCATAATTTCAGCAAGCATATTTTTATGCTCAGATGACAAGGTTGCAGGTGCATACGAAAACTGCACTAAAGCATCACAATTACACTCAAAACCAATTATAATCACATTGGGTGCAATATCTGTATCGCAAGCAAGCGAGTGCACCTCGTTCGGTCTGTGGATAATAAGCTGATTATCACTTAAAACGCCCGTAAAGTTTTCAGCATGGATATTTACCGCGCCGTTATCTACATATAAAAGCTCACAAAAATCGTGATAATCGCCCTTGGTGTGATATTGATTTGTAAATTCAAAATAGTGAATGTTTGCAATGCGTGGCACACAAAGCGCCATATCAAAGCTTTTTAAATTGTAATCCATTTAATCACCTGCTTGTAATTACAAAATAATTTACCAGTATTTTCTGTCAAGGCTGCGATACTGAATTGCCTCGGCAAGATGTGCAACCGTAATATTTTCTTCACCCGACAAATCGGCTATAGTGCGCGACACCTTTAAAATTCGGTTATGCGCACGGGCACTTAATCCTAAATTATCAAATGCCGATTTTAAAATAGCGGTTTCCTGCTCGCCTAAGCTGCAGAATCTTTCTACCATCGCCGGAGTCATCTGCGAGTTTGAATATATACCCGAATAGTCCGAAAAACGTTCCTGCTGAATTTTACGTGCCGCTTCGACACGGCTGCGTATTTCTTTTGAGCCTTCTGCGTTCGATTTTTTAGACAGTTCATTATACTTAACCGCAGGAACTTCGACATGTAAATCAATGCGGTCTAAAAGCGGACCGCTTATTTTACCCAAATATTGTCTTATTTGCGACTCTGAGCAGGTACATTCACGGGTTGAATCACCATGAAAGCCACATTTGCAGGGGTTCATTGCGGCAACAAGCATCGTGTTGCACGGATATGTTAAAGTAGCATTGACTCTTGCAATAGTAACCTTTCCATCTTCAAGCGGCTGACGCATTACCTCGAGTGCGTCTTTTGAAAACTCAGGAAGTTCATCTAAAAATAATACTCCGTTATGAGCAAGACTTATTTCTCCCGGTCTGGGTGTACTGCCACCGCCCGAAAGGCCGACAGCCGAAATTGTGTGATGAGGACTTCTGAACGGTCTTGTTGATAAAAGCGATGTATCTTCATCTAAAAGTCCTGCAATACTGTAAAGCTTTGTTACCTCGAGAGCCTCGCTAAATGTAAGTCTTGGCAAAATAGACGGAAGTCTTTGAGCCAGCATCGTCTTACCCGAGCCGGGCGAACCAATCAAAAGACAGTTGTGACCGCCGGCAGCCGCAACCTCTAATGCGCGTTTTGCACTCTCCTGTCCTTTAACTTCTGAAAAGTCAACAAAATATTCTTCATTTAAGTTAAACAGATTATCAATATCTACAGTAAATTGCTCAAGCAACTGATTGCCCATAAAATGTGCTACAATTTCGCCCAATGAGCGTGCAGGATAAATCTGTACCCCATCAACAACCGCAGCCTCTGATGCGTTTGCAGGCGGCAAAATGACCTTATTTATGCCGTGTTCTTTAGCGCACATTACCATCGGAAGAGCACCGGTTACAGGTCTTAACTCACCCGTGAGCGAAAGCTCACCCAAAAACAGATATTCATCAATCCCTGCCAAAGCTAACTGTCCAGAGCTTACCAAAAGTCCTATCGAAATCGGCAAGTCATAAAACGGACCTGCCTTTTTAATATTTGCAGGCGCAAGATTAACCGTAATACGTTTTTGCGGATAATTGAGTCCGCAATTTTTCATAGCAGAACGAACTCTCTCACGCGATTCGCGCACAGCAGCATCGGGCAAGCCTACAACATCAAAAGCAGGCATTCCGTTTGATATATCGGTTTCTACGTCTACCATAAAGCCGTCGATGCCCAAAAGTCCGCAGCTTTTTATTCTCGAAATCATATTGTCACCTCTTAAATGTCAACAAAATTAAAGTATAATAAGCTCTTTAGGTGATGATGTCAGATTTTCGCATCCATCACCTGTCACCAACAATAAGTCCTCTATTCTTACTCCGCCCAATCCCTCAACATAAATACCGGGTTCATCGGTTATAAGCATTCCGCTTGCAAGTGTTTCTTGTGACTTTGGCGAAAGCGACGGAAACTCGTGTATATCAAGCCCCAGACTGTGACCCAAGCCGTGACCAAAATTTTTGCCATAACCATTTTCGGCAATTATTCCTCTTGCGATGCTGTCAACCTCACTTGCCAATGCTCCGGATCGGATTGCATCTTTTGCTGCAAGCTGAGCCTTAAGCACAATTTCGTATATTTTTCGTTTTTCATCAGATATGCTGCCGACTGCAACTGTTCTGGTCATATCGCTGCAATAACCTTTGTATGTGCAGCCAAAATCTATTGTAACAAGGTCGCCTTTTTCTATTTTTTTATCACTTGCAACGCCGTGCGGCATTGCACTTCTTAAACCCGACGCAAATATGGTATCAAACGATAGTCCGTCTGCGCCGTTTCTGCGCATATAAAATTCAAGCTCTAAGGCAAGCTCTTTTTCTGCTTTGCCCGGTTTAATCTCGTTTAAGATATATAAAAAGGCACTGTCGGCAATTTCAGCCGCCTTTTTTATATATTCAATTTCTTTTTCATCTTTTATTTTTCGCTGATTTTTTATAAGCTGATTTATTCCCTCAACCGTGCATTTTTCAAGCTTTTTAGTAAGAGTATTATACGCACGGACACCGGTAGTTTCTTCTTCAAATCCTACGTAAGCGAGCTTTTTTTCATTTATAAAATCGGCAACAGAACTTTTTGCAGAATCAACCAACGTAAATCCTTCTGCCTGCTCTTTTGCCTGAATATGATACCTCGAATCGGTAAAAATATAACTTTCGTCAGATGTTAAAAGCAAGGTTGCCTCCGTGCCCGTAAATCCGCTGTAATAGTAACGGTTTTTAGGCTCTGTTATTATAGCTGCATCGCCTTCAAAATCAGCCAAAAGCTGTTTAACACGTTTTATTGACACAAAATTCATTCCTTTTAAAAATTTATATTATTTTATCATAAGTTGAAATGCTTGTTTGCAAATTCTATAATTATTATACCCTTTTTTTCGACTTTTTGCAATGAAAATACAGGAATAAAAACAAAAACGGATAATTTAACCTTTAAAAAATAAAAATCCGAATGTAACACATTCGGATTTTTAAAAATTTTATTGTTCATCTTTTTTACTTGCCATCTCAAGCTTAGTCTGACGGCGCATTTTTACTTCATCAGACATAGGCTTAATATCTCCTGCTGACATAAGTGCCTGTCTTGTAAGTAATGGGCCGACTAATTCGTAAATCAAAACTGCAAACAAGGTAATGTTTCTTATAAGGTTACCCTGCGCGCCCAACTGCATTGCAGTAGCGCACATACCAAGCGCAACACCGGCCTGCGGCAGAAGTGTGATACCTAAGTATTTGCATATATTTGGCTCGCATTTTACCATTTTTGCACTTGCAAATGTTCCAAAATATTTTCCGAGCGAACGGAAAATAATATATACAACACCAATAAATACAATTGCCACATCGGCAAACACACTAAGCTCAAGCTCTGCACCGCTTATAACAAAGAACAATGCAAAAAGCGGCGATGTCCACTTATCTGTTTTTTCCATAAGATCATGTGATAAAGGACAGATATTACAGAAAATTGTACCCAGCATCATACATACCAAAAGTGATGAAAAGCTGATGTGTACTGCTCCGATATGAAAATCGAGCATCGAAAGTGCTACCGTTAAAAACACGAAACCAATTGCTAAATTCAAACGGTTTGTGTTAGAATTAAACATTTTTTCAAGCTGTGTTAAAATCCAGCCCATTACAGCACCCAAAGCAAGCGAGCAAACAATCTCAATCAAAGGATTCAATATGATAGATACTAAGTCTACCCCACCCTCAACTAAGGTTCTTGCTACACCAAAGCATACTGCAAATACGATAAGACCTACGGCATCATCAAGTGCAACAATCGGCAAAAGTAAATTTGTAAGAGGTCCTTTTGCTTTATACTGACGTACAACCATTAATGTCGCAGCAGGGGCAGTTGCGGTTGCAATAGCACCAAGTGTTAAAAGCTGCGGAAGAGTTAATTTGTCAGGCATTATAATATGTACGACTAAAAGTGCCAAATCTACAAACACAGTAGCTGTAATTGCCTGTAAAATACCGATTACCAAAGCCTGCTTGCCAGTTTTTTTAAGGTCTGACAATCTGAATTCATTACCTATCGAAAATGCAATAAATCCAAGTGCAACTTCTGAGATTAATGCCAGCTTGCTTACCGCTTCTGCCGTATTAAATCCCAGACCGTCAATGCCTAATCTGCCTACACAATACGGACCGATTAACACGCCGGCAATTAAATATGCCGTAACTGACGGCAGTTTAAACGGCTTAAAGGCTCTGGTCATTAAAAGGCCTGCCAAAAGTGCAATAGAAACTGATAACAACGTACTCATAAAATATTCGCTTCCTTTTTATAAAATATTAAGTAAACAAAAACTCACAATTGTTTATTTTATCACAATCATACAAAAAAGTAAATGATTTAATTTACTAAAAAATATTTAAAATGCGGTGTATTTTACAACATTTTTAAAATAATATCCGATTTGCATGCTACAGCAAATCTTGACTTTATATTATTAATTTGCTATAATATCCTTTAAAACTATACTAACAAGAAGGTTTATCTATGAATATTATAATTGTAGGATGCGGAAAAGTTGGCCAGAAGCTCTTAGAGCAGCTTTCACGCGAAGAAGATCACAACATTACACTTGTTGATACACGCGCCTCGGTCGTAGACGAAATGGTAAATGAGCACGACATAATGGGCGTTGTGGGCAGCGGTACAGATATTGATACTCTTACCCAAGCAGAAATATCTAAAGCAGATGTTTTAGTTGCTGTTGCAGGGCACGACGAGTTAAACCTTATGATTTGCCTTTTGGCTAAAAAATTAAGCCAGAACTGCCAGACCATCGCAAGAGTAAGAAAGCCGGAATATTTTAAGGCCATAAGCCTTATTAAAGACGAACTGGGTTTAGCACTTATTGTAAATCCTGAGCTTACGGCTGCAACCGAAATCGCCAGAGCCTTGCGCTTTCCGTCTGCCATTAATATCGATACCTTTGCAAAGGGTCGGGTCGAAATTTTAAAATTCGAAGTGGCAGAAGCTTCTCCTTTAGATAATTTAAAGGTTATGGATATTTATGCAAAACTTGGCAGTAACATATTGGTGTGCGGCGTTGAGCGTGGCGACGAGGCTTTTATTCCCTCCGGTAATTTTGTTATGCACGCACACGATTTTATAAGTATTATAGCTCCAATCGGTGAAGCCGGTAACTTTTTTAAGAAGATTGGTGTGCGCACCGACCGCGTAAAAGATACACTTATTGTCGGCGGTGGAGATATGACATATTATCTTGCTAACAGACTTTTACAAACGGGTATAGGCGTTAAAATTATCGAGCAAAAGCAGGAACGATGCGACGAGCTTTTTCAGCTTCTTCCTAAAGCAACCATTATTTGCGGTGACGGAACAGATAATAAAGTACTTGCAGAAGAAGGAATCGAGCATTTTGATTCTTTTGTATCGCTCACAAATATTGACGAAGAAAATGTTTTGCTTTCTTTATATGCCAAAAGTCAGACTAATGGCAAGGTTGTTACAAAATTAAACCGAATAGAATACGGTCACGTTATAGGCGATTTACAGCTCGGAACAACCATTTATCCTAAAAATCTTACTGCCGAATATATAGTTCGTTTTGTTCGTGCAATGAAAAACTCTTTAGGCAGCAATATCGAAACTATGCACTTTATATTAGACGGAAAGGCCGAGGCTTTAGAGTTTCGCATTAAAGAAGGTTCTCCTATTTCGAACGTAAAAATCGAAAAACTTTCTCTTAAAGAAAATATTCTTATTGCGTGTATTAACCGCAACAGAAAAATTATTATTCCCCGAGGCGGCGATATGATTCTCCCGGGCGACACAGTTATTATTGTAACCTTAAAAGAAGGATTTAAAGATATAAGCGATATTTTAAAATAGAGGATAACTAAAATGAATTACAGAATGATATTAAATATTCTCGGTTGGGTACTGAAAATAGAAGGCGTATGTATGCTTCTGCCTCTTATCTGCTCATTTATATATGTTGAAACCGGTGAATGTGCCGCTTTTTTTGCAGTAATTGCCTTGTGCCTTTTAATAGGTTCTGCTTTAACCGCAATAAAGACAAAAAACAAGGTGATGTATGCAAAGGAGGGTTTTGTAACTGTTGCTCTTTGCTGGATTTTTATAAGTATATTCGGCGCTCTGCCGTTTGTAATTTCGGGCAGCATTCCAAATTACATTGACGCTTTTTTTGAAACCTGTTCGGGTTTTTCAACAACAGGAGCATCAATTCTTACCGATGTAGAAGCCCTTTCAAAATCAATGATTATGTGGCGCAGCTTTACTCATTGGCTGGGCGGAATGGGTGTTTTGGTATTTTTAATGGCAATTCTGCCTATGGCAGGCGGCGGAAATTTATATCTTTTAAGAGCCGAAAGCCCCGGTCCGTTGGTAGGAAAGCTTATGCCTAAAATTAAAGAATCGGCAAAAATTTTATATATTATATATATCTTGTTTACTTTAATACAGGTTGGTTTGCTGCTTTTGGGCGGACTTAATTTGTTTGATTCGCTTGCCATTGCCTTCGGAACTGCCGGAACAGGCGGATTTGCAATATTAAATTCCGGTTTTGCAGAATACAGTCCTTATATTCAGTATGTAGTTACCATATTTATGATTTTGTTCGGTATCGACTTCGGACTATATTATATGCTGTTTTTTAAAGAACGAAAATCTTTTTTGAAATCTACAGAACTAAGAGCTTATCTTTGCATAATTTTACTGGCAACAGCCATTATTTTTATAAACACACAGGGAATGTTTAAAACAGCAGAAGAAGCCTTTCGGCATATAGCATTTACCGTTGGGTCGATAATAACAACAACCGGTTTTGCAACAACAGACTTTAATCTGTGGCCTGAATTGTCTAAGGCAATAGTTGTTCTTCTTATGTTTATCGGCGCTTGCGCCGGCAGTACAGGCGGCGGCATAAAGGTTTCGAGAATTATTATACTTGTAAAAAGTATAGTAAAAGAAGTACGTACAAGCGCGCATCCAAGACTTACACTTAAAATTAAAATGAACGACAGATTGGTTGAGCACGAAACCGTACGCGGAGTTAACGTGTTTATGGCGGCATATGCAGTAATTTTTGTCACGGCAATGCTTATAATAAGTCTTGATAACTTTGACTTTACCACAAACTTTACTGCAACTTTAGCTACTTTAAATAATATTGGTCCGGGTCTTAACGCAGTCGGACCTATGAGCAATTATGCAGCATTTTCTCCTCTTTCAAAGCTTGTTATGAGCTTTTGTATGCTGACGGGACGACTTGAAATCTTTCCTATGTTGTTATTGTTCAGCCCTTACACTTGGAAAAAATAATATTAACCGAATTAAAAAATCAGAGCATAAGCTCTGATTTTTTAATTGCTTATAATTTCATCTAACTCATTTTTATAACATAAGGTATTTAAATATTTATGTCCAAACTTGCTTTTATCGCACAGCAAAAACTTTTTCTTCGATTTTTCAATCATAATTCTTCGTACAGAATTTTCTAAAATTGAGTTATCTGTGACCATACCGTCATCCGAAAAGCCTCTGCACGAAAAAAACGCTGCATCTGCATTATATTGTCTTAACATTTTCTCGGCATCGCTGCCAACAAACGAAAATGATTCAAGCGTCATTTCGCCACCCGTGCAAATAGTTTTTATGCCCATCGACGCCGCATTAAGAGCCGTTTTTGCCCCATTGGTAATAACAAGTATATTTTTAAATGACGCAAGGTAAGGCAAGATATGATAAGCGGTTGTTGATGCATCGAGCATAATTGCATCGCCGTCTTTTATATAGCTGCTTGCCTTTTGGGCAATTTCTTTTTTTGCCTCATTATATTCAAGATTTCGCACAAATAACGGAATTCTCTGATCGGCATATTTTGGCTTAAGCTTTACTATGCCTCTTTTTGAATCAATTAAATCCTTGTTTTTTAAAATTATTATGTCCCGTCTTACAGTAGGCTCGCTTATAAACAGTTTTTCTGAAAGCTCTTTTACTGTATAAGCGCTGTCTGCAAGCAATTTTAAATACTGCTCTTCACGATTAAAAATTGACATATTACGACCTCCTGCATCACTAATAATCATAATTATAATCAATTTATGATTATTTTGTCAATATTATTTTCAAATATTGATTTTTTATATTTTTAAAATATAATAGATTATGAGGTGTTACAGTTGAATATAAGCTTTATAAAAAATCCTGCCGGATGCAAATGCGGGCGCGAGCATTTTGTCAATATTAAAAATCTGATAACCGGCAAAAATGCAATCAACAATCTGCCCGACGAATTAAAAAAACTAAACTGTAAAAAAGTTTTTTTGTTTGCTGATATAAACACTTATCCGATAGCAGGAGAAAAAATAACAAAATTACTCTCAAGCAACAACATTTTATGTTCTGAATTTGTTTTTAAAGAACAACATCTTGAACCTGATGAAAAAGCCGTGGGAGCTGCCGTTATGCATTATGACACAAGCTGTGACGGTGTTGTGGCACTTGGTTCGGGAGTTATAAATGACATAGCAAAAATACTGTCGGCAACTGCCAGAGTGCCATACATAATAGTTGCAACCGCACCATCTATGGATGGTTATGCCTCTGCTACATCATCTATGGCATTAGGCGGTGTCAAGGTAACTCTGCCGTCAAAATGTGCTGATGTAATAATCGGCGATACCGATATACTTAAAACCGCGCCGACCGACATGCTAAAGGCTGGCCTTGGCGATATGCTTGCAAAATATATAAGCATATGCGAATGGCGCATTTCAAATCTGATTAACGAAGAGTATTATTGTGAAGATGTCGCTGATTTGGTCAGAACTGCCCTGTCAAAATGCGTTGAAAACAGCGATGGACTTTTAAATCGCAACGACGAAGCAATAGAAGCGGTATTTTACGGTCTTGTAATAGGCGGTATAGCAATGACATATGCAGGTGCGTCAAGACCTGCATCGGGCGTAGAGCATTATTTTTCGCACATCTGGGATATGCGAAGCCTTGAATTTAACACCCCGTCAAGCTTGCACGGACTGCAATGTGCCGCAGCAACTTATATTGCCGCAAAATTATACGATAAAATCAGGCATACAAAACCCGATAAAGAAAAGGCTTTAGCCTTTGTTAAAAATTTTAATTTTGACCTTTGGGCAAACAAGTTAAGAGCTTTTTTAGGAGACAGCGCCGAGCCGTTAATTGAATTAGAGGCAAAAGAACAAAAATACAATGCTAAAAAACATGCTGCACGACTTGATAAAATAATTGAAAGCTACGACAAAATTATCGAAATAATAGACGAAGAAATACCATCGGTTGATGTTTTAACCAAGCTTTATGACAGTATTAATCTCCCTAAAACGCCTGACGAATTTAGCATAGATTCTTCACTTTTACCAATGACGTTTAAGGCAACTAAAGATATTCGTGATAAATATGTTTTATCACGTTTAGCCTGGGATTTGGGAATAATTGACGAAATAATATAAAGGAGATAAAAAATATGAATAACACAAAACACAAAATGCTGCTTTCTTCATCAATCGGCACAATTCAAAGGCAATACACAATGGAAGAATCAATAGATTTAATGTATGATGCAGGCTTTGATGCAATTGATTTTTCTTTTCATGTAGACGAAAAATTTTATTCTAAAGAAACATCTCCAGAATTTTTTAAAAACTTAAAACAGTATGCAGAAAACAAGGGAATGATTTTTAATCAGGCGCACGCACCCTTTAGGCATCCTAAGGATAAAGAAGAAATGGATAAATATATTAGTGATATAATACAATGTATTAAAAATTCTGCACTCTTAGGGGTTGAAACAATAGTTGTACATCCTTTAAAATCTACCGATATTGCTGAAGGCGAACTCCTTTTTGATGCAAATATGAATTTTTACAACATATTCAGACCGTACTGCGAAGAGTATGGCGTAAAAGTAGCTCTTGAAAATATGTATATGGGTAAGTGGTTTATAAATGGAGGGGTGCTTGTAGATTCCACCTGCTCTAAACCGGAAGAATTTATAAAATATTTAGACGAGTTAAACAGCGACTGTTTTGTTGCCTGCCTTGATATCGGTCACGTTCTTTTAGTGCGCCGAGACCCGGCAGAGTTTATAAGAGTGCTTGGCAATGAACGTCTTAAGGCTCTGCACGTTCACGATGTAGACGGCTCGAAAGACCTTCATACCATACCTTATTACGGTGGTTTTGCTGATTGGGATAGCATTGCCGAGGCACTAAAGGATATAAATTACAATGGTGATTTTACACTTGAAGCCGGTAACTTTTTAAAACCCTTACCAAAAGAGCTTTATCCTATGGGAGCTAAAATGATGGTAGAAATAAGCAGGCACATAATGAAAAAGATAGAAATGTAGCAAAATGCGCTGTTTTCAGTATAGCACAAATTAGTTGTGTACATAAAAGAACTGTAAAAACCTTAGTTTTTACAGTTCTTTTTTTATTATGACTGTTTCCACAGCATAGCCGCACCGATTATTCCGGCATCGTTTCCGAGTTCTGCCGCTAAAACCTGTGTTCTTGGGTCTTGTCTGGTATAAATATTTTCTATTACATATTCACGAAGAGGTACCAACAGATTTTCGCCCTCTTTGCTTATTCCTCCGCCTATAACAACCACCTGCGGCTGAAGCAGATTTATAATATTAGAAACACCTACTCCAAGATATTCTATAAACTGATTAACGATTTTTTTACCTGCCTCATCGCCTTGTTTAGCAGCGATAAATGCGGTTTTTCCACTTATTTTGCTTGAATTTTTTTCAATCATTTCGTGAATTATGCTGTCAGGATAATCTGCAATAATTTCGGCAGTTTGTCTTATTAAAGCCGTTGCCGAAGAATAGACCTCGAAGCATCCTTTTCTTCCGCAGGTACACTCTACCCCATCCTTTACTATAACCATATGCCCTAATTCGCTTCCGGCATTGTTAAAGCCCGAAAAGATTTTGCCGTCTATAATAACTCCGCCTCCAACGCCTGTACCTAATGTAATAATAACAGCCGATGAACAATCCTTTGCCGCCCCTGCCAAAAGCTCGCCGTATGCTGCAGCATTTGCATCATTTTCTACAAATACGGGCATATCTTTGAAATATTTTTGAATTTCTGACTCAAGATTTACATTTGTAAAGCTGTCAAGATTATTAGCATAGATAACCCTTTTGCCGTTAACATCAGGCGTTCCGGGAGCACCTATGCCGATACACTTAACATCAGACATTTTATATCCGGCATCTTCTGTAACCTTTTGGCACAAATCTGCCATATCTTTCATAATAGCTTCAAAGCTGCGTGTTCTGCCGGTGGGCACCGAGCTTTTGTTGATTATATTATAATTATCGTCTACCAATCCGACTGCAATATTAATGCCGCCTAAATCCACACCAATATACATAAAAACAAATCCTTTCAAGTTCTATTTAGTTTCGCGCTGACGTACAATTTCGTACATTAAAACAGCTGCCGCAACCGATGCATTAAGCGAATTTATTTCGCCAAACATCGGAATACGTACCATAAAATCACATTTTTGTTTAATCAAACGGCTTATGCCCTTGCCCTCTGAGCCAACTACTAAGGCAATAGCACCGGTTAAGTTACTTTTATACATATCGTCGCCGTCCATATCTGCACCCATAACCCACAAGCCGCGCTCTTTTAAGCTATCAATTGTCTGTGCAAGGTTTGTTACACGGGCAACCGGTGTATAGCTGACTGCTCCTGCCGAGGTTTTTGCCGCTATTGCACCAATACCTGCCGAGCGATTTTTAGGAATTATAATGCCGTCTGCACCTGCCGCATTTGCAGTTCTTATTATAGCACCCAAGTTATGAGGGTCTGTAATTTCGTCTGCGATTATAACAAACGGCGGTTTACCTTTTTCTTCTGCTTTAGCTAAAATATCATCAACCGACACATACTGCGCTGCAGCACAAATTGCAATAACGCCCTGACTTGCCTCGGTTTCGGCAAGCTCGGCAAGCTTTTGCGGACGAACTGTCTGCACAGGAATTTTGCGTTCTTTTGCCGCTGATAATATTTTTCCCAATGCCTCTTTTTTGGCAGTTTCGCTGATTAAAATTTTATCTATCGGCATGCCCGAGCGCAACGCCTCAAACACAGGATTGCGCCCCTCTATAGTATTTTTTTCTTCACTCATAAGCATCCTCCGTAACTGTTTTAGCAGGCAGTATTATCCCAGCACCCAGGCAGGTAACCATTTCAGTCCTTCAACATACGAGGTCGGTACTGCCATACCCGTAAGCACCGGATAGAAAACAACAAACAACAAGACAACAGCAATTAAATAAGCATAAACAAACTTTTTAGCATTAGGATAACCGGTTAAAATTTCGCGTATGAAATATACAGTAGCCAATACTACGAAAATTACACACGGGAAGAAGTGGTATATAAATGCCACACGGGTTACCAACACCCACGGCAAATACATAGCCGCAAAACCTGCTAAAATTAAAGTTAATTCATTATCGCCCTTTTTCTTTGCAGTTTTTACTATCGCTGCGCCTATTGCAGGAATAGTCATCCACCATACGAGCGGATTACCAAAAGAGGATATTCCCATTGATGTACCGGCAGGAATAAAGCTTCTGTTCGGCGAATACGCATAAAGCGGACGCCAGTCGAGCGGCCAGCTCCACCATGAAGAACCGTACGGATGTGTAGATTTAAGTCCGCCATGATAGTTAAGCATAGTTTTCTGATTATTAATTATATACTTAAAATCGCCCTTAGTTCCGATGATAATCGGAAGGTACGATGCTCCGTATATCAAAAGCGGAATACCTACAAAGAACAGAGCTGCACAAAGTATCGACTGCGTTGCCATAGGAACAAAGCTTTCTGCAATGCGCTTCATTTCAGGATCTGCATTTTTTGATTTCTGTGCCTTTTTATATTCTAAATATCTGCGGAAAATACTTGCAAAGAACAAGAACGCAAGACCTG
Source organism: Clostridia bacterium (assembly GCA_017546245.1). Taxonomy (GTDB): domain Bacteria; phylum Bacillota; class Clostridia; order UBA1381; family UBA9506; genus RGIG1666. Next base: position 8,399 of record JAFYXI010000039.1, on the reverse strand, counting down.
TACCTGCATAAATACCCTGCCACTTTGTTGCCGCACCCAAGCCAAAGAACAAGCCTGACATAAAGAGTGACGGTAATGTCTTTTTAACCCCTGCATGATAAAAGCTCTGCGAAATGTATCTGTACATAAAGTAATACATTCCCATAACGAAAAATGCCGTAAATGAGTCTATAGTTGCAAGTCGGGTCTGCGACAGATGCATAAAATCAAAGGTAAATAAAAATGCAGTACAAAATGCATAAAATTCGGTTTTAAATAGTCTTTTTCCTAACATATATGCCATAGGTGTCATTAATACGCCGCATAATGTACCGAAAAATCTCCATCCAAAAGGATTCATTCCGAAAAGTGCAATACCCCACGAAATAATAACCTTTCCAAGCGGAGGATGCGTATTTTCGTACGGCGGATAATGATTCTCTAAATATTCATAAGCCGTACGCGGATGATAAATTTCATCAAAATATGTGCCGTCATACCACGAAAACTCGTATGCTATTTTTTCTTTTTCATCCAAAAGCGCCTCTGTGCCTTCGCTGTCTGAATTAACAGACACAGGCTTTATATAATCTTCCTCGGTTTCGCCGTAAAAAGCAAGCTCGTTTATATAAAATCTTCCGTCATCGCAAGTCATGCGAACAAAGCGGACTTTTTCGTCAATTTTAAGAGTAGTCCAACGCCATACGGATTTAATGTCTAAAGCATCTATACTTTCCCATGTTTCTCCGTTGTTAGAAAGCTCAAACTCTATATGTCTTTCTACCTTGCTGTCACTTTTACGGCGGTCAATCCAGCCCGGATACATATAAAGCTTGTTTATCTCCTGTTTTTTGCCAAAATCAAATACAACCGTCTGACCTGCTTCTTCAACATACCATCCGTTTTCGGGTACGTTCATAGAGCCAAGATTATAAAAGGCAAAAACAGAATATACTAATGTTATTCCTGCCATAATAAGCACGTCTTTTCGTGTTATTTTAACAGGCTTTTCTTCTTTTTGTATCTCTATTTTTTTACTTTTTTTAATATTCTTTTCAGTCTTTGTCGGCACACTTTCAGTTTGTCCTTCCGGTGTATCTCCGGTTGCTTCAACAGCTTTCTTTGAAAGGCTTTCGTAAATAAAGCCCTCTTTTTTATTTAAGAACAACGCCTGATAGCTATATATAACCATAAGCGCAAACAAAATAAGATGTATCCACGATGTTAAAATAAATCCTGCATCGTTTCCGTAGATAAAATCATCCTGCAGGTTGCGCTCTAAAACTCTTGCAACGTTTATAAAGTTTATAACCGAAAATCCGCCGTAAAGAGCGAGCATTCTTTTATCTTCTGTTAAAATATAAATGATTAAAAGCAGCGGAATCGCCGCATACAAATATCTTTCGTGCATGGTGTGTGCAAACAGATAGATTCCCGCAATCATAAATGCGCCCAAATAAAATATTTTTTTGCGGTCACGGACTTTATAAGTAACATAACCCACTATAAGTGAAATAGCCGTAATAAATGCAAAACCCCATTCCGGTCCTGTTGCGATAAAGAAGGATTCGGTCACGTTTTTCCAGTTAAGTCCGAATGCGCCGTAAAAGTTTGCCGCATTTAATGTATAGTACGGATATTTTCCCATCGCACTTGTATACTGCCCGATTAATAATTTATAGTCAGTACCGACTATCGGCATAGAAACAACCATAACAACTGCCAAAAATGCCACGATACTAAGCGCATATTTTGTAATAAGGTTTACTCTTTTTTCTTTATCATTAAATACTTCGATTAAATCAAACAGCATTGTAAAGCCTATAATAGGAATAAATATTATCATCTGCGGCTTTGTTAAAATGCTGTATCCAAATAAAGCACACGATAAAACATATTGTCTGTTATAAAGTGTAAACAGCATAGCAAGGATTATAAGAAAGCCAAAGCTGTCTATTTGTCCCCATATTGCAGAATTTATTATCATCGTTGGGTTAATTGCTGTCATTAAAGAAATTACACCGGCTTTTTCTAAGCCGAATTTATCCTTTGCCATATAAAAAATTAATATAGAAAAGATAGAGTCACATAAAATCGGTATAAATTTTATCCATACTATAAAAGCATCGCTTGCGCTGTCTACGCCAAAAAATGCGGCAAGCTTGCCTACACCGTATAAAATAATAAGATATGCAGGCGGATAGTCGACATATAAATCTGTTTTATAGAATTCGTTCATTTTATGTTCGTTACCGAATGACGCCCATGCCTTAAACAGACGTATATCTGCCTTGTGACCGCTTATTATAGTCGAAACAGAAAGTTCGAGTATAAAAATTAATAATAAGCCGGCTGCATAAGGAAGATAGTCCTTATATGTCGTTTTACGGCCTATGACTGCGGCAGCAGACGGTTTTGCTGCAAACCGGTATAATAATACAAATATTAAACTGTATATTACCGAAAACAAAATAATGTAACCCATATTTTTCTCTCCTATGTCAATTTTTCTTGTGTGTATTATGCCCCGACTTTTTCTTTCATCAGCTCTATTGCTTTTGAAAGCTGAACATCTTCACTTAACGTAAGCAGAGTTAATCGGCTGTAAAGCTCTGTCGGCAATTCTACCTTAACATCAGGCTCGATACCCTTTTTGTCTATACATTCACCCTTAGGTGTATAATATCTTGCATTTGTTAAATAAATAGCCGATGATTTTGTAAGCGGAAGCGGTGACTGACCCACTGCCTTTCCGAAGCTCTTTTCGCCCACTAAAACACCTAAGTCATAAGCCTGAATACTTCCTGCCATAAGCTCTGCTGCGCTTGCCGTTCCGCCATTTATTAAAACAACCATCGGAAGACCAAGCTCATTTTTATCAGATTTAAAATATTCTTTTCTTCCCTTGTTATCTTCTAAATATGCAATTGTTCCCTCAGGAAGCAGCATATCTGCCATTGATATAACCGTGTGCGCATAACCACCCGGATTATTTCTTAAATCAATAACAAGTCCTTTCATACCATCAGCACACAGGTTATCAAGAGCAGCTTTAAAATCCTGCTCGGTGCTGTTCATAAACTGAGAAATACGGATATAACCGATTCCTGAAGCAAACATTTTTGACGATACAGTCTGAATCGCAATTTTTTCTCTTTTAAGACTTATGTCGTAAATTTTTTTCTGCGCTCCGCGTTCAATGCGAAGATTAAGCTCTTCTCCTTCGGGAGCATCTGCGTCCTTTATTGCATCAATTATATCATCATACGTATCTGCTGTTACCTCGACGCCGTTTACACTTAAAATTCTATCACCCGGTATAATTCCTGCCTTTTGCGCAGGCGAATTGTCATATGGCGACATTACAATAAGTGTATTATCTTTCGGAGTAAATGTAACCGAAATACCTATACCGATATATTCTTCTTCGTTATTTTCCTTATAATCTTTAAAATCTTCTGCATTTAAATAAGAGCTGTATGGGTCATTAAGGCTTTTAACCATTGCAGAAATTGCGGCATCGTCCATTTTATCAATCTGCTCTTTAGTCAGCCGGTCTACATAATATTCCTGAATCATATCGCGTGCGCGCGATACCTTGTTTATCGACTCAAATTCACGTTTTAAATGAACGAATGAAGTGGTTAAAAATACAAGTACAGCAGTTAATATTGCAGTAATTACCAAATGTCGTTTTTTATACAAATACCTGCATCTCCCTATAAAATATTATAAACCTTAATCTTACAAGCCGATATACGGCGCAGGATTAGTTGTTGAACCGTTAATTAAAACCTCAAAATGCAGATGCGGACCTGTAGATACGCCGGTCGAACCGATTTTAGCTATAACCTGACCGCGGCTTACTGACTGTCCTGCCGAAACCAAAAGCTTTGAGTTGTGTCCGTAAAGGGTTGCAACACCGTCGCCGTGGTCTATTATAACACAATATCCGTATCCGCCGTTCCAGCCTGCCATACGAACTGTTCCTGCATCTGCCGCCAAAACATTTGTGCCCTGAGGTGCGGCAAGGTCAACACCTGAATGGAATTTATATTTAACACCTGTAACAGGATGCGTTCTGTAGCCGTATTCAGAACTCATATAAATCATACTCGGAGCAGGAAATACAAACTTTCCGCCCTTATATTTTGAGCCTGCCGAAGAAGATGTAGAAAGGCTTGAGCGAATGCTGTTTTTTAGCTGTTCTTCAAGCTTTTTAGATTCTTCATACAGCTTTTCCTGTAAATTAATATCGTTATTTATCTTAGATATAATTGCATTTTGCTCTGCAACCTTTGCATCTAACACACTTTTTTTATCGCTGACGAGCGAACGTGCTTCTTTTTGCTCATCGCGTTTTAAAACCAGTTCGTTTCTTATTACCTCTACTCCCTTTTTTAAAGCAATCATTTCGTTTATAACCGCCTGGTCGTGCTCTGTTATTTCACGCACGGTTTCAAGTCTTATAAAAAAGTCGGAAAGACTTTTTGCCTCGAGCAGAATATCAATATAGCTTGCGCTGTTGTTTTCGTCCATCGCTCTTAATCTTTTACGAAAATCAGCGTCGTTACTTTCGATTTTAAGCTCATAATCCTTTATTTCTTGTTCTTTTTGAGCTATGCCCTGCTCTGCTTCGTTAATTATCGCGTCTATTTCGTCAAGCTCTGCCTGCAAAAGGTCAATTTCGTGGTCGATTTTTTCTTTTTTCGACATAATTTCTGCCTTTTGCTCTTTGCTTTTATTAATCTTATCAAGAGCAGCTTTTTTATTTTGGGTTGCCTGATTTATTCTGTCCTGAACCGATGCACTGTATGCTTTTTCGGAACTGATTGTTAAAAATGAGCAGGAAAATATTAATGTAAATGCCAGGCAAAGCGAAATGATTTTATTTTTGTACATTTTATTTTACCGCCTTTTCTTTAAAGTAATCAATTGCTGCATCAAGCTGCAAATCGTTAAGAACCTTTGCCTTGTCGGCAACGTTGTTTAAAAAGTTCTGCGTTGTAATATCCATTACACCATAAGGATAAAGGCCTGCGTCTTCCTGAAAGCTGTATGTAGCAAGCTCAAGTTCTTTGTCAAACTCACCGTTTACCTCGCCAACCTGATAACCTAAAGCATCAAGCCTTTGCTTAATTGCTAAAATTGAATCTCCGCTGTCGCCAAGCTTGAATTTTGCCTCGAAGGTTATAGGTTTAAAATCTTCGGTAACAAGCGGTGATAATTCATTTTCTATTTCAATATCGGGGGTTATTCCCTTTTTATGGATAAACTCTCCGTTAGGGAGCGAATATTCGGCAACCGTAAGCTTTATATCGCCAAGCTGTAAGCCGCCCATACTTCTTAAGCCCATAAATTCCTGAACCGTTCCTTTGCCGTGTGAGCGTTCGCCCATTAAAACACCCAGTCCGTTATAACGGATTGCACCTGCAAACAGTTCTGCTGCACTGGCACTGTTTTTATTTATTAAAACAACCATTTTTCTGTCTGTCGTTTTAAATTTTGCTTTTGAGTAATATGAAATGTCTTTGTCTTCGCCGTTGTAATCAATGCTTGTAAGCAGTTTATCTTGCGGAACAAGCTGATATAGGCATCTTAAAAGTCCTAAAAGCTCACCGCCCGGATTATCACGCACATCAAAAATAAGCTTTTTGGTTCCGTGATTATCAAAATAAGCAAGTGCCTTTTCTAACTCGACCGGTGTAGATGCATTAAACTGCGAAATTTTTATGTATCCGCAATGCTCAAGCTTTGTATAATGAAGAGTTGATGCAGAAACGGCATCACGCGTTGCAACAAGGGTTATCTTCTCGCCATCACGCAGAACTGTAATTGTAACCTGTGTCCCTTTTTCTCCTCGCACCTTGCTCGCCGCTACATCTATGCTGAATCCCGTAGCATCTTCGCCGTTAATTGCGATAATTCTGTCTCCCACCTTAAAGCCTGCCGCTTCTGCAGGACTGCCCATCATAACACCTGCAACCTCTAAATATCCCGGCTGTCGGATAATCTCAACACCTATACCCACATAATTCTGGCTTATATAATCGCCAAAACCGCTTAATGTTTCACGGTTCATATACCCCGAAAACTGATCAAGTCCGCTTGTTGCAGCAGAAATTGCACCTTCTAAAAGCTCAGGATTTTCACCTAAAACATAGTCGATAACAGCTTCATACATCTGCTCTTTATCTGCGCCAAAACGATACCTTTCGGATACCGAATCTACTATTGCTTTAACATAGCTCGACTCTAACGTTTCGGCAGGTTGTGCATTTTCGGCAAACGCAGGCAGAACTGAGCATATGCCAATACTTGCGCCCAACACAGTTGCTATAATTTTTTTACTTAATTTTTTCACCTTTGTTTCCTCCTGTTTTTTGCACCAACCTTAAAATATATCACATAAAATTACATCTGCTCGGGAGCTTCGATAGAAAGAAGTGTAAGAGCATTTTTAATTACTGTTTTTGTTGCATTAACTAAAACCAAACGTGCATCCATAAGTGCTGCATCATCAGTTTTTACACGGCACGCACCATAGAAGGTGTGGAATCCTGCGGCAAGCTCCATTACATATCTTGTCATACGGCTCGGCTCACGGCTGATTGCTGCTGCTCGTATTTCTTCAGGAAAGCGTGCTAAAAGTTTCATTAAATCTATTTCTTGCTCGCTGCTAAGCAATTTTAAATCAACATTCTTTGCAGGCTTAACATTAACATTTTCCTGCGCCATTAAGCGAAGTATACTGCAGATTCTTGCGTGCGCATACTGAACGTAGAAAACAGGATTTTCGTTAGACTGCTCTACCGCAAGCTCCAAGTCAAAATCGAAATGGCTGTTAGCCTGACGCATATTAAAGAAGAATCTTGCCGCATCGATACTGGTTTCTTCTAAAAGGTCATTTAATGTGATAGACTTACCGGTTCTTTTTGACATTCTTACAACCTCGCCGCCACGAACAAGACGAACAAGCTGCATTAAAATAACTTCTAAACGGTCGCTGTCAAGACCTAAAGCTGCCAAAGCTGCTTTAAGGCGCGCAACGTGACCGTGATGGTCAGCACCCCAGATGTTTATTGCAGTTTTAAATTCGCGGTCAACCAGCTTGTTGCGATGATATGCCACGTCAACTGCAAAATAAGTTAAAAATCCGTTTGCACGAACTAAAACCTCGTCTTTTTCTTCGCCGAAATCGGTAGCACGGAACCAAATTGCACCCTCTTTTTCGTAGGTGTGACCTCTTTCGGTCAGCTCTTTTACAACCTCACGAGCTTTGCCGTTTGAGTGTAAGTCGCTTTCGTGGAACCATACATCATAGAAAATACGATATTTTTCCAAATCGGTTTTTAATGCCGCAATGTTAAGCGCAAGTGCATAGTCTACCAATGCAGCCTTGCGTTCTTCCTGCGATGCTTCTAAATATTTGTCACCGTTTATTTCTATAAAGTTTTTAGCGTGAACACGAATGTCCTCACCCTGATAACCGTCTTCAGGAAATTCTACGGCATCTTCGCCCTTTAAAGCCTGAATATAGCGAGCCTCTAACGAGTTTGCAAATTTTTCAATCTGATTACCTGCATCGTTAATATAAAACTCACGGCAAACATCATAGCCTGCCCAGTCTAAAACGCTTGCTAAGCAGTCACCCAAAGCACCGCCACGCGCATTACCCATATGCATAGGACCTGTCGGGTTTGCGCTTACGAACTCGACCATAATCTTTTCGCCCTTGCCCATATCGATTCTGCCGTAGTTTTCTTTCTGCTCGTCAATCATTTCTAAAACCTTAACGAGCTGAGAGCCGTCAAGCTTAAAGTTAATAAAGCCTGCACCTGCAACACTTACTTCGCTTATAAAAGTTCCCTCGGTTTTTAGGTTTGCAACAATTGTTTCTGCAATTTTTCTCGGAGCCATTCTTGCTTCCTTTGCCATAAGCATAGCTGCGTTTGTTGCAAAGTCACCAAATTCTTTTTCTCTGGGTTCTTCTATAACATATTCGGGAATTTCTGAAAAATTAAGTTCTCCCTTTTCTTTAGCGCCATTTAGCGCTGCGTCAATCCAATCTCTAAGCGTTTTTTTCGTCAGTTCGTATACCGTCACCGTCAATACCTACCTTCCTGATTTTAACGTGCATACCGTTTCTTACGGGTGCATCGTGATTAAACTGTATGTAATAATCTAATTTAAATTCTCCGCCGTCGTCGTTGATGTCTACCTGTATGTCCTTTGTTGTAACATCAACTGTCAGACCTCCATAGGGAGTGTTATAGTACCCTGAATACTTGCTGCCCTTTTCGAAAATCATCTGAGCAGATGCTTTTCCGAAGCGAATCATAGACACATAATCCTCTTTGACCTTTAAGGTTGTGCGGGTGTTTTCGTAGCCTGTTATCTCGCTGCCCTCATAGGATATG
>JAFYXI010000007.1 GCA_017546245.1 Clostridia bacterium | reverse complement strand
CTTTTCTTGCTCTTTCGCTTTAGCGTGACTCTGTCGCCCGGTTTCTAGAATCGGACATTCTCCATGGAAAAACCCGCATCTGCGGCAACCTCCCACTTCATCGTATGCCATGTCACAGCCTTTTTATTGTACACTATTTTTCATATAATTGCAAGCATTTTGATGAAAAAACACGCAAAAAATATTTAACAAACTTTTTAAACGTTTTCCAATTTCTTTTGTGCAATTTGTCAATAGTGACTTTTTTATTTATCTGCGCTATAATATAAGGAAGAAATACAAAACATTTTTAAAAGGAGACAGCAAATGAAACAGGTAACTGTCAACTCAAACGACGCAGGACAAAGAATAGATAAGTTTCTTATAAAATTTCTTCCGTCTATGCCACAAAGCCTTGTATATAAGTCTCTGCGCAAAAAGCGCATAAAGATAAACGGCAAGCGGGCAAACGAACGTGATATATTAAACGCAGGCGATGTGCTTGAGCTTTATATTAATGATGAGTTTTTTGACACCCCTGCTCCCGAAGAGGCTTTTACCAAAATAAAAAATCCAACCATTAACGTAGTGTACGAAGATGAAAACATCTTGCTCGTAGATAAGCCTCAGGGAATGGTTGTGCATTCAGATGATAAAGAATCAGTCAACACATTAATTTCGCACATACAGGCATACCTTTATCAAAAGGGAGAATATAATCCCGAATCAGAACACAGCTTTGCGCCGGCATTGTGTAACCGCATAGACCGTAACACACGCGGTATAGTAATCGCCGCAAAGAATGCAGAAAGTCTGCGCATATTAAATGAAAAAATTAAGACCAAAGAAATACGCAAATTCTATCTGTGCTTAACCTGCGGTATCCCTCAAAAAAACAGCGACACCTTAACATCCTATATGAAAAAAGACGCTGACGCAAATTTGGTCAAGGTTTATGACAAACCAACACGAGATGCCAAAACAGCCATAACAAAATACACAATAAAAAAGAAATATAAAAATCACGCACTTTTAGAAGTAGAACTTATTACAGGCCGTACGCATCAGATACGCGCACAGATGTCTGCCATAGGATATCCGCTGTTAGGTGACGGCAAATACGGCACTTGGGGCAAAAATCCTTTGCTCAAGCAACAGGCACTATGCTCTTACCGTTTGATATTTGATTTTGAAACCGATGCCGGAATCTTAAATTATTTAAAAGGAAAGGAAGTTACAGTTTCTTCTGTAGACTTCGGAATTCCGATTGAAAAATTATAAAATTCTTCCAGTAAATTCATTGGATAAAATTCCTCATTCTTCAAATACTATGTATGTAATTTGAAATAAAAGGAGATTTATCTATATGAAAGCAACAGGAATTGTACGTCGTATTGACGATTTAGGAAGAGTTGTAATCCCAAAAGAAATAAGACGAACAATGCGCATCAGAGAGGGCGACCCTTTAGAGATATACACAGACCGTGACGGCGAGGTAATTTTTAAAAAATATTCACCCATAGGTGAGCTTGGCGATTTTGCAGGCGAATATGCCGAAACCTTATCTAAAACGAGCGGACATCCTATTTGTATTACTGATAAAGATAACGTAATCGCAGTATCGGGCGTTCCTAAAAGAGAGCTTTCTGAAAAGAAAATAAGCACCGATATTGAAAAGGTTATGGAAGAAAAATCAACCTTTGTATGCAAGCCAAACGACAGCAAAAAGCTAAACGTAATTGAAGGCAGCGAAAAATACACTGCTGGTGTGGTTGTTCCGATAATTTCAGAAGGAGACACAATCGGCTCGGTTGTTTTTTTCAGCAACGAGTCAAGTCCCAAGATGGGCGAAATAGAAGAAAAGCTTGCTCAGTCTGCGGCAGGATTCTTAGGCAGACATATGGAGCAGTAGGTATGTAAAAAAGGCCAGAACGCAAAAGGCAACATATATTTTAAATATATTTTAATAAACACTCACAATTAGCACTTTTTTGTCTTTAAAAAGAAAAAAATCAAAAATTTGATTTTTTATTATAATTTAGCCTTTTGCTATGAACAAACTTCGCCTCTCAACGTACCCACGTACGTCTTCGGGTAACCCCAAGCAAAGCTTGGGCTCAGTTTGTACATTCTGAACCATTTTTCCTATACCTTAAAACAACAGCAGTTCACTAAAAACAGTGAACCGCTGTTGTTTTATTTTTTAATAAAGCTATCTACATCTTTTGGTGGTGTAACATATGCCGTCTGATTTGTTGTGTAAATTACAAAACCCGGTTTTGAGCCTGCCGGCTTTTTAACATTTTTAATAAGAGTATAATCAACCGGAACATTTGCCGACTCTTTTGCCTTTGAATAAAAAGCCGCAAGCTGAGCCGCCTCTAAAATTGCTTTGTCTGTAAACTCTCTGTCGTGTTCGTGGACTAAAAGTGTGTGAGAGCCGGGGATGTTTTTTGTATGAAACCACAAATCTGCCCCACGTGCAGTCTTTAAGGTCAACGCATCGTTTTGCTTGTTGTTTCTGCCAACCACAACACAAAAGCCGTCAGATGTGACGAACTCCATAGGGCTGCTTATCTTTTGTTTGTTCTTTTTATCCTTTTGCACACGTCTTATATATCCTTGCTCTGCAAGCTCGTCAGCTATTTCAGAAAGATCTGCCTCGCTTACCGCTTTTTCAAGCTCTTCTTCAACCGTTTCTAAATAGCCAAGCTCACTTTCTGCCAGTTCTATCTGACGTGTCAGCTCCTGCTCGGCAGTTTTTGCCTTGTTATATTTTTTATAATATTTCTGCGCATTTGCCGACGGAGAAAGTCTTACATCAAGCGGGATGCTTACCTCGGGCATTTCTTCTTCAAAATAGTTTTGAACTACAACACTTTCCGCCCCTTGCTCTATTCTGTAAATATTTGCAGTAATAAGCTCACCGTATTGCTGCCACTTTTCTTTTTTTTGCGTATCATTAAGCTCTTTTTGCTGAAGATGCAGTTTTTTTGCACATCTTTCAATATTTGTCGCAACAAGCTTAACAAGATGCGCCGCACGATGCGCCATACGTTCTTTTTTATCGCGTTCTTTATAGAACCGGTCAGCAAGATTTGCAAACGAATCGGTATATTCCTTTTGCGACAAATCACCATATTGCATAATATCAACAGGCGAAAATTCTATCGGCTTTTCCGTTTCTTTATTTATCAGCACACAGGGAGAAAACTTACCTTGACTTATATCCGAAAATAAGTTATACATTTTAGTTGCAACATCCAGTTGTTTTGAAAAATCAAGCTCGCTCATATATATGTCTGACGTACCCAAAGCTCTATACGAAATTTCTCTTGCAATCAGCGGACTTACCCCAACAAACGATGATAAAAGAACTCTGTCCAGCTTTTCGCCATCCGGTGCTGCTTTAAGCACTTCTAAAATTTCGGATGTGCCTACTTTTATCGGATTCATCTTATCCTGCGCAGGCGGTGCCTCGTAAACAATCCCCGGTAAAATCTGTCTTACCGTACTGACCGAAAAATCTACACGTTTTATCGAATCGGCAACTCTGCCGTTTTCATCAACTAAAATTATGTTTGAGTGTCTGCCCATCAGCTCGACCACCAAGGTTTTTACAACAATATCGCCAAGCTCATTATAGGTTTCTATGCAAAACTCTATAACACGCTCAAAACCGGGCTGATGCACCGCAGAAATTTTACCTGCCCCCAAATGCTTTCTTAAAAGCATACAAAACATAGGCGGCTGAGTCGGATTAGGCTTTGAATCTTCTGTAAAGCATGCTCTTGCCACATTTGCATTTGCAGTTAAAAGCAAACGATAGTTATTGCCAAAGCCATGAAGTGTTATGTGTATTTCGTCATGCTCCGGCTGATATATTTTATCTATTCTAAGTCCGACAAGCTTTTCGTCAAACTCTTTTACTAAAGCACATACCGCCACACCGTCAAGTGCCATTATGCTTCCTCCATCCGTTATTTAATATTACAGTACTTTCGTTATTTCGGGCATCGGTGCAATTTTTTTGTCAACAGCACGCAAGATAAAAAATCCGGATGCCAAACCCAATATACCCACAACAATTGCTATCATTTTGCTGCATGATACAGCAAAAGCAATTCCATAACACACAAACAAAATCAGAACAGGCAAAAAATAAACTAAAAGCGCACTTTTTAACACATCTTTATCAGATGTATCAATCCTTACCATATCCCCTGCTTTAGCACCTGCCGCATTCTTCACCGTTGCTATATGCTTTGTCGGCATACATCCGCCCTTACACATAGCACAGTTTTCTCCGCAAGCCGATGCTCTTCGCACCTCAACCCTTGCTAACGACCCCGATACCGAAACAACCCTGCCTGTTTGCGTCATAAAATTGCTCCTTTTAATTAAAGTTGCCCTGCAAGCTCCATCAGCTTTTTAAGGCGATGGTTTACTCCCGATTTGCTTATTGGCGTGCTGAGCATTTCGCTCAGCTCTGCCAGGCTCGCCTCAGGATAACTGAGTCTTAAATCAGCAAGCTCTCTTAAATGCTCGGGTATTGCCTCTGCCCCTTTTTTAGCCACCAACTGGCGTATGCTGTTAGCCTGCGCAACAGCAGCATTAACTGTTTTTGTAAGATTTGCCGTATCGCAGTTTACTCTACGGTTTACCGAGTTATTAACCTCTTTTTCAATCTTGGCATTATAAAGATCCATCATAGACCCCGTTGCACCCATAATTGCTAAAATATCACCTATTTTTTCGCTGTCTTTTATATAAGACACATAGCTTCCCTTTCTCATAACCGTTTTCACCTCAAAATCAAGGTCAGAAAACAAAGCCGAAAGGTCACGGCTTAAACCGAAATAATGTGTTTCTATTTCAAAATGATAGCTTCTTTTCGGAGAATTTACCGAACCGCCGCCCAAAAAAGCTCCTCGCAAATAGCTCTGTGCACAGCAGGGCTGCTGAGTTAAAAACGGGTCGATCGAAAATTTAATCATATTGTTCTGATAAAGACCAAGTGCTGACAGTACAGTTTTTAAACCCATATCTTCAGTTAATTTTATAGTATACAATACGCCTTTTGTACCGCGGCTCGATGCTTCTGTTTCGCAAGAGATTGCAAAAATCTGCTCTAAAAGTTTAACCACTCTTTTTGCAACAAGTTCATTTTCTGTTCTAAGTATAAATTCTCCGCTGCGTTCCGTCGAACAAAATGCAAAAATACCTGCAAGCTCTGCTTTAGCGCAACAGCCGTTTTCTTCTTCAATACGGCAAAGCTCTTTTTTTACATCTGATGAAAAAGACACTTCATACCTCCTATTTCGTATCATACCAACTATGCCCTACATTCATATCTGCAACTAACGGTGCAGACAGAGCGCACACATTTTCCATCTCACTTTTCAAAAGCTCTTTAACCTGTTCTGCCTCATCTTTATGCGCCTGAATAATCAATTCGTCGTGCACCTGTAAAATAAGTTTAGAACGCAGATTTTTTTCTTTAAGACTTTTATACACAGCTACCATAGCAAGCTTTATAATATCTGCCGCGCTGCCCTGAATAGGCGTGTTGAGTGCCACGCGTTCGCCAAACGAACGCAACTGAAAATTTTTAGAATTTATCTCAGGTATTGCTCTTCTGCGCCCGAACATAGTTTTAACAAATCCGTTTTCTTTTGCAAATTCCACAGTATCCTTCATATATTTTTGCACCTTGGGATAACTGCCAAGATAATCATTCATATATTCTTTTGCCGACTTTAAGCTTATTTTCAAATCCTGCGCAAGCGAAAACTCGCCCATACCATACACAAGACCAAAATTAATAGCTTTAGCCGCACTTCGCATTTCGCCTGTAACATCCTCCGGCGATACACCGAAAATTTTAGCCGCAGTACTTCTGTGAATATCAAAGCCGTTTTTAAATGCCTCTGTCATATTTTCGTCATCCGCAATATGTGCCAAAACCCTAAGCTCGATTTGCGAATAATCGGCATCAACCAAAACATAATCGTCACTTTGGGCAATAAACATTTTACGCATTTCGCGACCCAGTTCTGTTCTTACGGGAATGTTCTGCAAATTAGGCTCTGTTGATGATATTCTTCCCGTTACCGTTACTGTCTGATTAAAACTTGAATGAATTTTCCCCGTCGTCGGATTTATAACACCAATCAAGCCGTCTACGTAAGTTGATTTTAATTTTGTAAGCTTTCGATACTCTATTATACAATTAATAATAGGATGCTTGTCCAGAAGCTTTTCTAAAACCTCAACATTAGTTGAATATCCCGTCTTAGTCTTTTTAACCACCGGCAGAGACAGCTTTTCAAATAAAACCTCGCCCAACTGCTTGGTTGAGTTAATATTAAACTCACCGCCTGCATGACTGTAAATCTGCTGAGTCAAAACATCAATATTTTCAGACAAATCCTTGCCAAACTCTTCTAATTTTTCTCTGTCAACCTTAAAACCCTCTAGCTGCATAGATGCCAAAACCGTAACAAGCGGCATTTCAATATCATAAAACAGCTTAAGCTCGTCGGTCTTTTCAAGCTCTTTTTCTTCCCACTCGGCAAGCTTTAAAAGCATTAATGCTCTTCGCTTTAATCCCTTGCCATAGCCTTCGCCTATCATATCTAACGAAAGCTGAACACTTCCGCTGTCAGCATCACCTAAATTTACACCTAAAAAATCAAAGCATAGGTCCGATATATCATAAGTCTTTCTCGACGGCTCTAAAAGATATGCACCGATTTCCGTATCAAATCGTACTCCAACAGGAAAAATACCAAATTTGTCAAGATAAATAATATCATCTTTAAAATTATGAGCAATTTTAATTTTCTTTTCATCTTCAAAAAACTCGCGCCAGATGTTTATATTTTCTCCATCTAAATCTGCGCTAAAGCAAATGTTTTCATCATAAGAAAACACTACCTTCTCTCCGTCTGTATCTAACAGATATGCAATCTCTTTATCGGTATCAAGCTTAGATTTCAGTTCTTTTGAATCTGTTATGTCAATATATTCGCCGTCTTTAAATTCTTCTTTTATAATCGGCGCAGCTTCACCGCAGCCAATAGTCGGCAGTTCTTTTAAAAATCGCTTAAACTCTAAACGCGTAAAAATCTCTGCAAGCTTTTCATTGTCATAAGATGCAACCGCCGCATCAGAAAGAGCAATATCAAGCGGCACATTTCTGTCGATGGTAGCAAGAGTTCTGCTTAAAAACGCACTCTCTTTACCCTCTTCAAGCTTGGTTTTGGTGGATTTTGTAATAACACCGCTTTCAACATTTTCATAAATTGTTTCCAAATCGTGATAGGTCTGAATAAGATTTAAAGCACCTTTTTCTCCAATACCCTTAACACCCGGTATATTGTCAGAGGTATCGCCCATAATCGCCTTAACGTCAATAAATTCTTTAGGCGTTACTCCGTACTTTTCCATAACCTTTTCGCTGTCGAAAATTTCTGTCTGAGTGTTGCCCATACGGGTTGTAACAAGATAAATTTTGCTTGTGTCAGATGCAAGCTGCAAATCGTCTTTATCACCGGTTAAAATATCGCACTCTATATCCTGCTCTTCGCACATTTTTGAAACAGTACCAATAATATCGTCAGCCTCAAAGCCCTCTTTTTCTAAAATGCGTATATTCATAGCCGACAAAACCTCTTTCATAAGAGGAATCTGCGGAACTAATTCTTCGGGCATTCCTTTTCTTGTTGCCTTATAGGCATCATACATTTTATGTCTGAATGTAGGTGCCTTAAGGTCGAATGCCGCTGCAATATAATCAGGCTCTATCTCTTTTGTATATCGAAATAAAATCGTCAAAAAGCCATATACCGCATTGGTATATGTTCCGTCTTTTGTTGTTAAAAGTTTTATTCCGTAAAACGCTCTGTTTATGATACTGTTAGCATCAAGTATTAAAAATTTTGGTTTGCTCATAAATTATCCCTCCGCTATTTTGCGAATATAACCGTTTCGTAATACTCTTTATATTTTCCCGAGGCATCATTTCCTATAACGAAAAATGCCGTAGACAATGCATCGGCAACTGCGCCGTCTTTTGCAATCACAGTTGCACTGCGCACTCCGCTTTTTGCAGGCATACCTGTTTTCGGGTCAAAAATGTGATGATACCGCTCGCCGTCTTTTTCGAAAAATCTTTCATAATCTCCCGACGTTACAACGCAGCCGTTTTCTACCGTAACAGGCTGACCCGATTCTCCCCGAGGAGCATCCGGTTCTTGAATACCTATTGTAAACGGTCTTGAGCGTTTGCCGCATTTAATCGACTCAAAAAGTCCAAGCGGCATTTCTCCCCTGACCACAATATTTCCGCCTAAGTCAAGACAGGCATTTTTTATTCCGCATTCACCAAGTACACGTGCTGCCTCATCAGATGCGTATCCCTTTGCAATACCGCCCAAATCAAGAGCCATTCCCTCTTTTTTTAGCTTAACTGCATAAGTATTTTTATCTAAAACAACATCTCGCCAACCTGTTTTATCAAGCGCAGATTTAATCTCTTCATCAGTCGGCACTTTTTCATTTTTTGTTCCTATACCCCAAAGGTCAGATATCGGCTTTAGTGTAATATCAAACGCACCGTCTGTAATATCTGAAAACATGATGGCACGTTCGATTAAATCGAAAACTTCTTTATCTACCTTTACAAAAGTATTATAAGGGGAATGGTTAATTTTATATATTTCGCTGTTCTTTAAATAGGCGCTGAACTTTTGCTCAATTTCATTAATTCTGTTAAAGGCTTTGTCTATTGCTTTATCTGCGCCTTTTCCGTATGCAGTTAATGTAACAACCGTATCTAAACAGAACTGTGTTTTTTCGCATTTTTTTGGCTCAAATGCAATATGGCTTACAATTAATGCAGCAAGCAAAGCAAAAGCTATATATTTAACAGCTTTCATACCATACGCCCCATTCTTATTTTATATAAAATACGATATATTTTGGTGTAGCTATTTACTTTATTAATATATTGTTCTGTCTCTTTATAAGGGATTTTTTCAAGTGTTTTTCCGTCGGTTGAATAAGCAGAATCAGAAAGCCACTTATCAACCGTACCATGACCTGCATTGTAAGCTGCAAGCATACAATCAGTATCGGCATACATATCATAAAGATACGATAAATAATAGCATCCCAGCTTTATATTTACTTCAGGCTTGTAAACATCCTCATCTTTAAAGCCTGAAATTTTTATTTTTTCAGCCAGCCACTTTGCCGTTGATGGCGTTATCTGCATAAGTCCGCCTGCATCTTTGTTTGATACCGCCTCTTTTTTAAAATTACTTTCTGCCTTTATTACCGCCATAACAAGATATGGATCGACACTGTATTCTTCAGAATACTTTTTAATTTCGTCAACATATTTTGCAGGAAAAAATCCACACATCAAATTTATACATATATTAAATGCCAATATGATTATAATTAAAATTATCGGCAATTTAATTATTTTCTTAAAACTCATTAAAACCCATTCTCCAATTTTTCAAAATATTTTTCAGCCTCTTTATCCAACTCTTTTTCTGTGCCGTTATTCAAAATCACATCATCTGAGTGACCGCTATAAAAATCATCTCTTTGCTGTGCATTTATACGCGTTTTTGCCGCATCATATGTTAAGCCATCGCGCTTTGATATTCTTTTCGCTCTTATTTCTTCATCTGCAAGCACGCATACAGTCCGGTCACAGATGTCAGCCAGACCGCTTTCGAATAAAACTGCTGCATCGATTACTTTTAAGCCGCAAGTCGATTCTTTAATTCTTTTTTTAATTTCTTTTATAATATATTTATGAGTTATCTGATTTAAGATGTTAAGCTTATCAGAATCAGAAAAAACCAACTCTCCCAGCTTTTTTCTGTCAAGCTCACCGTTTGGCAGAATATACTCTTTGCCAAACTCTTTTTTTATTTCTAAAAGAGCAGGCTTGCCCTGACGCACAACATCCCTCGCAACCAAATCGGCATCTATTACATAAGCCCCCAGCTCTGCAAGCACACGGCAAAAATTACTTTTTCCGCATCCGCTGCCGCCGGTAACACCCAAAATCAAACTCATAATATTCCTCCGCTATTTTACATCCTCGCCCTGACCCATAAATTTTGAAATTTTTTCTATTGTTCTTGGCGGTGCATCTTTAGAATTTTTCCAAGGCGCATCGTTATATCTGTAATCGAATTTTTTGGTAAACCAGTTTACATCTTCGTTTACACGCTCTAAATTTTTAATTTCTGTCTGCGTTAGTTCTGCTGTTAATTCTTCTAAGCTTTTGCCTGATAACTCTTTATCCGCCATACGCAACAAAAGCTCAAAGTGTGGCAAACAAAATCCCTTACTGCTATTTACCTTATTATGAAAATCGCTTTCTTTTTTATAAAGCTCCCAAAAGGTGCAGGCAAATTTTTCTAAAGTTGATTCCAGCTTTTCGCAAATTACGCAAGTTGCATCCATTTCTTTTAACAAATCTGCCATTTCTTGGTGCTTTGCAACGCCTTTTTTAAAAAGTCCGCCTGATGATTTTTTATCTTCAATCTCTTTCATTCGCTCTGTAATGCGAGCTAAATGCGTATCTAAAACCAGAGCCAAGCTCAGACTTTTACCTTGCTTTTTAGACATTTGTTCAAAATGTCTGCGGCAAAATCCTTTCTCGTTTGAATTAACACGGCTGTCAGGCTCCATCATAGATGCTCCCAACGCATAGTCAACAGCCTCTTGCTCAAGTCTTTTTTCAATTACACAAAACGGACATTCACAATCTGCCTCATACGCCTCTGAAAGAGGTATAGTATATATTTTTTCTTTCATTTTAACCACCTTTTTATTTTACGCATACTAATCTAATATATATTATATCGTTTTTTTTGCTTAAATTCAATAGTATAAAAAAATTAAAGGACTGTAAAATCAATTCACAGCCCTTCAAATAAATATTTACTTTACATTAACCACCGATTATAATTGTTGCATAGTTAATATATTCCTCAATCTGTGCCATTCTTCCGCTGACATCACCATTTTCTTCAAGCAGATTATATTTTTTTGTATAATCTTCTTCAACAATTCGATGAGAAATATATCCGACCATCGACGTCAGCATATCAATATAATCAGACAGATTCGCAACGGGAACTTCATAAATCGAGCCTTTTGCTGTTACTCCGCTCATCAACTCACGAACTTGGTCGGTTGCATCATGATTAAAGCTGAACACTACGCTGATTTTTACTTTCTTTTCAACAGCAGATGAACTTCCGCCACCGCGTGACCCTTCTGTTATTTGCGCATTTTCTTCAATTAAAGCGGTCTCTTCTTTACTTGCATCTGTCAAAATTTCTTCTTCGGTTGCCATATCAGCTGCCATCATCGGCATACCGCGGACAGTCATTGCATTGTTTATGCTCTCTTCAGCTTTTATCTCATAAGTTTCTTTTTCAATTAAAGCAACAGCTTCTTCATCAATCTCTTCCTGCTTGGTATCTTCTTCGGCCTCGGTCTGTATATCTGCCGTTGCTTCAGCTTTTAAAGCCGGCTCACTTGCAACAGGAGCTTCTGTTTCTGCCAACGGCAATGCACTTTCTTCCGGCAAGATTTCCTGCCACGATTCAGGCGTTACAGTCTCAATAACCTCATTTTTATTTTCAGTTATAAACGAATCGCTCTCCGGCAAGCTGCTGAAAGCTAAAACAGAAATTGCAACAGCTGCCGCACCTACTGCGATATAAGGATATATTCTGAACCTTCTGACAGGAAATGCAGGCTTTGGTTTTTCTGCTTCTCCGCTTTTTATAAGCTCTGCTTCATCAAGTAATTTTTTATGCAAAACATCTGCAAACGAAGATGACAACTCAGGGCATTCTAAATTTGCGCTTTTATCCATCATTCCCTTTAACAAGGCATATTCATTCCGACAGTTGTCACAGGTTTCTAAATGCTCACGCATTTGCGTCATTTCCTCATCCGAAAGTATATCATCTATGTAAAGGGACAAAAGCAAACACGCATCTTTACAAGTTAATTTATTCACTTTTGACCACTCCTTTCGATTCTTACATATAATTTGACGCATGTATTATAAAAAAAGTTCCTTATCATTTTCTAAAAGTTTTCTTAAAGTTAATCGCGAACGGTTTATTCTCGATTTTACCGTTCCTAATGTGCAGTTTGTAATCTCTGCAATCTCTTCATAAGACAAGCCGTTTATATCACGCAGTATAATAACCATTTTTTGTTCATCACCAAGCTGATTCAGCGCCTTTTCCAGCGCTTTCATTGCAGCGCTTTTTTGAGCCTGCTCGTAAGGTGACGGTTGATTGTCTTCAAGCTGCAGCTCGTATTCATCATTTTCCTCACCGCGATGAATACTTATGGTGTTTTTTTCATTTTGTCTTTTTTTCTTTCTTAAAAGGTCAAGACAAACATTCGTGGCAATTCTGTAAAGCCAGGTAGAAAATGCAGCTTGTTCGTTAAAGCCGGAAATTGAACGGAATACTCTTATAAAAATATCCTGCGCAGCGTCTTCGGCATCTGACATATTACCCAGCATTCTGTATGCTAAGTTAACAATCTTTTTATGATAGCTTGTAATTAACTGTTCAAAAGCTTCAACATCGCCCATCTTGCTTTTTTCAATTAAGATTTTTTCATTTTCAGTTGCCAAAACGCTCACCTCCGTTCAATAAGCTGTCATTTTTTATAAAAGTCTGTACGGTTTAAATTTTAAATAATCGCACGAAACCAGTTTGTATTCAACACCCCTGATGTCACCCTGCAAAGCATTAGCATGAGCTTTATCGTGCAGATGCCCGTATACGCAAATATCAACCTCATATTTTCTTAAAAGCTCGGCAAATATCGAATCTTTACCGGGCGGATAATGAAGCATAACTATTATTTTTTCAGCATTACTCTTTTTTATTTCGCAAAGGGCACGTTCAAGCCTGCCTGCCTCACGCAAATAAAGCTTCGCTTCGGCTGCGTCCTGCGGCTCCCTGCCCCCTGTATCGGGATACCCTTTAACTCCGCAAATTGCAATATCTTCGTGATAATAAATGGTGTTGTGCAAAAAACGGATACTAAGAAAGCCGTTACTATCCAAAAAGGAATTCATCTTGTTAAGAGTTTCCCACCAATAATCATGATTTCCTTTTGTAATGATTTTTATCCCCGGCAATTCATGAATAAAGTTAAAATCAGTAACTGCTTCGTTTAAATAGGTTGCCCACGAAATATCCCCCGGCAACAAAACTATATCATTTTTATCTACAACTTTTTTCCAGTTATCCGCAAGGCGATTGACATAATCTGCCCAGCCATCTCCAAAAACCTCCATAGGCTTGTTTCCGCCCAACGAAAGATGCAAATCAGAAATTGAAAAAACTGCCATGTCCTTCCCCTTCCGAACAACTAAATTACTAAAAACCCAATCCGAATATCAGATTGGGTTTTTATAAACAACGTATTTCCATTAAGGAAAAATTAAATTGCATTTAAAAGCTATGCAAAATTATGCAGTAACTTCGTAAACGCTGACCTGCTTTTTATCGCGGCCCTTTCTTTCGAACTTAACTTTGCCGTCAATAAGAGCAAACAAGGTATCGTCGCCGCCCTTGCCTACGTTTAAGCCCGGATGAATTTTTGTTCCGCGCTGACGAACAAGAATGTTGCCCGCTAAAACCATCTGACCATCGGCACGCTTAACACCAAGACGTTTTGCCTCACTGTCACGACCGTTTCTGGTACTACCAACACCCTTTTTATGTGCAAAAAGCTGAATATCCAATCTTAACATAAGTTACACCTCCAATTCGGTAATCGAAATGTAGTCATCATACTGTTCGCGCAAATCCCGAAACGTAAGCAGCATACTCTCAAGCAGAACATCTGCTTTTTCGCGGCTCGCCTCTTCAAGCTCAGCCGGAAGAATACATTCTAAATATCCGTCGCGCACCTCATAACCAATAGGGATTTTTACCACATCGGTTAATCCATTTAATGCAGTTAATGCCGCTGTTGTAACAGACGCACAAACTATATCAGCTCCGGATTCGCCAAAGCCTGTATGCCCTGACACGATATATTTTATAATGCTTTTGTTTCGGTCACGATAAATTTTAATCTCTGTCATAGCGATTAAGCGTTGATCTTTTCAATAACAACCTTAGTGTACGGCTGTCTGTGACCCTGCTTTTTCGCACTGCCTTTTTTAGGTTTGTACTTAAATACAATAACCTTTTTGCCTTTACCCTCAGCAGTTTCAACCTTAGCTGTAACGGATGCACCGTCAACATAAGGAGCACCAACTTTAATAGCTTCTCCGTTGCCTACTGCTAAAACTTCGCTGAAAGTAACTTTGTCACCATCGTTAACACCCAGTTTTTCAACGTAAAGTGTATCACCTTCGCTTACTTTATACTGTTTGCCACCGGTTTTAATAATTGCGTACATTTGCGCACCTCCTCCATCCTTGCTCGCTGTGCCTGATACATTACTGTACAAGGGTAGGATTCTATCCGTTTAAGACCCTTCACACGCGGCTAACAGACATTATAACATTTATTTAGTTGCTTTGTCAACATTTTTTTGAAAAATTTATATTAAAAAAACCAACTGCCACAGCAGTTGGTTTTTCAAATTACGCCAATTCAAATTTATCGTGAATAGCTTTAACAGCCTTTGCTTCTGTTCCTTCATCAATTAAAACAGAAACTTTAATTTCAGAAGTTGCAATCATATGAATGTTAATCTGTGCTTCGTATAAAGCTTCGAACATTTTAGCTGCAACACCCGGATTTGTAACCATACCTGCACCAACGATAGAAACCTTGGATACCTTGGTGGTATAGCTTACGCTTTCATAACCGATGACATCCTTCGAATCTTCAATAACCTTTAAAGCCTCGTCAATGTGGCTCTGCGCAACGGTAAAGCTTATATCCTTTTTATTTTCACGTCCGATAGACTGAAGAATAATATCAACGTTAATACTTTTCTTTGCCAAAAGCGAGAAGATACGGAATGCCTTTCCCGGAGTATCTTCAATTCCGCAGAGCGAAATTCTCGCTACATCATTATCTTTTGTCACACCTCTGACCAACATACCTTCCACTTTTACAGCCTCCTTAACTACTGTACCTTCTGCGCGTGTTAAGCTTGAACGTACACAAAGATTTACATTGTATTTTTTTGCCATTTCAACTGAGCGGTTATGGAGCACGTTTGCACCCAAGCTTGCCAGCTCTAACATTTCATCATAAGATATTTCGTCTAATTTTTTCGCATTCGGAACAATGCGTGGGTCGGTTGTATATACACCGTCAACATCGGTATAAATTTCACACAAATCTGCGTGACAAGCAGCTGCCAATGCTACTGCAGATGTATCAGAGCCGCCACGTCCTAAAGTTGTGATGTCATCATAACGGTTAATACCCTGGAATCCTGCTACAATAACAATCTTTCTTTTGTCAAGCTCTAACAATACTCGTTCTGCATCAATTTTTCTGATGCGGCTGTTAGAATAGTTAGAATCGGTTTTCATTCCTGCCTGCCAGCCGGTAAGCGAAACCACCGGAAAACCTAACTTTTCAATTGCCATAGCCAAAAGCGATATAGATATCTGCTCGCCTGTTGCCAAAAGCATATCCATCTCACGCTTTGATGCATTTGGATTAATCTCTTTTGCCTTTTCAATTAAATCGTCCGTCGTGTCTCCCTGAGCGGACACAACAACGATAACATTATTGCCCTCTTTATATGTGCTCGTTATAATATCTGCTACATTAAAAACTCGTTCGGCATTTGCAACGGACGAACCGCCGAATTTTTGCACGATTAAACTCAACTTAAACCCTCCATTTCTTAGTCGATAAGCTTTGCGCCCTCGTT
>JAFYXI010000038.1 GCA_017546245.1 Clostridia bacterium | reverse complement strand
GGTGAGATTCGAACTCACGGTGCTCTCGCATCACTGGTTTTCAAGACCAGCTCCTTAAACCGCTCGGACACCTCTCCAACAGAACGAATTATAGTATAACAGAAAAAATATAGTTTGTCAAGGCTTTTTATGTTTTTTTCTTAAAATATTTTTAAGATTAAATATTTAATATAAAGCCGTTATTTTAATCATATTTTATTAAATTCTGCTCTGTATTGGCTGGGCGATGTGCCGCAATGCTTTTTAAACATACGCGCAAAATAAGAGGCATCACTTATGCCGACAGAATGCGAAATTTCTGAAAGAGACATAGATGTTCCTGCAAGCATACCCATAGCTTTATACATACGCATACGACCCAAATATGCCATAGGAGGAAGTCCGTATGCATTGCGGAATTTTTTTATAAAATATGTTGGTTGCATATAAACCAAGGCTGCAAGCTCTTCGGTTTTAATCTGCTTAGAAATATTATTTGACATATATTTTAAAACCGGTTTAAAAAATATGCTGTTTTTATCGGATAACTTACGTCGTTCTTCTGTATAAATACTTATAATGGTTGTTATATTTATACACCATTTAATATCCTGCAGAGGATTTCTTGTAAACTCAATCAGGCTTGAATTTTCAAAAAGTGCTGTCATTTCATCAGGATTGGGTATATCTACAACAAAGTTTTGTTCGGTTAAACCTAAAATATCCATAAGCTCTTCGCTATTAGCTTTGGCGGAAAAAGACATCTCATACATTTTAAATTTTTCTGATACGTGAGTGTATGCTCGCATTTTACCCTTAGGCAGATACGCAAGCTGTCCGGGACGGACAATGTAGCTTTCAGAATCAATGTTTAAAAAACATTCGCCCTCTAAGACCCAGAAAAAAAGGTCATTTTTACCTATATGACCTGCAGAATCACCTTTCCAGACAATAGGAGGAACATATAAATCTAAATCAATAGGGGCTATGGTTAATTCTTCAAGTTTAAAAATTTGTCTTGGCATCGCCTTAACTCCTTTGCAATTTTGTCACATATAAGTGCAAAATTATCCTGTATTTATATTAAAATAGCGATATAATACGGAATAAATTTTTTGATGATTTGCAATTTTGTCTTGAAAAACATAATATTATCGCTTTACAAAGCAATAATAACACAATATAATTAAGCTGTCAACAATTTTAAATTTTTTAAGAGGTGACAGATATGAAAAAAATAAAACTTGGATTTATAGGTACGGGCAGAAGAGGTCCGGGTCAGATGGAATGTGTACTCAATAATTTTAGTGATGTTGATGTAGTTGCTGTTTGTGACGTGTATCAAGACAGAGTAGAAGCAACGCAAAACAAGGTAAAAGAATTAAGAGGAACAGATTGTAGGGGTTATACTGACTATAACGAGCTTTTGAAAGATGAAGAAGTAGAGGCAGTTATTATTTGTGCTTCGTGGGAAGCACATGTAACACTTGCGGTTGCATCAATGAAAGCAGGAAAAATCACAGCTTTAGAGGTTGGCGGTGCTTATAGTGTAGACGATTGCTGGCGTTTGGTAAGAACATACGAAGAGACAAAAACTCCGTTTATGTTTTTAGAAAATTGCTGCTACGGCAGAAACGAGCTTTTGGCAAACAGTCTTGTAAGACACGGCAACTTTGGTGAAATTGTTAACTGTCATGCGGCATACGTGCACGATTGCCGTCATCAGATTGCAGACGGTGTAGGTCTTCGTCATTACAGACTGCGCAATTATATGAAACGAAACGGCGATAACTATCCGATGCATGGTTTAGGTCCGGTTGCTAAAATTTTAAACATCAACCGAGGCAACAGAATGGTTAGTTTAGTATCGGTTGCATCAAAAGCAAGAGGTATGCACGAATATGTTACCGGAAAAGCTTATGAAAAGCATTCTGACCTTAAAGATGTTGTATGGTCACAGGGCGATATAGTTGAAACAATTATTACTTGTGCAGACGGCGCAACTATCAGCTTAAAACTCGACACATCGCTTCCGACACCGTATACAAGAGAGTTTACGGTTATAGGAACAAAGGGCAGATATAAAGAAGATGGCGACATTGTTTATGAAGATTGCAAAGATTATGAAAAGGGTCATTGGCTGTATGAAAATATAGGCTCGGCTAAAGATTACGAAGAAGAATATTTGCCTGCTTGCTGGAAAAACATTACCAAAGAAGAAATTGAAGCAGGTCACGGCGGTATGGATGTATTAATGTATAAAGCATTTTTTGAAGCGGTAAGAAATAATGAAGAAATGCCTATTGACGTATACGATGCTGCAAGCTGGATGGTAATAACCTGTCTTAGTGAGCAGTCGGTAAGAACCGGCGGTCATCCGGTAGAAATTCCTGATTTTACAGGCGGCAGCTGGCTGTTAAGAGAACCTAAGGATATAGTAGACTTTGGTTTATAAAAACTTAAATTTGAAAGGACGAACGAAAATGGAAATAAGAATTTGCAAAGACAGCGAAGCATTAGGTGTAAGTGCAGCAAAACATGTTGCACAGGTATTAAAAGATTGCATTGCAGAAAAAGGCAGTGCGCGCATAGTTTTATCAACGGGTGC
>JAFYXI010000037.1 GCA_017546245.1 Clostridia bacterium | reverse complement strand
AGGGCTATCAAGTGCCACCATTCGTAACGAAATGGCAGATTTAGAGGAAATGGGTTACTTAGAGCAACCGCATACCTCAGCGGGCAGAGTGCCGTCTGATAAGGGTTATCGCTTTTATGTTAACGAGCTTATGAGTGATTATCAGCTCAGCTTAAAAGAGATGGATATGCTCAAAACGATGATGAAATTTCAGATTGGTCAGATGGATAAGATAATGAAAAGTGCCGCAGATTTTCTGTCGCAGTTTACT
The DNA here is from genome assembly GCA_017546245.1 of Clostridia bacterium. Taxonomy (GTDB): domain Bacteria; phylum Bacillota; class Clostridia; order UBA1381; family UBA9506; genus RGIG1666. The sequence continues at coordinate 46,460 of JAFYXI010000037.1, read as the reverse complement.
CATTATACAGCCTTTATGACCTCGCCTGAGATGAAGCAGGGCGCAATAAAAACAGTTGAGCTTGTGCCTATTGATGCAACCTCTATGCTGATAATTTTAGTAACTAACGAAGGGGTTATGAAAAATAAACGTGTTATAATTCCGCAAAACGTCGATACAGAATTTATACATCGTTTTTCTAACCTTTTAAAAGAAAAATTATATGGTGTAACTCTTGAAGAAATTAACGTGGTTAAAATTCAAGAGATAAAAGAGGCAATGCAAAGCCATTTTGAGATGTTGTTTCCGGTGCTTGACTTTATTACGGACATTATTGAAGACGTAAGAAAAGAAACGGATGTTTATGTAAGCGGAACAACAAACATATTTGACTATCCCGAATATTCTGACTTAGGAAAAGCAAGAGAATTTCTTGAGTTTTTAGATGATAAGCAATCGGTAACCAAGGCGCTTGAAGAACCGTATAACGAAAAAATGCAAAATAATAATTCTCAAAAAGGCAGAGTGCGCATTACAATAGGTAAAGAAAACGGATTAAATGTAATGCAGTCCTCAAGCGTTGTTACAGCAAATTATTATATGGGAGACCGTGTAATGGGTAAGGTCGGAATTATAGGACCTACCAGAATGGATTATTCAAAAGCGGTAGCTAAAATTGAACGAATTTCAAACTATTTAAACCGAGTTTTAAGTGAGTTATATTACGACGACAACAAGGAGTGAAAACGCTGTGAGCAAAGAAAATAAAACAGCAATAAATAACGAAGAAGAAAGTATAAAAGAAGAGAATACAGCAGCAGAAGAAACCGCAGAAGCAACTGAAGAGACTGATGAATTTAAACAAAAATACGACGAGCTTTATGATAAATATCTGCGAATGCTTGCTGAGTATGACAACTTTAAGAAAAGAACACAAAAGGAAAAAGATGAGCTTTACGCCTTTGCTGTAGCAGATACATTAGAAAAGCTGCTTCCTGTTTTAGATAATTTAGAAAGAGCAGCAGATGCAGCGGCTGAAAAAAGTCCGTTAGCCGATGGGGTTAAAATGGTATTAAAGCAGTTTGGCGAAACACTCGAAAAAATGGATGTAATGCCGATAGAAGCTGTTGGTAAAGAGTTTGACCCGAACATTCATAATGCAGTTATGCACGTAGAAGATGAAGAAACGGGCACAAATACAGTAGTAGAAGAGTTCCAGAAAGGCTATAAATATAAAGAAAAGGTTATAAGACATTCAATGGTAAAGGTAGCGAATTAAACTGCCCGAATCATTTATATATATTCTATTTAAATTAAACTTGTTTCACATATTTAGGAGGAATTATCATGGCAAAAACAATTGGTATTGACTTAGGTACAACAAATTCATGCGTAGCAGTAATGGAAGGTGGCGAAGCTACCGTTATTCCTAATGCCGAAGGCGGAAGAACAACTCCTTCTGTTGTAGCATTTACAAAAGATGGCGAAAGACTTGTAGGTCAGGTTGCAAAACGTCAGGCTATTACAAATCCTGATAACACTATTATTTCAATCAAAAGACTGATGGGAACAGATCAGAAAGTTCAGGCAGGAGGAAAAGAGTTTTCACCGCAGGAAATTTCTGCAATGATTCTTCAGAAACTTAAAATGGATGCAGAAGCATACTTAGGCGAAACGGTAACACACGCAGTTATCACAGTTCCTGCTTATTTTAACGACTCACAGCGTCAGGCAACAAAAGACGCAGGTAAAATCGCAGGCTTAGAGGTTCAGAGAATCATCAACGAGCCGACTGCTGCATCACTTGCTTACGGTATGGATAAAGACGGCGACCAGAAAATAATGGTTTATGACCTTGGCGGCGGTACTTTCGACGTATCTATCTTAGAGCTTGGCGATGGTATTTTCGAAGTTTTAGCTACCTGTGGTAACAACCGTCTTGGCGGTGACGATTTTGACGAAAGAATCATAAACTATTTAGCAGACGAATTCAAAAAAGAAAACGGCATTGATTTAAAAGCTGATAAAATGGCTCTTCAGCGCTTGAAAGAAGCTGCAGAAAAAGCAAAAATCGAGCTTTCGGGTGTAACAACAAGTAACATTAACCTGCCGTTTATTACAGCAGATGCATCAGGTCCTAAGCATCTTGATATGACTTTGACCCGTACAAAATTTGACGAGCTTACGGCTGACCTGGTAGAAGCTACTATGGAGCCGACAAGAAAAGCTCTTTCTGATGCAGGTCTTTCTGCAGGAGATATTGATAAGGTTCTTTTGGTTGGTGGTTCATCAAGAATTCCTGCTGTTCAGGAAGCTGTTAAAAAGATTACAGGTAAAGAGCCGCACAAGGGCATTAACCCTGACGAGTGTGTTGCATCCGGTGCAGCAATTCAGGCAGGTGTTTTAACCGGTGATGTCAGCGGTATCGTTCTTTTAGACGTAACTCCGCTTTCGCTCGGTCTTGAAACCTTAGGTGGAGTATTTACAAAGCTTATCGAAAGAAACACAACCATTCCTGCTAAAAAATCTCAGGTATTTTCAACTGCAGCAGACGGTCAGACCAGTGTTGAAATTCACGTTCTTCAGGGTGAACGTGAAATGGCAGCTTATAACAAAACTCTTGGTAAGTTCCATTTAGACGGTATTCCGTCAGCGCCTCGCGGAGTTCCGCAAATCGAGGTAACCTTTGATATTGACGCAAACGGTATAGTTCACGTTTCTGCTAAAGACTTAGGAACAGGCAACGAGCAGAAAATTACAATTACTGCAAACACCAACCTTTCTGACGATGAAATCGATAAGGCTGTAAAAGAGGCAGAAAAATTTGCAGAAGAAGATAAAAAGAAAAAAGAAGAGGTCGAAATTCGTAACAATGCCGATTCTTTGGTATATCAGAGCGAAAAATCTTTAAATGATTTAGGCGATAAGATTGATGCGGCTGATAAAACAGCTATCGAAGCAGAAATCGAAAAGGTAAAAGAAGCATTAAAAGGCACAGATAACGAAAAGATTAAAGCGGCAAGCGAAGAGCTTTCTAAAAAGTTCTACGAAGTTAGCTCAAAAATTTATCAGCAGGCTGCTCCTCAGCAAGATCCTACAGCAGCAGGTGCTTCCGGTGCAGATGCAGCACAGGGCGGCGCAGATGACAATGTTGTTGATACTGATTACGAGGTTGTTGACTAATAAAATTTAAAGCGGGGTTCCCGTCTACTATTGCAACCCACAGCGGCAAGTCTGCTGTGGGCTTGCGTTGTTCGGGGATTTAAAGGGTGATTTTAATGGCAGAAAAAAGAGATTATTACGAGGTTCTGGGTGTAAATAAAGGTGCAAGCGATGACGAAATAAAAAAATCTTATCGCAAAATGGCAAAAAAGTATCATCCTGACCTTAATCCTGACAATAAAGAGGCAGAGGCAAAGTTTAAAGAGGTTAACGAAGCTTTTCAGGTACTTTCTGATAAAGAAAAGCGTGCAAGATACGACCAGTTCGGTCACGCAGGTGTTGATCCTAATTTCGGTGCAGGTCAGGGCGGTGGCTTTGGCGGTTTTGGTGGTTTTGACGGCGGTTTTGACTTTGGCGATATATTCGGTGATATTTTCGGCGGCTTTGGCGGTCGTTCGCAATCGCGCAGAAATGCGCCTAAAGCCGGCCGTGATATAGGTGAAGAGGTTGTAATTACTTTCGAAGAGGCAGCTTTCGGATGCGAGAAAGAAATAAGCTTATATCGCACAGAATATTGTCCTGACTGTGACGGAAGCGGTGCCAAAGCCGGTAGTGAGGTTACAACTTGTACTCATTGCGGCGGAAGCGGCCAGGTGCGTACCGTACAGCGTACGGTTTTAGGAAGCATGCAGACTGTAACTACATGTCCAACCTGTTCAGGTAAGGGTAAAATTATAAAAGAACCTTGCCAGAAATGTGCAGGCAAGGGCAAGGTTAGAAAATCACGCAAAATAAAGGTTAAAATTCCTGCCGGAATTGATAATGGTCAGAGTATTTCGCTGCACGGACAGGGTGATGTGGGAGATAAAGGCGCACCAAACGGCGATTTATTTGTAACCGTAAGGGTTAAACCGCACGAAATTTTCGAACGCAGCAGATTCGATGTTCAGTGTGAAGTGCCCATTACCTTTGTTCAGGCGGCATTAGGTGCAGAACTTGAAGTTCCTACACTTGACGGTAAGGTTAAATATAAAATTCCTGAAGGTACACAAAGCGGAACGGTATTCCGCTTAAAAGGTAAGGGTATACCCGTTCTTCAAAGAAGCGGACGTGGAGACCAGTATGTTAAGGTTAACATCGAAGTTCCAAAAAATCTCTCGTCTAAGCAAAAATCTATTTTACGTGAGTTTGAAGAAACAGACAAGGGTACAAACCACACCAAACAAAAAAGCTTTTTTGAAAAAATGCGCAACTTTAAAAATGATGATTAATTTATTGCATTAAAACGCATAATATGACAGAAGGAGAGTGCGTAAAATGAGTGAACTTGCATACGAAACACAAAACGGCTGGAAAGTAGCTGATGATGCAAAGAAAAAAGAAATATTTGACTTTTGTGACGATTATATAAATTATTTAAACGTCGGAAAAACCGAGCGTTTAGCATGTACAGAGGCAGTTAAACGCGCAAAAAAAGCAGGTTTTTGTGATATTAATGAAAAACAGACTTTAAAAGCCGGCGATAAGGTATATATGGTTAACCGTGATAAGAGTGTATATCTTGCCGTTATCGGTGAAGAGGATATATTAAACGGAATTAATTTTGTAATAGCTCATATTGATTCTCCGCGTATGGATTTAAAACAAAATCCGCTTTACGAGGACAGCGATATGACACTTTTTAAAACGCATTATTACGGCGGAATTAAAAAGTATCAATGGACTGCCGTACCTTTAGCTCTTGCAGGTGTTATATATACTGCTGACGGTAAAAAGGTAGATGTGCGTATAGGTGACAACCCGGGTGATCCTGTTTTTTGCGTGACAGATCTTCTGCCGCATCTTGCAGACGCACAAATGCAAAAAAAAGCTCCTAAGATTATTGAGGGTGAAAATCTTAATATTTTAATCGGTTCAATGCCCGATAACGATTGCGAAAAAGATGCATTTAAAACAGCTATGCTTAAGCTGTTAAATGAAAAATACGGCATATGTGAAGAAGATTTTATAAGTGCAGAGCTTGAGGCATATCCGGCAGCATCTGCTTGTGATGTAGGCTTTGACAGAAGTATGGTTGGCGGCTATGGACAAGATGACAGAGTTTGTTCATATACAGCATTAAGAGCAATCTTAGAAATAAAGTCGTGCAAAAAAACTGCTGTTTGCGTTTTGGTAGACAAAGAAGAAATAGGCAGTATGGGTAATACCGGTATGCGCTCGGCATTTTTTGAATTTGTAACGGCAAGCTTAATTGAAAAGGTTAAGGGCACATATAACGAATTGATGTTAAAAACGGCTTTCAGAAACTCAGAGTGTTTGTCATCTGATGTAAATGCGGCTGTTGATCCGACATATCCCGAGGTTAGTGAAAAGCGCAATGCGTCGTTTTTAGGGCGCGGTATAGTAATGACAAAATATACCGGCTCAAGAGGAAAATCAGGTACATCGGATGCTAATGCTGAGTTTGTTTATAAGATTCGCAAGCTGTTTAATGATAATAATATTATCTGGCAGAGCAGCGAGCTTGGCAAGGTTGATGCAGGCGGCGGCGGAACAATTGCACAGTATGTAGCTAATCTTGATATGGAAGTTATTGACTGCGGCGTTGCTCTTCTTTCAATGCATGCGCCTTTTGAAATTGCATCAAAGCACGACGTATATATGGCGTATAAAGCATATCTTGCGTTTTATAATTAAATTTTAAATATTAAAGACAATTTTCGACAAAGAAAGTTGTCTTTTTTGTTATAATGGTGTATAATGATTTCAAGCAAAGCTTGAAATCAGTGATATAAATTCCTGACGGAATTTGCGATATGTACTTCGTACGCGATATATCTTACGATGCGATATGTCCCTTCGGGACGAGAAGAGGAGTGTAACAATGAAAAAGGTTGTAGTTGCTATAGATTCATTTAAAGGCAGTCTTACATCATTTGAAGCAGGAAAGGCGATAAGTGAAGCAGTTAATGCTGTGTACAAGGGCGCAGAAACTATTATATCTCCTATTGCAGATGGCGGCGAAGGTACAACTCAGGCTATTATTTCGGCTGTTAATGGTAAATTTGTTAAAATGACCGTTTGTAATCCTCTTGGTAAAAAAATTCAGGCAACTTACGGATACCTACCTGAAACAAAAACAGCAGTTATAGAAATGTCTGCTGCGGCAGGAATTACTTTACTAAGTGAAAACGAACGTAATCCTATGAACACTACGACCTATGGTGTCGGAGAAATGATTTTAGATGCAATATCAAAAGGCTGTAGAAAATTTGTAGTGGGAATAGGCGGAAGTGCAACTAACGATGGCGGAGTAGGTATGCTTCAGGCTCTTGGGTTCGAGTTTTTGGATAAAGACGGAAATCAGGTTTCTGCCGGTGCAAAAGGTCTTAAAGATATTGTTACAATAAAAACAGAAAATAAGGTTAAAGAATTAGACGAATGCTCTTTTTGCGTAGCTTGTGATGTAAAAAATGTTTTGTGCGGTGATAACGGCTGCAGTGCAATTTACGGACCGCAAAAAGGTGCTACACCCGAAATGATAAAGAATATGGATTTATGGCTTGATAACTATGCTAAACTGACCCAAAAAGTTATTCCTGGTGCTGATGTAAACCTTGCCGGAACAGGAGCAGCCGGAGGAATAGGGTTTGCATTGGTAACATATTTGAATGCTGTTCTTGAATCGGGAATTGAATTGGTAATTAAAGAAACCGGACTCGAAAAACATATTTTAAATGCAGATTTGATTATTACGGGAGAAGGCAGACTTGATGGGCAGTCATATATGGGCAAAGCACCGATAGGTGTTGCTAAGCTTGCAAAAAAACATAATAAGCCTGTTATTGCTTTTTGCGGATGCGTAACAGATGATGCCATTGTTTGTAACGAACACGGAATTGATGCGTTTTTTCCGATTGTAAGAAAACCGTGCACGTTAGAAGAGGCTATGGATGTTAATAATTCCTATAAGAATTTAAAAGATACAGCTTGCCAGGTATTAAGATTAATAAATACAAAAATTTAAAGCGATATAACAACTAAGGAGGAATTGTAAATGACACAATCTTTATCGCCAAAGGCTTTGGCAATTATTAAAAAAATGCAGCAGAACGAGCTGAATGAAAGTATAATTTATACAGAAATTGCAAGGTTTGCAAAAGGTGAAGAAAACAAAAAGACGCTTCTTCGTTTGGCTGCAGAAGAAAAGGCTCATTACGAGATATGGAAAAAATATACGCAAATCGAGATGAAGCCGCAAAAAAGCAAGATTTTTAAATATAAGCTGTTAGCGCGAATTTTAGGCTTTACCTTTGCAGTTAAGCTTATGGAAAACGGAGAAGAAAACGCACAAAAAGAATATGAGATTCTTTTTGCAGAGGTAGAAGAAAGTGTACATATTAAACAGCAGGAAGAAGAGCACGAAGCAGCTCTTTTAGAAATGCTTGACGAAGAAAGACTTCAGTATGTCGGAAGTATGGTTTTAGGTATGAACGATGCGTTGGTTGAGCTTACCGGCTCGCTTGCAGGTTTTACCTTTGCAATGCAAAACACTCGTTTAATCGCTCTTTCGGGACTGATTATGGGTATTTCTGCGACGTTTTCGATGGCATCAAGTGAATTTCTTGCAGCTAAAAGCGAAGGCAGAACCGACGCACTAAAATCCTGCTCATATACGGGTATAGCGTACCTTATAACAGTTGCACTTTTAATTCTGCCGTATCTTGTTTTAGGTAACAGTCAGTATATGACGGCATTATTTGCAATGCTTATAGTTGTTGTTTTAATTATTGCAGGATTTACATACTATATCTCTGTAGCTAAAGGAGAAAAGTTCAGACCTAAATTTTTAGAAATGACATTTATAAGTATCGGTGTTGCAGTTATTTCATTTTTTGTAGGAATTTTAGCAAAGTATTTTTTAGGTGTAGATTTATAATATAAAAACAAGGGTGTGTTAATATGCGGATGCGTTTAAAAGACGGTAAAACCAAAGTTTTTACTATGAGCTATGATGATGGAGTAGTTCAGGATATAAGGCTTATAGAAATTATGAATAAGTATGGCTTAAGGGGTACTTTTAATATCAATACAGAGCGATATTTACGTGAAGATGCCGTGCGTGAAAAGTTTTACGGCAGACTTAAACTGTCAGAGGCAAAAGAGCTTTACATAAATTCAGGTCACGAGGTTGCTGTTCACGCCCTTACGCATCCTATACTTGACCAACTTGATTCAACAGAGGTTATCTATGAAATAACCGAAGACAGAAAAAATATTGAACGCGAGTACGGCATAATCGCAAGAGGTATGGCATATCCTTACGGCACATATAACGATAAGGTTATTGATGTTTTAGAAAAATGCGGTATTGCATATTCAAGAACGACTAATTCAACTTTGAACTTCAAATTCCCTGAAAATTGGCTCACTCTTCATCCGACTTGCCATCATAACAGCGATAAGCTGGATGAACTTGCTAAAAAGTTTGTAGAAGGTCAGCACCCTTGTGCTAATAACGAGGTGTTTTATCTTTGGGGTCACAGCTACGAGTTTGACGACAGAGATAATTGGGATGTAATTGAAAATTTTGCGCAATATATCGGCGGTCACGAGCATATATGGTATGCCACAAGTATTGAAATATATGATTATGTAAAAGCATACGAAAGACTTTATACAAGCTACGATAAAAAACTTATCCATAATCCGTCGGCTATAGATGTATGGTTTGATATTAAGGGCAAAACATATTGTGTAAAATCGGGCGAAACCTTATCGCTTAAATAAATAGGAGAGAATGCTATGACTATGTATTGCAATATTGACATAAATTCAACGGTTACACCGTTTTTAAACGGTCTTTCAGAGAAAGAAAGCTTTTCAAAAGAAATGCTATATCCGTTTATTGATATGTATAAAGATACACCGGTAACAGATGTTTTATTATGCATTTTTGCTCAGTATTCTGCAACCGATACTAAATACTGGTCAACCTATGCTGATAAATATCTGCAAACAGTTGATAACGGAGAAACTGTTGATTATAAAGAATATTATAGAGGAATTTATAAATTAAATAAAGAATACGGCACAGACCCTTATGATGTATGGATTAAAAGATGCAAAGAAATAGGCAAAAATGCGTGGATATCTGTTCGTATGAATGATTGTCACGTGCAGTCGTGGTTAAAAAGTGAGTTTTTCTATAAGGCAAAAGAAAACGGATGGCTGTTAGGCAAAAAATACGGATATTTTGGCGAATGCTTAAATTATAAAATCGGCGAAATTCGCAAAATGATGCTTGACTATATCAAAGAACAGATTGAGCGATATGATGTAGACGGAATAGAACTTGATTTTATGCGCGAAATGTATTGCTTTGATTATATAGATGACAATATGGATGAATGCATAAAAATAATGAACGATTTTATCCGTGATGTAAAAAGCATTGTTAATGATGCAGAGAAAAAATACGGGCATAAAATTAAAATCGCAATAAGATTAAACAGAGATATAAACCAGTCATTAGCCTTTGGATTTGATGCGCGCACATGGGCAAAAGAAAAGCTTGTTGATGTAATTATTCCATCGCCAAGATGGTCGAATTGCGATAGCGGCATACCTATTGAAGTATGGAAGAAAGAACTTGATGGGGTAGAGATTTTAGGGTGTCTTGAAACCTTGCTTTCAAGCGGTGCGTTGGGAATAGCGTATATGACTGCCGAAACTGCAAGAGGTTTATCTGCCAGCCTTTTGTCAGCAGGTGTTGATGCGATATATCTTTATAATTATTTTGGCGAAGGGGGAAGACCGCGCGATGCCGAGGTGCAAAAAACCTGTGCTTCGATAGAAGACATTTATAATCACAGAACAAGGTGCGTTGTTATGTGTCAGGAAAAAGCGACCTGTCCGCAAGGTTTTGAACGATGGATGCCTCTGCCTTTGGAATTAACTGACGGTGAGTGCAAAAGCATTTCAGTAAGAAACGGTAAAATTCCTGAAAACAAAAAAGTAAAATTGGTTTTAGGCTTTGAAAAAGGCGAACCGAACGATTTAAAAATTTTATTAAACGGCGAAGAAATTACCAATTTTAAAGAATGTAAAATAGACGAGCCCGAAAATGTTATATCAGAAAATACAAAATGTTATTCTGCTTCTATAAAAGTTTTAGATGAAATAGAGCAATGTATTGAATTTGTTGCAACAAAAGGAAATGCGATTATAAACTGGGCAGAAATTATTGTCGAATAAAAACTTGTAAAAAATACTTTCAGATTAAAAGGTTTATTTTTGCGGATAAAGCAAAAAAGTATGGCATATTATATGTAAAAAAACTTGCTTTTTTTGTTTGTGTGATGTAAAATATAATTAAATACTATTTATAAAAGGATGTGAGCTTATGGATGCCAGCCCCGTTCGAAAGCGGAGTTATAACGAAAGTTTAATAAAAGGGATTCATAGGCTCTTTTTGTGTGCTTAAATTTTGTGAATCCCTTATTATCAGGGATGCAAATTTAATCATACTATACCTGTAAGAACTCGAATCTTCCTGAGGTTTAGTCGTTGTGATTATTTGTATCATTTATTCGCATTTGGCTAAAAATACTTAGGGAGGTTTTTTATGTTCGAAAACATCATTGAATTAATTGAAGAAAATAAGCTTTTCGAGGCGAGAAAACATATAATTGAGCTTAACGAGGTCGATATAGAGCAGCTTCTTGGCGAAATACCGCAGGATAAAATGCTTAGAATTTTCAGAATGCTGCCCAAAGAAACTGCTGCAGAGGTTTTTGCAGAAATGGACTCAGACCGCCAGCAATATATCATCGAGTCAATTACCGACCGCGAAATCAACTATATTATGGAAGAACTTTATATGGATGATACGGTCGATTTTATAGAAGAAATGCCTGCAAATGTTGTAAAAAAAGTTTTGCGTAATACAGATGAGGATACAAGAAAAATAATTAATCAGCTTTTAAATTATCCTGACGACAGCGCAGGCAGCATTATGACAACAGAGTTTGTCGATTTGAAAAAAGAAATGACGGTTTCAGAAGCCTTGGACCGCATCAGAAAAACAGGTATGGATAAAGAAACAATCGACACCTGCTATGTAATAAGTGCGCAAAGAAAATTAGAGGGCGAGATAACCATACGCAAGCTGATTTTAAGTGAGCCTGATGTTTTGGTGTGCGATTTGATGGAAACCGTAAAATCGGTTCAAACTCTTACAGATAAAGAAGAAACAGCTTATTTGTTCAGAAAATATAATCTTATATCAATGCCGGTTGTAGATAACGAAAACAGACTGGTCGGAATTATAACTGTCGATGACGTAATTGATGTCATCGAGCAGGAAAATACCGAAGACTTTCATAAAATGGCGGCTATTGCTCCGTCCGAAAAAGAGTATTTGGATACCGGTGTTTTATCATTGGCCAAAAACCGAATAGTATGGCTTTTGGTGCTTATGATTTCTGCTACATTTACAGGAATGATTATAAGATATTTCGAGGCAACGCTAAGTCAGGTTGTAGCACTTACTGCCTACATGCCGATGCTTATGGGAACGGGCGGAAATGCAGGAGCGCAGTCATCTACGATGATAATACGTTCGCTCTCGCTTAACGAGCTTGAGTTTAAAGATATTTTTAAAGTAATGTGGAAGGAATTAAGAGTGGGTATATTAACCGCGTTTATGCTTGCTGTTGTAAACTTTGCAAGAATAATGATATTTGATGACGTTGGCGCTTTAGTTGCATTTACGGTTTGCGCAAGCCTGTTTTGTATTGTAACTTTTGCTAAGGTTGTGGGCGGAATGCTTCCCATTGCGGCAAAACAGATGCATTTAGACCCTGTAATTATGGCAAGTCCTATAATTACAACTATCTTAGATGCGGTATCTTTGTTCGTGTATTTTAGTTTTGCTACAACTTTTTTAGGTATCGCGTAAATAATATAAGGATTGCAAAATAAAATTTTGCAATCCTTATATTATTTTTCTGTGACAAATTTACAAAAAATATTGAAAAATATTGCGTAAGTGGTATAATATTATTAATTAAGTATAACTAAAGGGAGGATTAAGCGAATGATGAAAAAAATACTTACAATGTTTGTTTCGGTAATGGTTGTTATTTCTGCATTGTCCACTGCATATGCGGCAGGATTTAAGGATGTAACATCCGCTTATTCTTGGGCACAGGATGCAATCGATGCTTTGGCAGACGAAAAGATTATTGAGGGTTATCCTGACGGTACATTTATGCCGGGTAAAGACATTACAAAGCAAGAGGCAATAACCCTGTTTGCACGTTGTCTTGGTTCAAGTGCCGATGTTAATGAAGACATCGTAACAATAGCACGTAACAATGCCGAGCAGACTTTGGCAAAATATAATTCTTATGCATTAGACCAGGCAGCATACCTTATGTACAAAAAGGTATTAAACGAAGATGATTTGGTTGCGTATTTATCTGCATCAAATAAAGACAAGCCTTTAAAACGCTACGAGGCGGCAACTTTAATCGCTAAATCATTGGGCGGAGAAGTGTGGCTTAAATCAAACCCTGATGTAAAGGCTGACTTTGCAGATTCTGACGATATTCCGGCAAGTGCTCAGGGTTATGTTTATTACGCTAGCGAGCTTGGAATAATTAACGGTATGGAAGATAATGAATTTGTGCCTAACGGAAATGTAACCCGTGCACAGATTGCAACAATGATTTACAGAATTTTAGATATGATGAAATATTCATATTCAAGATGGATTGTAACAGCAGTAGATCCTGACCTTAACATCGTAACCTTAAGAAACGAAGACGGCGAAAGTGAAAAATACACAATCGGCACAGGCGTTCCGATTATGATTAACGGCGAAAAATCGCAGATTACACTTTTATCAGGCGGTATGGAGGTTGTATTAACTTTTGCACATGATGCAGATACAAATGCAGACCGCTTGTATTCGGTAGATGCGGTAAGCATCGTTACAGAAGACAGCATCGACGGTATTTATCGCGGAAGAAAAACCGAAAATTCGGGAACTAAAATTTCTGTTGCTGATTTAGAAGAGCGCACAGAGGTTACACAGTATCTTCTTTCTTCAAGTGTATCTGTTACATACGAGGGAGAATCTTCAACACTTGCAAACTTTAAAGATGGTGACTATGTACATGTTGAAATAAGCGGCGGCAAGGCAGTTATTGTTGCAGGTGCACCTAAAACAACTACAGTAAGCAAAGCGGTTGTAGAATATATACCGACAGATGTCTCTGAAAAAATGGCTGTAAGAACTGTTGATAACGAGGTTGTAGAGTATGCTGTAGCCAGCGGCGCATCGCTTCGCAGAAACGGTGCAGTTGCAGAATTCCGTGATTTGGCAGTTGGTGACAGCATTGATTTAACCTTAGAATACGGTGAAATTAAATCAGCTGTTGCAGTTGGCGCATCTAAGGATGTTACCGGCGTGATTGACAGTATTTATCATTCATCGACTGAATCATTGATCGGAGTTAAAAAAGGCTCAACAGTTACCGAATACACAGTAAGCCGTGATGCAATAATCACTATGAACGGTGAAAATGTAACACTTTATGATTTGAGAGTTGGCTTTAGCGTTGAGGTTGTAGCAAGCAGCCTTACTGCAAAAGAGATTAATGTTACTGCATCGTCAACAGCAGCTCAACGTTCTGTAACAGGTGTTATAACAGCTGTTAATACCCAGTGGGGTATGATTCAGGTAAATGCAGAGCTTGATAATGGAGAAGTAGTACCGCAGCAGGTATTCTTAAAGAAAAATGCAACGATTATCGACTCTGCAAACGGCAAAAAGCTTAGCATTACTAATTTAGAAATGGGTATGCATATCTTAGCTGCCGGCTCAGAGAGCGGTGGAATTTTCGAAACCAACTCGGTAATGGTGCTGCCTGAAGAAAAATAACATTATAAAAACCAGAAAGAGTTGTCGCAGCAGCGACAACTCTTTTTGTTTTTTGCTAACGATAGCATTTTGCTTCTGAAATATGTTCTTCTGTAATTTCTTCAAACGGAAACATAGGAACAGGTCGGTTTTCATACGGCATATCTGTAAGAACAGGACCGGCCGCTCCCGGTGTGTTGGTGTTGCATATTTCAGCGGATATTGGCTCATATCCTGCTCTGAATGATGTGCATGCTTTTACGGATACCAAATCACAAAATTCAGGCTCGATGCCGAAATTGCTGTAAAAGTTTTTATCGCCTTCGCACTTGCCGTAATAAGAAACATTAATTAAAATTTTACCGGCTTTAAGCACGGCTGTTTTACCTATGTTGCGTTCCTGACCGCGCTCCTGAGGTCCGTGCATATAAAATGTTCCGTCGTGCAGACCTTTTACGACTGCATTTTTAACAACAACCGGTGATGTTAATTTTGGAGCTATTGAGCCGCCTAATGTAAAATCGGCAGTTGCACCAACCCCTAGCTCAAAAGCTTTGTCAACCGCAGCAATGTCAGTAACTGCAACAGCACAGCTAAGCTTGTCGCGGTACGGAAGTAATGCTTTTAAAACTGCTGCGCTGTCTCCGCAAGCTCCTGCGTTGGGAGAGTCGGCAGAATCTACCAACACAATAGGTTTTGAGCTTTTGTTATCTAATGCTTTTTGTATTACATCAGCAATATCAAACAGAGGTGTTCCTAATAATTCATGCCTGATAGCAAATTCCTTTTTAGCCAGCTCTGCGGCAACTGTTTTGGCAGTTTCTTCTGATTTTGCGGTTATGATTGTTGTTGATGACATCTTTTCGGTATCAAGCCATGGCTGAACCTGAAAAATGTTATAATCAACTATCTTGTTTTGCGCCTTTAAATCTTTGGCATATGACATCAAATCAAACAAACTGCCTTTTTCGGTAGTGTAGCCGTGAGCCGGTGCAATCATCGGAATTTCTACACGTGCCACTTTGCTTTTGATGCCCTTTAGATGTTCAACAACCCTTTGTGCTGCTCTTATGCCGGTTTCGTAAAGGTCAAGATGCGGATACATCTGATAACCGCTTATATAATCTGTATTTTTTATTATTTTTTCTGTAATGTTTGCGTGCAGGTCAAATGCGGCAGAAATCACAACTTTTTCTCCGACTGTCTGACGTATTTTTTCAAGTATATCTCCGCAGACATCACCTGAAGATTCAGACATTGTAGCACCGTGCAGCGATACTAAAACACCGTCTAATTTTCCGGCTTGTTTGATTGCATTTATGTTTTTATCCAAAAACCATTCTACCACGCTGTCTGCAAGCGGACCGCCTGAACCTGCTCTTGTGCTGACACCGGGAACGGGAGTTATTTGTTCATCGGATAAAATTTTAAGCATACCGTTAACTGTCATACCGCATTTTTTGCCGCTTGTTAAAATTTCATCTCCTTCGAAAATGCCGTATTGTATGAAATCGTCTAAAGTAGCATAGGCAGGATTAAAAGAGTTAGATTCCTGAACAATACCGCATACAAATACACGTTTAGTTTGCATAATAACTCTCCTTTAACCTATGTCTTTTGTTGCAACTATATCTGTGCCTGTTCCGCATATATCTGCGATTACTGTATCATATCTTTTAACCGGTAATTTAACTTCAGTCTTTTTAATAATATCCATACATTCTGAAAGCTTATCTTTAGGAAGAGGCTTTGCAGAACGAACGGGTAAAAGATCGCCGTCTATCCCCGAAATTTTTACGGTTGTGGTTAAAATGCGAACCGGACTTAAATATTCTGTGTTTGCATATTCCAAGCCGCGTTTGCAGCTATAACCTTCTGCTGAAAAAACAGATTTTTCATCGCCTTCTACTAAAATATGACATCCGCGCGGACAAACAGTACAAATTATTTCTTTTTTCATTTTTAGTCCTCCTTTACAACCTCGATGGTAATTTCATCGCCGGCAATTTTAGATGTATCAACCAAAAGATTGCACATTTCACCTGGATTAGCACGAAATTCTTTTTTCTGTGCGATAATTTCTTCACCGCAACGGGCAATTAGCTTTACATTATCTTCAGGAGCAAGAACACGGAAGAAAAGGGTAGTCTTTTCGATTTCTTCTGAGATAGCTATTTTATGTGGACAAACATATCTTACGTTTCTTCCGGTTATGCACGGAATTTCTTTTTTGCTCTTTGGGAATTTACCCATAGCAAAACGTGCCGCATATTTTCCTGCCTGCTCACTTTCTTTACTTACGTTATCAACTAAGTCATTTACATGAACAACGTTACCGCAGGCGAAAACAGAGGATTTAGAGGTCTGCATATACTGGTTTACAACAGGACCGTTTGTTATGCGGTTTATGCTGATACCTGCTTTGTTTGTAATCTCGTTTTCAGGTATAAGACCAACAGAGAATAAAACAGTATCACATTCAACAAATTCTTCTTTTTCTTTAATCGGTTTTTTATTTTCGTCAACCGGAGCAACGTACACACCTGTTACACGTTCGTTGCCTTCAATTTTTGTGATGGTGTGTGCGAGTTTTAACGGAATACCGAAGTCGTCAAGACATTGTACACGATTTCGGGTAAGACCTGCCAGATAGTCCATAAGCTCAACTACCATAACAACCTCGGCACCCTCTATGCTCATTCTGCGTGCCATAATCATACCTATATCACCTGAGCCTAAAATAACTACCTTTTTGCCGACCATAATATTTTGTCTGTTAACCAGTCTCTGAGCAGATCCGGCGGTATAAATACCTGCAGGACGGGTTCCGGGAATTACAATGTTTGCACGCGTTCTTTCGCGGCAGCCCATTGCTAAAACAATACTGCCTGCCTCTATTTTTGTAAGACCGTATTCGCTGTTTACACAGCTAACCTCTTTTTTATCGCTATCTATCTGTAAAACCATAGAGTTTAATAAAACATCCACACCAAGCTCGTTTGCTTTGTCTGCAAATCGGCTGTAATATTCAGGTCCGGTAAGTTCTTCGTTAAATCGTGTAAGACCGAAGCCGGGATGGATGCATTGCTGCAAAATGCCGCCTAATGCATTATCACGCTCTATAATAAGTACCTTTTGTGCGCCTTCTTCTTTAGCAGATATAGCTGCTGCAAGACCGGCAGGACCGCCGCCGATAATGGCAACATCACATTTTATGTTATACATATTAATTCCTCCTTAAAATCAGCGGGTTGTTCCGGTTACCATATATGATCCCGGATTATTTTTGTTAATATCAGAAGCCTTAACACCTAATTCGCGTGCTAAAATTTCGATTACCTTAGGACCGCAGAAACCGCCCTGACAACGACCCATACCTGCACGAACACGACGTTTTACGGCGTCAACGCTTTTAGCACCAATCGGTCTGTGAATTGCCTGCATAATTTCTGCTTCCGTTATTGTTTCGCAACGGCATATAACATTGCCGTAAAGCGGATTTTCTTTTATTAAAGTATCCTGAACATCGGGTGTCTGTTCGCTGAATTTGATAATTCCTTTACGTTTTGAAATAAAGTTTTCTTTAAGGGTAAACGGAGCACCGCTGTAAAGCATTTGTTCAACAACATATTTACCCATCGCAACGGACAGAGTAAGACCTGTTGAACGCACGCCCGATAAATTTATGTAACCGGCTAAATCATCATACATATTGAAGTTAAGACCTTCAGGATTACGGTTAGGACGCAGACCGCTGTACTGAGTAATCGTATCACGCAGATTTACATCAGGAACTAGATTTTTAACATCAGTTGCAATACTGTCAAGTCCCTCGGCAGAGGTAGATTTATCCACCTTAGACGGTTGGTCTTCAGCAGTTGGTCCTACCAGCATATTACCGTGAATTGTGGGGCACATAAGCTTGCCCTTTGTCACTTTTGTAGGGATAGGAAGAACAATGTGGTTAACCTGACAAGATGTGTTTTTATCAAGTATGTAAAACTGTCCTTTTCTTGCCACGACCTTATAATCAGCCTTTCCGACCATTTCGGCAATTTCGTCACAGTAAAGTCCTGCGCTGTTTATAACATATGTAGTTTTAATTTCACCTTTAGTTGTAACAACACTTTCAATTTTTCCGTTTGAGGTTTTTATATCGGTTACTTTAGCACCCAACATAAATTCAACACCGTTTACATTGGCATTTTCAGCTAAAGCCTGAACCAAAATAAACGGGTCGATAATACTTTCGCGAGGGATATATAAACCGCCTTTAACGTTGGGGTTTAACTCAGGTTCCATTTCTAAAAGCTCAGCACCTGTTTTAAATTCTACATCGTAAACATGATTTCTGAAAGCCTTTTCTTTTATAGCCGGTAATTGACTGAACTGCTCGTCTGTAATAGCAGGTAAAATAGCACCTATTCTTTTAAACGGCACATCTAAAGATTCGGTAATTTCATCATACATAGGATTAGCTGCTACAACTAACTGCGATTCTAGTGTACCCGGAGCAGCGTCATATCCTGTATGTATAATAGCGCTGTTTGATTTAGAGGCATCGCCGCCTACATCTTCGTTTTTATCAACGACGATTACATTAACGTTGTATTTAGACAGCTCTCTCGCAATTGCACATCCAACTGCGCCTGCGCCAATTACAACAACATCTGTTTTAAGCATTTAAAACACCTTCCTATATATTTATATAGGTACAAATTATTTAAAAAATGCACCAAAACTATTCTACAACATTAGCAAGATGTTGTCAATATATTTTTAAAATATTGTCAAAATACTTGCAAAAAAAGGTGACAAGCTTTAAACCTTGTCACCTTTTGTATAAGTTAATATTAAATTTTAGCAACTATAACTTTAATTCCGTTTTTTTCAAGCTTTTTAATCATATCATAGGGTGCTTTTTCGTCGGTAATGAGTATATCAATTTTGCTTAAAGCGCAGATGTTGCATATTGCACGAACACCGAATTTGCTATAGTCTGCCAAAACAATAGTTTTTCGGGAGTTTTTTATAATTTGCCTGCGCAAATTTGCTTCTTCGGGAATAAAATCGGTAATTCCGTTTTCGTCAATTCCTGCAATGCCTATTATGGCTTTGTCAAAATTAAACTGACTCATATTATTTTCTGCAATAAACCCCGAAACAGAAAATTCGCCGTTTCTTACTTTGCCGCCTGTAACAGTTACGCTGCAGCCTTTCTCGGAAAGAGAAGTTGCAACCCTCAAAGAGTTTGTAAATGCGTTTATATTTTTGCTGCTGTTAAGATTTTGTGCTAATGAAAGGGTGGTTGTTCCTATATCAAAAAAGACGGTATCGTTTAAATCAATAAGCTTTTCAGCTTCTTTGGCAATTGCTTGCTTTTCGTCTAAATTTTCTGATTGTCTGTTTGTATATTCTGGTTCGGTATTCATAAAATTCTTTTTTACAGCACCGCCGTAAACACGTTCTAAAAGTCCCTGATTTTCTAAATATGCCAAATCGCGTCTTACTGTTTCAATGGATATTTTAAATGTATCCATAAGCTCTGAATTAGATATTGTATGTTGTTTATTAAGCATTTTTATAATTTGGCTTCTTCTGTCCTGATTCATAATATCACCTTTAAATTAATTTATTGATTTTAATATATCACCATTTTACATATGTTGTCAAGTGCACATAAATAATAACAAATTATTATATTTAAAAGCTTATTTTTATTGCGTTTTCTTTAAAAAGTGCTATACTTATAGTATAGAAAATTTTTTCGGAGGATAAAATGTCACAAAATTCAGAAAATACACAATGCGAAACCTGCGCTTATTATGATTATGACGGAGAAACCGATGATTATGGCTGCTCTGTCAGCTTTGACGAAGACGATATATCGCTCTTTTATTCCGGCGGACGAAATGCCTGTCCGTATTATCGTTTTTATGATGAATATAAAATGGTAAAAAAGCAAAATTAAGCAGCAAGCAGCACACTTATTTTATATAGTGTGCTGCTTGTTTTTTATATGTTAAATACAGGCATTTTTGTATAAAATTAATAAATAAATTTAAGAAAAAATAAAAATGTTTACAAAAAGGTTACAAGTATCGGAAAAAAACAGTAAAATGTCGGAAAAATCCACTTTAACAATCTTAAAAAATTTGTTAAAATTAAACTAAAGAAAACTATAATAATAGTATTAAACATATATTTTTTGACAAAAATAACGGTTTTGTCAGTTTTTTCATACCAAAAATTAAGATGTGATGCTATTTTTAACGAAAGGAGGGCAACAGATGATAAATGTTATCATTGCCGATGACGATATAAACACTCGTTCGGGACTTATGAAAATGATAGAATGGCAGGCTTTAGGAGCTAACGTCGTTGCGGTTGCTGAAGATGGCGAGCAGGTCGTACAGTTTTTAGAGCAATATCACGGCATTGATTTAGTTATTTTAGATATTTGCATGCCCTATATGGATGGCCTTTCGGTAGCAAAATATATTAGAGAAAAGGCGTTCGACACAGAAATAGTTTTGCTTAGTGCGCATGCAGAGTTTGACTATGCGCGCGAGGCTCTTAAGTACGATATAAGAGAATATATTTTAAAACCTATAAATTGTGCAAAGCTCGAATTATTATCCGCAACAATAAAGGCAGTCGCACAAGAAAAAGAAAATAATATTAAATGGCGCGTTTATTTGCGCGGATCAGAGCTTGCCGATGAAGTTAAAAAAGCATTGCGCAATTGTGATATGCAGGCAATTAAAAAAATACTTGATATAGAAGACAGATTCGGACAGATTGGTGTAGAAAAATTTAAAGAATATTATTCTATATTGCTGGAACTGCTTTTAAAATATTTTAAATCTGCTTTTAAAGAAACAGAAGAGCTTGAAATGCAAATGCAGGCATTTTATAAAATATCAGATGCAAAGTCTGCAAAAGAGTTTTTAACAGAAAAATTTAATGAGTGCATAACTGTTTTAGAGCTTGAACAGGGTAAAAACGGCGGAGATATAGTAACCCTGGCTAAGCGGTATATCGATGAAAATGTTTTTGGTTCAAACCTGTCGTCGTTTAGTGTTGCCAGCCACTTTAATTTATCTGTTGACCATCTTTCAAGATTATTTAAAAATGCAGGAGAAGGCTCGCTGTCTGATTATATAATTCAAATAAAAATCGAAAGAGCAAAAGATATAATATCCAACAGCTCGCATTCAATACGCCGGGTAGCAGAGCTGTTGGGATACACAGATTCGAACTATTTTGTAAAACTTTTTAAAAAGCGAACCGGAATGACTCCCAAAGAATACAGGACAAGCATGAGAGCAGGGAGGAATGAGGCAAATGAAAGTTAGTATAAGACTATCGGTGCTTGCGGTTTTGGTATCATTTGTTTTGTTTGTCAGCTTTTTGCTTATATACAGCATTAACGACCGGTTTAACGACAGGCTGTTGTCGATGGTTATGGACGATATTGAAAATGTTGTCGAAGGCTGTGAAGAAGAAATAACCGATTCGATAATGAAAGTTCAAAATTCGAACGATGCCTTAAGCTTTGACAGAGAGTTTGTTGAGCTTGTTAAATCAGAACCGAAGGACATTATAGAAAAGGTAAACAGTATAAATAAACTGGTTCAGTACGCAGGCGAGATAAGACCGCAGACAAGCAGTATTGATTTTAACAATTCGTGTATTTTGTTTATAGATTCGTCGCAGCCTATGGCAAAGCATTTACAACCTTACATTGCAAATTCGGTTGAGCGGTACACGGGTGTTGTAACAAACGAGGGTCTGGAAAAGTTTGAATGGTACAGAGAACTGTTAAAAAGTAAACGCCAGATGTATTTTTTTGAACACAGCGATGTGCCGAACTGCGTTTTTTTTGCTCAGATTATATACAATCATTTGGGATATAGCGGCGAGGTTTTAGGTGTAAGCCTTGTAGCAATCAATTTTGAAGGAATTTTAAGAAATCACAGACATATAGATAATAAAAGTTTTTTAGAAACTGTAATAGTAAATAACAAGGGCGAGGTAATATGCACCGGTAACGAGGCTATAAGTGCAGAAGTTATCGGGTTTGCATCTACATATTACAGAAATCCAAACATGCCAATGGCTGCAATGTCTTCTGTGCAGATTGACGGCGAAGAATATTTCGCTTGCAAGCATGACCTTGATTTTGATATGACGCTGGTTGCGGCAATACCTAAAGACGAGGCGTGTATAACTATAGAAGAAATAAGCCATCAAATATTCTGGACAGTTGTACTTATCTTGCTTTTAGCGCTGGTTATGGCGGTGTTCCTTTCGGGTATAGTCGCAAAGCCTATTAAGCAGTTAAGTAATTTTATGACTGCGGCTGATGAATCGTCTGAATTGAATTATAAGATAAAGACCTCGCATATATATGAAGTAGATAGCCTTTACAATGCATTTAACGATATGCTGTTAAGAATCAAGCATCTTTTAAAGGTGTCACAGCGCTTAGGAGAGCAAAAAAAAGAGGCAGAGTTTAAAATGCTTCAGTCACAGATAAATCCGCATTACCTTTACAACGCTTTAGATTCTATGACGTGGATGGCATTAAGAAAAGGTGATGACGATATAGCTGATATGGCAGAGGCTTTAGCCGATAGTTTCAGATATAGTGCAAAGACTTCTGAAATGATGATAGAAATTAATAACGAGCTTTTATTTATTGAAAATTATATAAAGCTTCAGGAAAAATGCCATAAAAGAAGCTTTAACTTAGATATATATATCGAAGAAGGGTTAGAAAACGTAAAAATTCAAAAGTTCATGATTCAGCCTTTGGTTGAAAATGCAGTTGTACACGGATTAAGCCGTGAAAACAAATCGCTTGCAATTAAAATCTCGGTTAAACAAGAAAATGATTTTATTAAAATATATACCGAAGATAACGGCAAAGGTTATGATGCAGAGCTGTTAAATAAATATATTGCAGGTGACAAAACGGTATTCCAAACCGAAAAGATAGGAATTATGAACATTCACAACCGCTTGCAGATTAAATACGGCGAGCAGGCAGGGTTATATTATCAGTCAAATGAATGCGGTGGCCTGACGGCAGTCATAGCCATACCATTTAATAAAGGAGAGAAAAGTGATGAAATTTTTTAAGGATGTAAAGAACAATTTGCCGCTTTTAGCACTGGCAACGCCGTGTATAGCATGGCTGATAGCCTTTTGCTATATACCAATGTTCGGAATCGTAATAGCATTTAAAGATTTCCGGTTCAACAAAGGAATCTTTGGCAGTAGCTGGGTAGGGTTTAAAAACTTTGAGTTTTTGTTCACTACGGACGACGCATGGATAATGACAAGAAACACAGTGTTGTACAACCTGGCATTTATAGCAATCGGTTTGATATTCTCAATATCGTTTGCAATATTATACGACGCATTGGGCAGCAGTAAGTTAAACCGAATCAATCAGACAGTAGCAATATTTCCTCACTTTTTATCGTGGGTAGTAATAACCTTCTTTGGTTATGCAATATTAAGCTCAGATAAGGGTATAGCAAACCAGATAATAACCAAGTTTGGCGGCGAACCGATAAACTGGTATTCAGAGCCAAAGTACTGGCCGTTTATACTACCGATAGTAAGTATATGGAAGGGTGTAGGTTATTCAAGTATAATCTATTACTCGAATATACGTGGCTTCGACTCAGAGCTTTACGAGGCAGCACGAATAGACGGAGCAACGTGGTTACAGTCGGTATTTCATATAACATTACCGCTGTTAAAGCCGATAGTAACGATAATGTTCATAATGAGTGTCGGCGGTATAATGCACTCCGACTTTGGTATGTTCCAGCTGTTCCCTAAAAACTCGGGTGCTCTTTATTCGGTAACCCAGACCATTGATACATATGTGTATAACGGTATGATGGGCGGCTCAGGTAATATGGGCGTAACGGGTGCAGTTGGTTTCTATCAGGCAATCGTAGGCTTTTTAATGGTAATAGGTGCTAACGCAGTAGTTAAGAAGATAGAGCCTGATAACGCATTGTTCTAAAAGGAGGAGAAAACAGAAATGAAAAGTGAAGTTGCTGTAATCAGTAAAAAGAAGAGAAAAAAATCCTTGCAGGACGATATGCCTATATGGATTAAGATATTCGCTTACATAATGACAACAGCCTTGTCAATAAGTGCGATAATACCGTTTTTGTTAACAATATCAGTATCGCTTACCCAGGAAGATGCACTCTTGCTTCACGGTTATAAAATGATACCGCCGGAATTCAGCACAGCGGCATATGAGTACATATTCAAAAACAGCGCACAGATAATAAACGCATACGGCGTAACGATATTTACAACAGTAGCGGGAACAGTCGGCGGTGTTCTGATAATGTCAATGCTTGGCTACGTGCTTTCAAGACAGAGCTTTCCGTGGAAACTTCAGATAGCATTTTTCGTATACTTTACACAGTTGTTCTCAGGCGGAATGCTTGCACACTATGTAATATACACCACAGTATATCATTTAAGAGATACATTGACAGTACAGATAATACCTGCGATGGTAATACCGATGTACGTACTTATTTTAAGAACGTTTATGAATACATCAGTACCGCCTGCGGTGGTAGAGTCAGCGAAGATAGACGGAGCGAGCGAATTCAGATGTTATTCGCAGATAGTAATGCCGATGTCAGTACCATGTCTGGCAACAATCGCTCTTTTTATGGCAGTTAACTACTGGAACGCATGGAAGACCGCATTTATTTATGTATTAACCAGAACAGATATTATTCCGATTCAGTTGCTCTTAAACCGAATCGAAAAAGAAATAGCATTCTTAGCAAACAATGCGGGTGAGATGACCGCGTCAGAGGCGGCGGCAGTAGCCGAATCAGTACCGAGTGAATCAGTAAAGATGGCGCTGCTGGTAATAGTTGTAGTACCGATTGTTGTAGCTTATCCATTCTTCCAGAAACACTTTGTAAAGGGTATAACCGTTGGTTCGGTAAAGGGTTAATGCTTTACGGAACTGAAGGATTGCTAATATATTAAAAAGTATACAATTAAAAGAGAGGAGAAATAAAAAATGAAAGAAACAAAAAAATTCAGAAGAATCTTATGCGCGGTACTGGCAGTAGTAAGCATAATTTCGCTTACAGCCTGCGGACCGAAGAGCAGCGAAACCTCGAACGGCGAAGTGCCTGAGCTTGTATGGTACAACCGTTCAGCAACAACCAGAGACCATCAGATGGTTTATGATGAGGTTAATAAGTACATCGAGCCTAAAATTGGCGCAACCGTTAAAAACATTTCTATTATCGGTGCAGAATACAACGAAAAAATTCGTTTGATTATGGCATCGGGCGAAAAATTCGACATTTTATACACAGGCGGTTCAGGTTACACCAACTATGTTAAAAACGGTTCCTTGGCTCCTATGGATGATTTGTTGGAAGAATACGGTAAAGAAATTAAAGAAATTACACCTGAATATGCTTTAAATGCCGCAAAATTAAACGGCGTACTCTATGGATTGCCGTTCTTTAAGGATTATGCGGTTGAGCATACCGTATACTATAACAAGGATATGGCAGACAAATACAATCTTGATATGGACAGCGTTAAAGAGTTCAAAGATTTAGCGCCTATCTACGAAGTAATCAGAGATAACGAGCCAACTACATATCCGCTCAACTTTCCACTGTCTTTAACACCGTTTGAACTTTTACAGTATGACGATATTGCCGGTGCAGAAGGCTTTGCTTCAATCGAGTTAGAGGGTGACCCGAACACAATCGTAAACCCGTATGCAACAGAGCAGGCAAAAGAATACTACAAAGTTATGCACGATTTCTATAAAAAAGGATTTATCCGCAGAGATATTGCAACCGAAAACACAGGTGCAGGCGGCGGAACATTCTCATCAATCGAGCAGGAGCTTCCGTATCTGGTTGACCAGAAAAATCAGACAAGCAAATATCAGTACGGCGTTGTTCATTTAATTAAGCCTAAGATGGGTACATACAACGTAACAACCTGTATGATGGCGATTCCGTCAACTTCAGAGCATCCTGAAAAAGCTATGCAGTTAATTAACTTAATCAACACAGATAAATATTTAAGAAACCTTGTATCATTAGGTATCGAAGGTAAACACTGGATTGCAGTTGGCGAAAATCAGTTCAAGCTTCCTGAAGGCTGCGAAAAGAAAGCAGACACTGGCTTTGAAACATATGTATCGCCTCAGGGTAACAAATATCTTATGAGAATGATTGAAGGCACACCTGAAGACATCTATGACAAATACTTAGAATTTGACGAAAATGCAATCAAATCTCCTGCACTCGGATTCGTATATAACGCTGACGGCATGATGAACGAGCTGAGCGCATTCAACAACGTATATCAGGAATATATGAACGCAATTATTTCGGGTGCGGTTGACCCTGAAGAAATGCTTCCTAAAGCTTTAGAAAAATTCGAAAGCGCAGGAATGAGCAGATTTATTGCAGATGTTCAGAAACAGTATGATGAATGGAGAGAAAATAAATAATGAAAAAATTATTTAAAAGCAAACTTTACTGCAAAATTCTGTCTGCTGTTTTGGCATTAAGTTTGGCTATGGCTCCTGTTGTTTCGGCAGAGGTGGCAATACAGACCGTTGTTACCGAAACTGATGTAACTCTTACTGTTGCGTGCGGAGAAGAGTTTGCAGGTAAAGATGTAGTCGTTCAGGTTATTGATCCTTCGGGCAGCTTAGAAAATCTTAAAACAGAAGACGGAAAGTACGGAATTACAAATTCTGATGCGGTTAACAGCAACATCGTTTGTTTGTATCACGGTGTTGCAGATGCAAGTGGTAATGTTGAATTTACCTTTAAACCAAATAGCGATAAAGGTAAATATACAGTACGTGTAAATGCATCAGGACTGTATAAAACCGTTGAAACTACTTTTAAGTTTATTACAGATAATGATTCAGAAAATATTGTTACAGCATTAGCAGAGAATATTACTGCAGATACAGTTGCAGCGATATTTGAAAAGCCTGCTAACGAAAATGTATATAAACCATATCAGATTTTAGGTTTAGACGAAAACAAAATGTATGAATCATTCGATAAAGCAGATGCGGCAACTAAAACCAAAATTTTTGAGTGCATAAGCAAAGAATTAAATGCAAGTGCTGTAAAAAATACGGCAGCCTTTACAAAAATCTTTGAAGATGCTGTGCTGGTTGAATGCTTAAACGCAGCAACCGATGCAGGCGCATATTTAGAGGCGAATGCTGCTGCGCTTAAATTTACAGAGCAGAAAGCATATAAAGAAATTTATGCAGATGCAGATGTTTTAGATGATGATGTTAAAGCTGAATTTTATAAAGCTGTTGCTAAGGCTGACCTTTCGGGTAAAAGTGTAGATGCTGCAGCAGATGAACTTGGCGACATTCTTTTATTAACAACATTGTCTTATACTAAGGCTGTTGGCGTATTAGATACCGTAATCACAAAGTTTGAAGATGAACTTAAAGATGCCGGTGTTGATTTTGAAGCATACAGCGACGCTGACAAACCTCTTGAAATTTGCCGTGACGTTATTGATGCACAGCCGTTTGAATCATTAGAAGATTTTGCAGAAGAATTAAATGCAGTAATCCCCGATGGTAACGGCGGTTCGTCAGGCGGCTCCGGCGGCAGTGGCGGCGGTTCGTCTTCATCAGGCAGTAAGGTTAGCTATTCATTCAGCGATGTAGCACCGGTTATTCCTGATGTACCGAACGCATCGAGCTATGTATTTAACGACATTGCAACTGTAGTATGGGCGCATGAGGCAATAACAGTTCTGCACGAAAAAGGCATAATCAGCGGCAGACCTGACGGAAGCTTTGCTCCTGATGCAGCAGTAACCCGTGAAGAATTTGTTAAAATGTTAGTAGCAGCACTTGGCTTTGAAACAAGCGGAGCTGCAGCAGATTTTGCTGACGTATCGGGCAATGAATGGTTTGCACCTTATGTATACACAGCATACAATAACGGCATTGTATCGGGTATGGGCGATGGCTTTGGCGTAGGACGTAACATCAGCCGTCAGGATATGGCAGTAATGTGTGCAAACGCACTTAAGGTAAAAGGTGCAGAGCTTAAAGCTGTTAAAGCAGAAAGCAACTTTGCCGATAACATAAGCGACTACGCAAAAGAAGCAGTAGAAAAGCTTTACAGCGCAGGCTTAATTAACGGATTAAGCGACACAGAGTTTGGTGCAACCGGCACAACAACAAGAGCGCAGGCTGCAAAACTGCTTTACGAAGTAACAAAGGTTATTTCTTAAATATAAATTGTAATCGTTATATATTAAATAAGAAGAAAAAAATACGGCAAGAGCAAGCCCTTGCCCTACGGTGTAAGGGTTTGCAAATGTCGGCGGTGTGGGGATGGGGCTTGCTCCATTCGAATGTAAAAGCAAACCGAAAGCGCAAAACCAAGGTGTTATGTGCCGACGGAAAAATTTCTTTATTTAATTAGTTTTACAATAATTTATATATTTTTACAAAATTTTTAGGAGGCAATGTTTATGAAAAAATTGGTTAGTTTATTCTTAGCATGCTTGATGGTATTAAGCATCGGAATGATTCCTGCATTCGCAACAAGCGAAACAGAATTATTCCCGGGCAAAGAAGAAGCGCTTGAAGTAGGCGATCTTACAGGAACACCGGTTTCAACCGGCGGCTTCGGCGGCACAAACCTTACTACTTTTACTGAAGTAGTAGCAGCTGAAGTAGAAGACAGTATTGGTGTTGCGGTTAAAAAAGACGATGCCGGCAACGTGTATTTTGAACTTGATGCCTACAACAAAAGAGCAGATGGTTATCACAGTCATAAGCTTTTTATAGATGACTATGATAGTTCAGGCAAAGGCACAAATTCAACAAAGGTTAAAAAATATTCGGCATTGGTTAGTCTTCCTTCTGTAGAGCAGGGAACAACCAACGTGTTTGGTCAAGCTGCTTGGAATACCGGTGATTCAACTACCGGCTTTAACATTAAAGCAATTAAAGGCTTTGGTGTTCAGCTTAAAAATGGCGGAGCATATTACTATGATCCGGAAGCTGTAGTGGATGAGGAAACAAAAGGTGCTTACATAAACTTCGTTCCGAACGGCACAATGCAGGCTGACAAATACTACCGTATTGTAGCTATTAAAGATTTTCGCGGCAGAAAAACTACATCTGAAGCCGGTCCGATTTACATGAGAGCTTTCGTGTATGATGGAGAGAATCTTCTTGGCGAAACAGGTTGGGTATATACTTATAAAGAAAGCTATAAATATGACCTCGACGGTCGTTCTACATGTATAGATGCATATGGTTATCCTGAGAAAACTGTAGTAAAAATTGACGAATTTAAAGCTTATAAGCTTGACAACATTCCTACCTTAGAGGTTGCAAGCGGAAGCTCAGCTGCAATTATCAACAAATATGTTGCTGCAAAAACCTCTAACGCATGGAGAAGAACAGTTGGTGAACGTTTTAACTTATCAACAACAACTAAAAACAATCCTTTAGGCGAAGGAAGCGTGAACACAGCTGCACGTTATAACTTAAGCTTCCGTATTCCTAAGTTTGGTTCAGAGTTCTATTTAATAGACTTTATTGGTACAAGAAATATGCTTAACAGTAACACACAGGCATTAGAAGGCGTAGCAATGGTTGACAAAACAGGCGCATTTGGTGCAAAAGCAGTTGACGGCTCAGCAGTTACTCTTACAGAAGGCACAAGCTATCAGCTTGCTGAAAACACATGGTACACCTTAGAAGCTTTAGTAGACTATTCAGTTTTTGATGAACCTAAAGCAACAATAACCTTAAAAGATGCAGCAGGCAATGTATTAACAAAGTCTGCACAGGCATATACAATTTCAAAAATACCGAATACAGCGACATCACCTACATGGTGTCAGGCTAATATTATGTGGGTAGGATTTTCTGACTTAAACAGCTACATTCACTTCGATAATACTGCTGCATATATAGCTCCTACTTATGCAGATATTCTTGCTGATACAAATATTACAATCATGATTGAAGACGATTTCGAAACCTATTTAGGACCTGATGCTCAGTACTATGTTGAAGGCTACAACTATGCAGAGTTGGTTGGTTTAGACCCGATTATGCCTGATTTGACTGTAGATCCTGAGGGAAAGCCGACACCGGCATCTTTGCAGGATGCAATACATGTATATCACACAGATCCTGACGGTAAAGTAGGCAACATAGATAATGCTGTTATAGCAGCTGATAGATCAGCAGAAGGAATTGACTTTGAAAACGGAATGACACTTCCTGCAACAAAAGCAATGACTCTTAACTTTGCATTCAGCAACGATATTTCTAACGATAACATCAATTATAATACTGTAATTGTTTACGCTAACGATGTAGAACTCATTCCGAGCATGGATTACGACCTCGTTCTTGCAAACGACGGCGAAATTCCGGGTTCTTCAAAGAATATGAAAATAAGCTTTAAAGCAGCTGCTGCTAACACAACTTATAAAATCCGTCTTTCTGCAGGAGTTTCAGACTATAATATGTCTGTTACATCTGCAAGCGACTCAGTAATTATGGGTCTTCCGACAAGTGCAGGTCTTTATCAGGATATTACCTTTACAACACCTGATGATGTAAACGAGACAAGCATTGTTTCAAAAGTTGTAAATGCAGACGGTGCAGCTATAGATGCAGTATCAAAAGCTACGGCTGTTTGCGGTAAGGTTGACATCGTAAATGCAAACTCAACAAGCATCAGCGGTTGTGTTGCAATTGCAGTTTATGACAACGGCAAATTAGTTGACCTTAAGGTTTCTGACGGCTTCTCAGTTGCTCCTAACATGGTAAGCAGCGACGAAACAGAAGCTATTGCAATTACAAAAGCAGGCTTAACAGCAAAAGTATTTGTTTGGGATAGATTAGATTCATTACTCCCAATCGCTTTAGAATATGCATTAACTAAATAATATATTTTTAGTTAATAAAAGGAGAATTTATGATGGAAAGATTACGACGCTTATTATCGTGCATATTGCTTTCGGCATTGCTGTTGCAAATGCCGGTATTTGCTGAGCAATCGACATCAGACAGTCAGCTAAAAGAAATGAGCGTCCGGATTAACAATCCGGATGCTCAGATGACTGCCTTAATCTACGGCACACCCGACACATGGGTAACTATTGAATTGATAACTCCCGGCAAAAGCCAGAAAGAAGCGTATGAAAGCGAAAATACACAAGATATTTTTGCAGGCTTTGATATGCAAAAGATTCCCGAAAGCGGAGTTTTGGAATATCCATATACGGCAGATGACGGAACGGGCATCTATACTCTGCGTGCACGCGGCGAGATAACCTCGGTTGAATATGCGGCAGAGGGCAACAGACTGTCTGGTTCGCAAAGCGATTTGTTTTTTGCTGAGCTTTGGAACGATGCATACACAGATGTATGCGAGGATTATATTCAGGGTGCTGTATGGCTCGATACAACTTTAATTAACAAAGGCATTGAGCATGCCGCCCAAACAGTAAAAAAACATATGGATTTGCGCCAGCCGGGCAGAAAATATTTGTATATTCATACAGACATTGCAAATATGAACGCAAAAAGCGGAAAATTTATCTGGCAATGGGAAGACGTAGAAGAACAGGCGGCATATTTAGACAAGTTCTTTAATGTATATTACCATATGGGCGGAGACCTTGACGGAATTTATACCGACAACGAAAATACTATGTGTCCGTGGGGCTTTAAGTATGTGCCGGATGGTGCAGACTCGCAAACTGTAATAGGAAACAGATTGGAAGAGGTTGTATCAGACCCAACGTATCAGAATGTTATAAGACCCCGTTTGGTTGAACGCGGATTCGAGTTTAACACAACAAAGAACGAGCTTTATGATGTTCCGTATCACAATTCGGCTAAAGACAATGCGTATTTAATATGGACAGCTGTTTTAGACAGCT
Source organism: Clostridia bacterium (assembly GCA_017546245.1). GTDB lineage: Bacteria > Bacillota > Clostridia > UBA1381 > UBA9506 > RGIG1666. The sequence continues at coordinate 14,377 of JAFYXI010000037.1, read as the reverse complement.
ATAAAAGTGAATGCTTAACCGCAGGAATTTACGAGCCGGCTAAAAAATATTATCCCGATGTTTACTACTCAAACTATAGCTCAAACGACCGCATAACCGCTTATTATACAGGCGGAGCGCACAGATATTATGTAGGCGGAAACAGAATAAAAGCAGGCACACATTCTTCGCCTGTTTTGTACAGTGCTTCTGCCGGAACAAAAAGGTATTATCCCGACGGAACGGTTTATACAATTGACGCAACGCCGTTTGCCGAGGCACAGAGCTTAATAGCAGGCATGAAAAATATTGTAATTTCGTCAGATGACGGAAAAACAATGCCTTGGGTAGTATCAGAATATTATCATAAATTTTCTTATATAGATGAAGACAGACCATATTTTTATGAATATTTATTACATTTAGGTTTATGTAATCCCGATGCATTTTTGCACTACGGACCGATATATTACGGCGGAGAAGAAGAAAATCCGCAGGGAAATGTAGACGGTATGCGAAAAGCAATGGAAGAATTAAATGCATATGCTGACAAAAAAACGTCAAAAACATTGGTTGACGATACTTCGTATAGGGAGTATCCGTTCATACTGTCAGGTATGCAGACAAAAGGTCGTTTCCTTTTCAGAATAACACCCGATAATTTAAAACTTGCAGAGGGTCAGGAATTTTGTACTCAAAAAGAGGGAACACCCACATTTTATATAGATGGTTATAGAATATCGTTCCCTGATGGTACAATTTTACCTAATATATCCTCTACCTATGGCAGTTGGGTTGAAACACCGATAGGTGTATATCCCATAATAGTGAATGAGAACGAGAATGAAACAGAGGAAAGCAGTATATTGTTGAAATTGTACGATAAAAACGGCATCGAGGTATCAGAAGATAATAAAGAAGATGCCCAAACAGCAGTTTTGTTTTATAAAGGAATGTCCGGTAAAGATATAGCAGCTAGTATCGCAAAATATAACAATGGTAAAATGACGGACATTAAAACAGAAGAAAAATCGAAATTTGTTGATTCGGTAGGCAGAATCGTTATAAAAAATATAAATAAAGATACTCTGCCGAATGACAGTAAAAAAATGTTTATCTGGCAAGGATTTGAAACACTAAATCCGATAACGCCGGAAATAACCTTAAAATAGAAAATTAATATAAATTAAACCTATATATAAAAACAGAACGGAGATGTAAAAATATGAAAAAAACAGTTAGTTTGTTAATGGCATTTTTGATGGTTTTAAGCATTGGCATTTTACCGTCATTTGCGGCAAGCGAAGAGATTCTTACCGTATGTACTGTCTCTGAAGAAGACTTACCGGAAGATGTAGCTCTTGCAAACAAACCCGAAGTAGAGCCGGGTTATGGCGGAAGTGTTAAACCGGTAGGCAATAATTTTAAGACAGCTAATGGTGTTGTGGTAAGAAAAGACGATAATGGCAACAAATATTTTGAGCTTGCTGCCGATACCAAAAATATAGTTTCAGGCGGTGTAAACTATTATGAGCATAAGCTTGGAATTGTTAGCGGTCCTACCGCAACTGCAAACGAAACCTTTAAAAAATTCACAGCAAAGGTTAAATTGCCTTCTGTTGAAGCAAGTGGATCAGTTTATGTATTTGCTCAAACTGACCAGACAACAGTAGGTCCTGACACATCCAGAGCGCTTATGTGTTTTGGTGTAAGACTTACAGCGGGTCAGGCACAGTATTATGATAAAGCTAAAGCAACATATGTAAACTTCCTTAACGAAGGAGTTACTATGAATGCAGACGAGTGGTACACAATCGAGGCATATATGGATGCTCGTGCAGCTGAATCAGAGTCAAAAACCTATATGGATGCAACTATATACGACGAAGCAGGTAATGTTATTGGTAGATCTGACTGGCAGTATGTGCAGGCAGGTAAAGGCAGATGGGCTAAGGTTTGGTGGTCAACTGTGATTACTGCAGCGGGTTATGCAGAAGGTACAAAAGTTTTAGTTGATGAGTTTAAAGAATATGTAGTAGATATTGAAGAGCTTACCTGCACATCACAGGTATTGGCAGATGACTTTAGCTCTGCAACCTTTACATTCTCAGCAGACCTTAACACAGATACAATTACAAAAGAAAATATTATTTTTACAGCAGAAAACCCCAACTTGGATGTAACTGATAAATACGAAATTGACTATACTGATGGTGTTATGACCATTACTTTCGACAACTTACCTTACGGCGAAAATTATAACTTAACATTAACCAGCAAAATCTGCTCAACATCAGATGACTTCGGTTTGGCAGAAGTAGTTGAAATTCCGTTTGCGACACCGGTTGACCCGCTTGCGGCATCACTTTCAACAGTTGATTTTGCAGCGGCAGAGGGTAGTGTTACAGCAAGCATTACACTTTCTAAACCAAGTGCTAAAGCAAGAGAATATCTGCTTTTGGCAACATCATGGAACGGTGACAACGAATGCGTTGAAATTAAAAGCGTATACGGTGTTATAGCAGCCGGTGCAACAGAAAATATTACAATCGGCACAGTTGCATTTGAAGATGCTGACAGCATCGTAAGAGTATCGCTTTTAGATAACTGGAAAAACATTGCACCGATAGGTTCAGTTGTTATATATACACAGCAGTAATAGCTGTTACAGATAATTCAAGGAGGAGATAATTTTGAAAAAGGCAATAAGCAAATTAAGTGTTCTGCTTTTAGCGGCGGTAATGATGTTTACATCATTCATTCCGGCATTTGCTGAAGAAGCACAGGCGGAGCAAGCTACAGAGCAGATAGCAGAGCAGGTTATAGACCCACAGCTTGAAACTGCAAAAGAGTTGCTTTATGATTTAGACATTGTTGACGATGAAGCAGATACCGATATGTCGGCTCAGATGACAAGAGCAGAATTTGCGGTTTTAGCTTGTCATTTTACAGGCATGTTTGACACAATTGTAAGCAAAGACGCAGTTAAGTTAAACGACGTATTTGCAGATTATTTAGAAGCTCCGTACATATACACAGCTGTTGCGGCAGGCTATATGGCTCCGGTTGATGATGGATATTTTTATCCTGCATGGGCAATTACTGCTGAAGATGCTGCAAAAGCATTGTTAATGAGTATGGGTTATGGCGAGCTTGCGCTTAAAAACGACACATATGCACGTTTTGCAGGCACATTAGATTTATTTGACGGCGTTGATAACGACGGTCAGCTTACTCGCGGCGAAGCATATAAAATGATTTATAATGCTCTTCACGCTAAAGTAATGGATCAGACATCATTTGGTGAGGTAACAAAATTTGTTCAGCTCGACGAAATCAATGCGCTTTACAAATTCCACAATGTTGTAAGAACAACCGGAACAGTAACCGGTGCTGATAATGTAATTTTTGGCAGCGGCTCTAAGGCTGATTTAACAGAAGGCTGTATTTTAATTGATGACACAAAATTCTTCCTTTACGACTACGACAGAGCATCACTCTTAGGTCATCATGTAGAAGCTTATTGGTATAACGATACATCTGTAAGCACTAAAGAAATTATTTCAATAAACGTGCTTGACGAAGATGACGTTATGGTTCTTAATGCAGACATTCTTGAAGATTATAAAGATATGACCTATTATTACGAGGATGGAGACAAAACAAGAACCATCACACTCAATGACCCTTATGTAATCTATAACGGAGAAGAGTATACCGGTCTTTATAAAAAAGATAAGATGATGCCTGAAATAGGTGAAGTAACTATCATTAATAATTTTGAAGGCAGAGATGCAGAGGTAGTTATTATCCGTTCATTTACAGAGGTTGTTGTTAAAGCTGTTTTATCTGACGATATGATTGTACTCGGTCAGGATGCTATGGAACGTTATGACTTTTTAAAGTATGGAAATAACATCAGATACTATAAAGCTAACGGTACAGCAGCAAAATTTGACGATATTGCTACAAACACTGTAATTTCAGTTGCCGAAAGCGGCGCAGACACAAAAATGGATGTTTATGTAAGCAATGATACAGTAAGCGGCGAAATTTCTCAGAAAGATACCGAAACAAACGAGTGGACAATCGGCGAAAAAACATACAAGCTTTCTAAGTATTTACAGCAGCTTATTGCGGCTAAAAAAATTGACGAAGCTAAATTTGATTATACTTATACCTTCTATCTTAACTTTAACGGCGAAATCGCTTTTTATGGTGATGAAGCTGCAGGTGGTGCAGCAGCACCTTTCTATGCGATTGTAACTGGTGTTGAGCAGGCTAAAGACTTAAGCGGAGATGTTAAAATTAAATTCTTTGCAAGAAGTCTTGGTGAATTTAATACCTATTACTGTGCAGAAAAAGTTGAGTTAAATGGTAAAAAAGAAGATAAAAGCAAGGTTGAAGATGCATTTTTACGTAACGGCAGAACCGGAGAGAAAGGCACAAAATTCGTTGCCCAGCCTGTAAAACTCGGCGTTAACGAAAACAACGAAATCACCTATATTATGCAGGCAGGTAACTACGACGACGGTAAAGATTTCTTCTACGTTATGGGTGGAGTAGACAAATCAAATACAAGCCAGGGTTATGCAGCTTATCGTAACGTTTTGTATTCACATAATGAAGCTGATGGTGATGCATATGCCAACTATGACCCTCAGAAGTCAAAATCATTAGGTTCTAATGCTAATACAGAATATGTTCAGGCACCGTTCTTTGCTGACGGCACAATGAACACCGCGCAGGAAAAAATGTTTATCGGTGCGTCAAGACCTTCGTCTAACTTCAAATTTATGGCATATAAAGAAAAGTCAGAAGACTTAGTTGCTGCTTTTGTAATTCTTATTGCAGATGCTGAGCCTAAGCCACACGTACAAAGTGGCTTCAGTATACAGATGGTACTTTCTATTAAAAAGGCTATGCACGAAGATGAAGAGGTAACAGTTCTTCAGACAAATAAAATGAATTATTATATAAACGATCCGAAAATTGACCTTAATAACCTTAAAATTTATGACAGTAAGGGTGTAGCAACAGGTGATACCTATAAGGTAGTTCCGGGTGACCTGGTTAACATTTCTGCTGACGTATTGGGTTATATTAAGGCAATCGAAATTGCCTACGACAGCACCAACAGAAAATTAATGGGAGTAGGCTCACTTGGTGCCGGTGGTTCTTTGAATACGAATGATGATTACAAATATTTCTCTCGTGACCAGGTACACAGATTATATGTCATAAATCTTATAAAAGCTAAAGACGGTTATATATACGGTGCAATGGGTGACCCTGCAAATCCGGAATATACATTTACATCTGTAAATCCGTCGCTTACCTGTCTTGTAGAAAAGAACGGAAAATACAGTGTTCGAAATGCCGTAGCATCAGACTTAATTGGTTATGAAGACTCGGCAACCGATTATGTAACATTAGTACTTTCTGCAAGATGGATGTCGTGTCAGAGCGGATTCTTGTATAAGCATGAATAAAGGAGGGGCAAAAAGTGAAAAAGATTTTAACAGGACTTTTAGCAATGCTCATGGTATTTATGTTTATACCGTGTACGGCACTTGCGGCAGAAAAATTTGAAAAGGGTAATACAGATACCTTCTGGGGCGTTTTGTATTCAGATAGTGTATCTGACGACACTTTAGTACGCTCTATCAATGTAAGAATCGACAATTTAAGAGATAAAGGTGCTGTGCCTTTGGCTAAAGAGCTTGCAACAAAGCTTAAAGAAAAGCCAAAGGGCAGAAAAGTGCTTGATATTACGGGCTTTACCAACGGATTATCAAGTAATATGCAAAACTATTTCTTCTTGTCTGATGAATCTATTGAGCAGTTAAGAAAAGACACAGATGCATTGTTTTCAGCAATGAAAGCAGCAGGCGCAGAACTTGACTATGTAATAGACGATAACGAAAGCGGTATTTTGTGTTACGGTATCGAAAATACAGCCATTGCACATTTCAGAAGCAGTTCAGAATCTGTACAGGATACCATTGCTAACAAAGGTCATCTGTACGAAGAATGGATTAAAGAAGAATTAAAAAAGGTTGAACAGACTCCTGAATATAAGGCAATTCGTCCTGAACTTGAAGCAGCGGGATATGTGTTCGGCGAAGAATATGACTTAGAGTATATTAATATTTACCCAGGTGCGCAGGAGCCAAGACGTAGTCGTTTCTATGAAGAAGAACGCCCCGAGGGTGCGGATACTGCCTTCAGTATCTTTAATGATGTATTTAACGGAAGCGTATTCTGGAGAACATATAACAAGGTTGTTTATGAAGTAATTGCACAATATTATCCTGATATCAAGTTCTCTAACTACGGTAAGGGTGATGTAGGAACGGGTAAGATTCCTGTATATAACTATCAGGGTACACGTTCGGCTCCTGGTTTAAGAGGCGAACCTGTAGGAACATCAGCATCAACCGTTAACTATGGTAACTTTGGTATGATTGCGGATAATCCTCCGAAAGAGTATCCGTACGCTAAAATGGCAGATACCCCGTTTAACCACCTTTTAATCGAAATGATTAAAAATAATAATACAATCATCGGTTGTGCAGAATCAGACAGAGGCTTTATGCCATGGGTTGGCGCAAGAACATGGGTAGGTCTCGGACAGTCTGCATACCACAACCACTATAAAACCGACTATTATACAGAAATGGTTTTACACTTCGGTATGTTTAACCCAGACCCATTCTTAATTTACAACCACGGTTCTACTGACCCCGGTGATGATATGGAGCTTTTAAGACATGCGTTTAAAGAACTGGGCGAAGTAGTAGGCTTTGAAGACAGAGAAAACATCACTCCGTCACTTAACGCAGTACCTTCATGGGATCAGCGTTACTTCCTTTCAGGTATGAAAGCTAACGGAAAAGGCGTATGGAGAATCACTCCTGACCTTTACACACCTGGTGTTAGTATGGAAAACTTCTTAGTAAACACCATTGGCGGTGTAAACTTCAGAATTGGTAACCAGTGCATTGAATTCCCTGAAGGTAGCTTTATTTACGAGCCTGAAGATAAGGTTTCGCAGTACGGTTATTGGGTAATCACTCCTGATGCAACATGGCCTAACGAATACAGATCACTTGACTATCCGATACCTGACGAGCCTGTTGACACACCTGACCATTTACCGGCAGGTGCTGATATGGAATCAAGTGAGACCATGCCTGATCCGAACAACTATTTAAAACCGATTATCGAAGCAGATGCGACAACAACTACACCGTCAAAACCTGCAGATACAGAAAATAAAGAAGATTCTTCTGAAAATCAGCAGACTCAGGCACCTGAGGCACCTGTAGCTACCACAAAGCTCGTGTTAAATCCGATAGTGGGCAAGGGTGGCAAAATTCCGCTCTTTAGTGGCACAATGCCTCAAGATGCAAAAGGTCATTGGGCAGAAAACAGCTTTGCAAATATGTTAGCATTCGGAGTTATGCAGGGTACAGACATTGGTATGGAGCCTGACAGAATGATTAACAAAGCAGAGTTTTTGGCAATGCTTATGCGTGTGTTAGGTGTTAAAACAACAGAATACGCAGGCGGCTACAGCGATGTTTCGGCTGACAAATGGTATGCTGACACCGTATCAACAGCAGCTGCAGGCGGTTGGATAGCTCCTGAAAGCGGTTCGCTTTTAGCACCCGAAACTAACTTAACCCGTGCTAAAATGTGCAATATTTTAGTAAAAGCAATGAGCATCGAAACTCAGGGAGCAAGCTCACAGTTTAACGATTTATATTACTTAAACAGCGATGCACAGAACAACATTAATGCAGTTACTGCACTTGGTTTGTTAGAAGGTTATCCGGATGGAAACTTCCGTCCGAATAATATCTGCACAAGAGCAGAAATGGCTGTTATATTCGAACGTTTAATGCACGTTATTCCTGATTTATTGGGAGCGAAATAATTATGAAAAATAAAAATAGTTTGTTATCAAAATTGTTGTGTGTGGTTATAGTTTTAGCTATGGCGCTGCCTGTTGGCAGCGCCTGCGCTAACGAGGGCAAAAAAGGCAGCTTTTGGGGCTATCTTTTTAAACCAAGCACAGAAGAGCATAATATATATAAGCCTTACGACCTTTTATATAGCGATTTAACGTCGCAAGGTCCTGTTCCCACCGCAAAAAATGCGGCACGTTATTTAAAAACAATGCCTGAGGGCAAGCGCGGTATTGATATACGCAATGTAATGACCGAAATAACAAAAGACCGCGAAAATCTTGTTGTATGGGATGCCGGTACTGAAAGAGTAAGAGAATTACACTTAAAGTTTTTCGAGGCATTAAAAAACGAGGGTGCACAGCTTGATTATGTTATCGACGACTTAGAGGCAGATATGTCAAACTGGTCAATGAAACAGAAAGGTGTTGCAGAGGCTATTGTCAGCCATCCTAAATATGCAGCCGAAATAAGACCGGAACTTGAAAAACGTAATTTCAGATTTGGTGATGAGTCACAAGGCGAATTATATTATGTTGTTAATTACACAAAGGATAAATATGCTTATAACATATGGAACAGAGTGGTAGATGGTGACAGAGTTGCAATGTATCACAATCGTGCAGCCTACGAGCCTATTTCACAGTTTTATCCGGATATAAAGTTAGCTAACTACGGTTCATCAGCATATAACGGCGAAACCAAAATTATAACCGGTGCAGCACATAAAACATATCTTGGCGGACCTGGAAAAACCACAGGTACACATTCTTCGCCGGTGTGCTATGGCATGCTAATACACTTAACCTATCCAGGAAATGCTCCTGACGGTTATCCGTTTAATCAGTTCAAAAAAACATCCTATAACAATTTGGTTATGACAATGGTAAACGTAAATTCAGCAGTTTTGTCAACTGATGGAAAAATAATGCCGTGGGTTGGTCTTAAAAACTGGTCGAGCGGAGGATATGGTAATTTTAACATTACTCATTATTATCAGGAGTTTATTTTCCATTTGGGACTTATGAATCCTGACCCGTTCTTAATTTATAATCACGGTTCAACCAAACAGGGTGATGATGAAATACTATTGTCAAAGTTGTTTAGTCAGCTTGATGAAGTTGCGGGCTTTGAGGATAAAAAAACCTTATTAACAAAGGCTATAGACTGGGATGACAGATATGTGCTGTCAGGTATGAGCGCAGGTGGCAGAAACGTATGGCGTATCACTCCTGACTTATACACACCCGGCATAAGCCTTGAGAACTTCTTAATCGGTAAAAACAAACCCACATTCCAGATAGGAAATCAGGTTATTGTATTCCCAGAGGGCAGTTATATATATACCCCGAAAGAAAAATTGGCAGAATACGGTTATTGGGTAATTTCACCTGCGGGAACATATCCCAAGGAACTTCGTGTAGACGGAATAGAACCGCCTCCTGAACCTATTTTAGCCGAGGATTATGTTCCTACCGGATACACGGTAGAACACAGCTACACCAAGTACAATCCGGCTATTCATAAAGAACTGAAGCAGGAGACTGAAACTCTACCGGAAACTGATAAAACAACCGAGTCTGAAAAAATCACAAACAAAAACAATGCTACATCGTCTGCACCTGCACATTGGGCACAAAAATCGCTTGATGCAGCAGTATCGCGTGGTATTTTATTCGGAACAGATGCAGGATTGTTGCCTGACAGAAATATATCAAGGGCAGAATTTATCACTATGCTTTTGCGTGCCATGTATATCGAAACCAACGAAACGCAAGGTGCCGAGTGGTATGCAGGCGCAATAAGTAAAGCTAAAGAATTAGGCTGGATAGAGCCGTATGATGATGGCCCGTCAATTCTTTCGCGTGAAGAAACTGCACGCATAATGGTAAGAGCCTTTAAAATAGGTCAGACTTCCCGAAATATCAGCTTTACTGATATAGATTCAATTTCTGCAAATATGAAAGATGCAGTTTTAGATGCAGCAGCATCGGGTATGATTAACGGATATCCCGACGGCACGTTTAAACCTGCCGGAAATATTACAAGAGCAGAAGCAGTAACTATGATTTTACGTTGTCTTGCGTAAGAATATTAAAGGGGCGTTTAGCGTCCCTTTAATTTTTAATAAGGAGTGCGACAATATGTTTGAAAGAAGAAAAATAGTAAATCCTTGGGAGGGAAGAATAGACCCTTTTAAAATTATAGGTAATGTATATTTTACCGGTACTTTTCAGGCATCAAGTCATTTGATAGATACTGGTGACGGATTGATTTTAATAGATACCGGATATTCAAACACTCTGTATCTGCTTATCAATTCGATATATACTTTAGGATTTAATCCGAAAGATGTAAAATATATAATCAACACGCATTGGCACGGTGACCACACAGAGGGAACAGCTGCAATGGCAGAGCTTTCGGGTGCTAAAACTCTTATTGGAAAAGACGATTTTGAAAAAGCAAAACAGCACTTTGCAGCAGATATTCTTATAAAAGACGGCTATACACTTTCTTTGGGCAACACAACCATTCGTTTTGTTGAAACCCCGGGACACACCAAAGGAACAATATCTTTGTTTTTTGATACAGAAGAAGACGGCAGGATTTATCGTGTAGGCACATTTGGCGGAGCAGGTGCAAATACATTGGTAAGTCCGTGGTTTGATTATGATAATTGCCGTGAGGATTATTTAAAATCATTAAACAAACTGCGCAAAGAAAAGGTTGAGGTGTTTTTAGGCAACCATGTATGGAATAATGATACCTTAAACAAAGCAAATATCTTACGCAATACCGGCGAAAATAAGTTTATTGATGATAAGCTTTGGTATAAGTTTTTAGATTTTTGCGAAAAACGTTTTAATGAAGTTGCAGAATCAGAAAAATAACACATAAAAATAACTGCCAATTGGCAGTTATTTTTATGTGTTGACTGAAAATGTATTTTGTGATATTATGACGTTAATAAACTGAAAGGAGAAGCTTATGCCTATCGAGAAAAAGGGTAACGTATTTTCAATGTCTGACAGTGTGAGCATTGCTCATCACAAAGAGACCGGTGAAACCTTAAGCTTTCCTGAACACTACCACAATTTTGTTGAATTTGTTTATATGTTAAGGGGCAAATGCGTTCATGTGATAGACAAAGAGATGTATCCTGTAAAGCGCGGTGATATGGTTATAATAAATTACAATCAGTCACACAGTATTTTGGGCAGCACAGATGCAGAGTATATAAATATTTTAATGAAGCCTGAATACATAAGCAGAGCATTGGTAAATGAAGAAAATGCTTTTGCGCTTTTAAATCTTTCTGAATTTGAAACCTTCAGAGAAATTTTAGATAAAGAAAAAAAGTGCGTAAGATTTTCTGCCGACGAGCGTGACCGAATTGAGCGTATAATCTATATTTTAGAAAAAGAATTAGAAGAAAACTCCCCCGGAGGAGAGCTTGCCGTTCGTTCAGCGCTTAATCTTTTAATAACAATGGTATTCAGAAAAATGTCGCTGGTTTTAGACAAAGAATTTTCAGGAATTACAGAAGAGCTTTTAGACTATATTAAAAGCCGCGCATCAGAAAAAATAACCTTAGATGACATCGCAAAAAAATGCTCATACAATCCGTCGTATTTCAGTCGTATTTTTAAGCAATATACAGGGCTTAATTTCAGCGATTATTTAAATAGAATACGAATAGAAAACGCAGTCTTTTTGCTTAATACTACCGAACTTAAAATAGAAGATGTATGTTATCGGTCGGGCTTTAGCGATAAAACTCAGTTTTACAGATGCTTTAAAAGGATAAAGGGAACAAGTCCGTACAAATTTAAAAACGAAAACTAGGCAGCTTAATTATTAACTAAATTTTGTTAAAAATTTGACAATTTTTGTACACCTTTTTGCTTGACTTTAAATTTTGACTTTGCTATTATATATAAGGTTAAAATTTATAGTTATTAAGGAGATGACAAAAGTGTTAGTCGCACAGGTTTTTTCGGTTATGATTTTTGTAGTAATGTTTTTGGTAATCATATCAGAAAAAGTCGAAAGGCATATCGTTACGCTTTTAAGCGCTGCCCTTATGCTGATTGTAGTTTTCGGATTGTGTATGCATAGCTTTACTGCAATCAATGAGGTATTGAATTTAGGTAGTTTTGCCAAATTGGATTTCTGGTATCAGGCAGGTCAGGCACACGAAGAATCGTCAGGCATAAACTGGTCTACCATTGTATTTATTGCGGGAATGATGGTAATGGTAGAAGGTATGGGTGAATCCGGCTTCTTTAGATGGCTGTGTCTTGGTATAGCAAAGCTTGTTAAGTACCGCGCTACATCAATTCTTATAACTTTTATGATAATGTCATTGGTGCTTGCGATGTTTATTGACAGTATTACTGTTATATTGTTTCTTGCAGCGGTAACTTTAGAACTTGCAAAATTGTTAAAGTTTAATCCTGTTCCGCTTATTATGGCAGAGATTTTCTGCGCAAATCTTGGCGGTTCTGCAACAATGTGTGGAGATCCTCCAAATATTATTATAGGCACATCATTGGGATATTCTTTTTTTGACTTTATAATAAATACAGGATTTATAGTGCTGGTTTCAGCAATTTTCGTAATTGTTTATTACTATATTTGCTTCCGTAAGCCTTTAAAGGAATCTGAAAAATTGCGTGGAACAGCTGTATATCCGCAGCCTTGGGAGGCTGTAAAGAGCAAGGGAGAATTTTTTGCAAGTACATTTATTTTCCTTGCAGCAGTAGTTTTACTTGTTACACATGCACAAACGGGGCTTACCGTTGCAACTATCGGTGTAATAGTTACAGTTGCTACCTTGATTTTTGCAGGAAAAAAGAGTATAATGCTTATAAAGAAGATAGATTATAAAACCTTGTTGTTCTTTATCGGTCTTTTTGTCGTTGTAGGCGGTCTTGAGCAAACAAAAATTCTGGAACTTCTCGCAGATTTGATAGTAAGTATTTGCGGAGATAACAAATTTCTTATTGTGGGTATAATTATTTGGGTGTCAAGTATAGCAAGCGCGCTTGTTGACAACATACCGTTTGCGGCAACTATGATTCCGGTTATATCTTCGCTTTCGGCAACAACAGGTATTGACCTTGAAACACTTTCATGGTCTTTGGCTATGGGCACAGATGTTGGCGGAAGTGCTACACCTATAGGTGCATCTGCAAATGTTGTAGGTATTTCTGCAGCAGCGCAGGAAGGTCATTTTATAGGTTGGGGCAAATATTGTAAATACGCAATTCCTGCTACTTTTATAGTTCTTGTAATATCTACCGCCATTATTTATGTAAGATACTTATAATCGGGAGGCTTTGATATGGATAGACAGTTAATTATTTCAATTGGCCGCGAATTCGGTAGCGGTGGTCACATTATTGCCGAGGATTTGGCAAAGAGATTTAATTTGCCGTTGTATGACCATAATCTTCTTGAGCATATTGCAGAGGAAAAAAATGTTGACCACGAACATTTGCGTAAATATGAAGAAAAGCCAAAGCTTAAGTTCTTTACAAAAAAGGTAAAAGGGCATACAAATTCTTTTTCTGAACACATTTTCAGAATGCAGTTTGAATATCTGCAGAAAAAAGGTGATGCAGGGGAATCTTTTGTGGTTGTCGGACGTTGTTCAGAGGCTATGCTTTCGCATAATCCAAACCTTGTTTCTGTATTTGTGTTGGGTGATGTTCCATGTAAAATTAAGCGTATAAAGGAAGTTTACGGAATAAAAACCGATGAAGAAGCAAATAAAATGAGAATAAGAAAAGATATGGAAAGAAAGCTTTACCATAATAACCATTGTAAAGGGAAGTGGGGAGATTCAAGAAATTATCATATAAGCATAAACAGCAGTAAGCTTGGCATTGAAAAAACAGTTGATTTGCTTGAAGATTACATAAGAGAATTTATGAATAAGTAAAAACCAAATAAGGAGCTGTAACAAAATTGATTTTGTTTGGTTTTGTTGATATTATATTTGCATTTCAACTGTGCTAAGAACAATATCACTCGGTGCAGACCGAATATAACTGCGTAGCAATATAGCTTGCCGAAGGCAAATATAACTGAAAAAGAGATAATTTTACTAATGGTAAAATTATCTCTTTTTCTTGGCGGAGAAGGAGGGATTTGAACCCTCGCGCCGGTTTCCCGACCTACACCCTTAGCAGGGGCGCCTCTTCGGCCAACTTGAGTACTTCTCCTTGCCGAATATGTCAGGCAGCATAACTGCTAATATTTAATTTGGCGGAGAGGGTGAGATTCGAACTCACGGTGCTCTCGCATCACTGGTTTTCAAGACCAGCTCCTTAAACCGCTCGGACACCTCTCCAACAGAACGAATTATAGTATAACAGAAAAAATATAGTTTGTCAAGGCTTTTTATGTTTTTTTCT